>JBEEJX010000126.1:0-6420 GCA_041168965.1 Actinomycetota bacterium
CCCTAAGTTCGAGGCCCAGATCGGCAAGCTCGCCAAGGTGATCATTCGCCAGAGCGAGAACGGCGAGGCGTTTTTGCAGGCGCCGGCAAAGATCGTAAAGAGCAACGACGGCTGGACCTGGTTCGAGGCGACCCTCACCATGTACAACCCATCGATCTATTACCGCTGGTGCTTCGTCACCGAGAACGACGATGTCTATTGGTTGAACACGCTCGGCTTCAGCGACATGGAGCAGCCTGACATCAACGACTTCAGGATCAACGTTTGGAACTCGGGCGCGACCTGGGGGCCGGGCACCATCATGTACCAAATTTTCCCCGACCGCTTTGCGCGTTCGGCGCAGGCGGCTAAGCACAAATTGCCAGAGTGGGCGGTTGCCAAGGGCTGGGGCGAAGAGGTCACCGGTACCGGTTACCCAACCAGCGAACAGTTCTTTGGTGGCGACCTCTGGGGCGTGATCGAGCACCTCGATCACCTCAAGAAGCTCGGCGTCACCATGATCTATCTGACCCCGTTTTTTCCGGCAGGCTCGAACCACCGCTACGACGCATCGTCGTTCACCAAGGTCGACCCGCTGCTCGGTGGCGACAAGGCGCTGATCGCGCTCGTCGAGGCCGCACACAAGATGGGCCTTAAAGTTATCGGCGACCTGACCTCGAACCACTCGGGCGACAAGCACGAATGGTTCCAGGCCGCATACAACAAGCCGGGTGCTCCCGAGAGCGACTTCTATTACTTCAGCGAGAAGAACAGCAAATACGAATCGTGGTGGGGCGTGCCGAGCCTGCCAAAGTTCAACTGGAACTCAGCTGAGCTGCGCAAGCGCTTTATTCAAGGCAAGACCTCGGTGGTTGCCAAGTGGCTCAAGGCGCCATACAACCTTGACGGCTGGCGCATCGACGTGGCCAACATGACCGGTCGCATCTGGGATCAAGACATGTCAAAGGATGTGGCTCGCGTCGTTCGCTCAACCATGCAAGAGGTAAAGCCGAACACGATCCTCCTGGGCGAATACACCGGCGACCCGGGCTTCGAGGTGCAGGGCGACGGCTGGCAGGGCGCAATGACATATGCCAACTTCACCAAGCCGCTTTGGCGCTGGATGGCCAACCCAGAAAACAAGGGTTTTCTGACCTACATGGGCATTGGCGCCAGAGTCCTCGACGGCAAGCAGTTTGTCGAGACCCACAAGCGCTTCATTGCGAGTTTTCCTTGGCACGTGCGTCAGCACAACATGAACGCGCTCGACACCCACGACATTCCGCGTTTCAAGACCTTCACTCGCAAGGGTGCGCAGCGCGTCGGTGCCGGCCTGCAGTTCACATTCCCTGGCATTCCTGTGGTTTGGGCTGGCGACGAGTTTGGCCTCGACGGCTTCAACGGCGAAAACTCGCGCACCCCGCTGCCTTGGAACAACGAGCGCCCGCACGACACCTCGATGATCGAGACCTACGCGCAGCTGGCCGCAATCCGCAAGCAGAACCCGGCGCTGGTCGACGGCGCAATGCGATTCCTGTATGCGTCGAAAGAGGCGATTGTGTTTGTGCGCGAGCACAAGAAGCAGTCGGTTTTGGTTGCTGCCACTCGCGGCAAAGACGACAACATCAAGTTCGATGCGTCGTCGGTGTTTGGCCTCGACCAGGCGGTAAACCTGTTCGGCGGCGGCAAGCTAAAGGTTGGCAAGAAGAACGCGCACCTGCCTGGCGACAAGATGTCGATCAACATTTGGAGTTTGCCAGCGGCGCGCTAATCGTGCTAATCTTCTCAGGTTGCTTTTTTCGTTTATGAAAAGAGCTTCGCCCTGATAGCTCAGTGGTAGAGCACTTCCATGGTAAGGAAGGGGTCGCGAGTTCAATCCTCGCTCGGGGCTCGAAGTGGGCCTAGTGCCCACTTTTTTGTATCGCGGCTGGGTAGCTCAGTTGGTTAGAGCACACGACTCATAATCGTGGGGTCGCGGGTTCAAGTCCCGCTCCAGCTACTCAGATTCAAGCAGCACTTCGGTGCTGCTTTTTCTGCTTTTTGGGGCCTTGCTCGTGCTTAACTAGACGCGTGGTTAATCCAAACGTTCAGGGCAAGACTTATCCCGCCACCGAGCCGTACCTGGTCGGTCGCGAGAAGATCCGCGAATTCGCCCACGCGGTCAAATCGACCTCCACGGTGAACCTCGATGTGTTTGCGGCGCAGGCCGCGGGCTATGCCGATGTCATCGCGCCTCCAACCTTTGCCGTGGTGATTCAGGAGCGCTCACTCGCGACTGTGCTGGCCGACCCAGAGGCCGAAATCGACTTCAGTCGCGTGGTGCACGGCGATCAGCGCTTTGTGCACGCCCGCCCAATCGTGGCCGGCGACGAGCTCACGAGCGAACTGACCGTGGCCTCGGTCAAGACGCTGGGTGCCCACTCGATGGTCACCTTCGAGACCCGAATCTTTGACGTCGAGAAGCAACTGGTTTGCACCGCGATCTCGACCCTCGTCGTACGAGGTGACGAATAATGACCCACATCAACATCAACTCGCTCGAGGTCGGCCAGCAGATTGGCTCATCCGAATTTCTGCTCACGCGTGATTCACTCGTGCGCTATGCCGGCGCCTCAGGCGACTTCAATCCGATTCACTACCGCGACGACTTTGCCAAGTCAGTTGGCCTCGAGGGCGTGCTCGCCCACGGCATGCTGACCATGGGTGCGGCCGTGCAGGTTGCCGTCGACTGGGTCGGCGACGCGGGTCGCATCGTTGATTACGGCGTGCGCTTTACGAAGCCGGTATGGGTCGACGCCGCCGATGGCGCGGTGCTCGTAGTGACCGGCAAGGTTGGCGAAATCGACGTCGATGGCGCGCGAGTTCGCATCGACCTGACCGCAACCTTTAGCGACGCCGGCGTCCTCGGCAAGGCTCAGGCATGGGTGCGTCTCTAGCCGAACTCACGACCATTGGCGTTGGCGGTGTGCCGGCCGAGTTGGTCGATTGCCGCTCGCGCGATGACCTGATCGAACACACTCTGGCGGTCTGGCGCACGGGCGATCCTTGGTTGATCCTTGGTGGCGGCAGCAACCTTGTGGTTGCCGACGAAGTGCCCGAACTCCGTGTGATTCGCGTGGCCAATAAGGGCGTCGAGAAACTTGGCGATGGTCACGTGCGCGTGCAGGCCGGCGAAAATTGGGACGACCTGGTTCGCCTAGCGGTCGACAACGGCTGGGCGGGCATCGAGTCGCTCAGCGGCATTCCCGGCACGGTTGGTGCCGCGCCAGTGCAGAACATTGGCGCCTATGGTCAAGACGTCGCGGGGGTAATCACGCGCGTCGAATTCGTCGACTACCGAACTCGTCAGACCGTGATCCTCGGTCGAGACGAACTCAAGTTCGGTTATCGCGACAGCATCTTTAAGCGCGGTCGCCTCGGGCTAATCACCTGGGTCGAGTTTCAGTTCGCCACCGACCTGCCTGCCGGCAGTGCGGCCCTGCTTCAGCAACGTCGTGCCGAGGTGCTCGAACAGCGCGCCGCTAAGGGCATGGTATTGAATCCTGACGACGCAGACACCCGCAGTTGTGGCAGTTTCTTCATGAACCCAGTTGTGCCGGCACGAGTCGCGCGCACCCTGCCGTTCGAGGCTCCTCGCTGGGAGACCGAGGCCGACGACGGCGAAACGGTCAAGCTTTCGGCCGCCTGGCTAATCGAAAACGCCGGCGTGCCAAAGGGGTTCCGCATCGCTGGTTCGGGCGCAGGCCTCTCGACCAAACACTGTCTTGCCATCACTAATCGGGGCGGTGCAACGGCTGCCGAAATTCTGCAGCTCAAGACCTTCGTGCAGGAGCGCGTTGCGGCGCGATGGGCGATTCAGCTGCACCCAGAACCCAACCTCATCGGGTTCGAACACGAACTCGACTAGGCAAAAAAGTGGTGCCTCGCAATCGCGAGACACCACTTCTAGTTTGGGTCGGTTGGCTATTCGGTGAATAGCTTCTGCAGGCGCTGAATGCCCTCGAGCAACTGGGCGTCGCCAAGCGCATACGACAGGCGCACGTAGCCCGACGGACCAAAGGCCTCGCCAGGAACCAGCGCGACCTCGGCCTCATCCAGAATGAAGTCGCACAGCTCGAGCGAGGTGTTGATCTGCTTGCCTCGCCATTCGCGACCGAGCAGCGCGGTTACGTCTGAATAGACATAGAACGCACCCTGTGGGGTCGGCGCCAACCAACCAGGAATCCTGTTGAGCTCGGCAACGGCAAGCTTGCGACGACGGTCGAATGCCTCGCGCATGGCGAGCACTTCGTCCTGTGGGCCGGTGAGTGCCGCGATTGCCGCGCGCTGCGAAATGTTCGACACATTCGACGACAGGTGCGACTGCAGGTTGCCCGCGGCCTTCATGGCGTCGAGAGGGCCTGCCATCCAGCCCAAACGCCATCCGGTCATTGCGTATGACTTTGCGACACCGTTCACCATGATGGTGCGGTCGATCATCTCGGGCACTGCCTCGGTGATCGAAACGGCGCGGTTGCCGTCGTAAACGAGGTTCTGATAGATCTCATCGGTGATGATCCACATGCCGTTTTCGTAGGCCCAACGGCCAATCGCCTCGACCTGCTCGCGCGAATAAACCGAACCGGTTGGGTTCGAAGGCGAGCAAAACAGCAAGACCTTGGTGCGTGGGGTTCGAGCGGCCTCGAGCTGGTCAACGGTCACCATGTAGTTCTGGTCTGAACCGGCGAATACCGGCACGGTCACGCCGCCGGCGAGGGCGATTGCCTCGGGGTAGGTGGTCCAGTATGGCGCTGGCAGCAGAACCTCGTCGCCCGGGTCGAGCAGGGTCGCGAAGGCCTGATATACGGCCTGCTTGCCGCCGTTGGTCACAACCACCTGAGCAGCGGTGATCTCGGTGCCTGAATCCTTGCGAGTCTTTTCGACAATCGCCTCGCGCATTTCGGGCAGACCGATGGCCGGCGTGTAGCGGTGATTCTTAGGGTCGCGAACTGCAGCGACCGCTGCCTCAACGATGTGGGCTGGAGTAGCGAAGTCTGGCTCGCCGGCCGCGTAGCTAATCACTGGACGACCAGCTGCCTGCAGTGCCTTGGCCTTGCCGTCAACCTTTAGGGTTGCCGACTCGGCGATCGAACCAATTCGCTTTGAAATACGTGGGAAGTCAGTCACGCCTTCAAGGATACCCAACGGCGACGGCCGTCGGCCTGAACGGATGCGCCGCTCGCGCAAACTCGCCTTTGCATTTCGGCGGGTTGATAGGTAAACTCCTAGGAGGTAGTTTGACAACTTCCGGAGCCTAATCTGGCAAAACAATCAATCTAGAAATTCAATCTAGAAGTGTGTCTTGCGGGTGAGGGCAAAGGAGTCAAATTTCCGCCGAAGGGCAGTGGCGCAATTGGTAGCGCAACGGTCTCCAACACCGTCGGTTGCAGGTTCGAGTCCTGTCTGCCCTGCAAAGAGATTTGCACCTTTGTTGCTAAAGAAAAGGAACCATCGTGTCAGAAGAACTTGAGCAAGCCTCAGAGGATCTGGTCGAGCAGGCCAAGGCCGACAAGGCCGCCAAGCGTGGTCTCGTTGGTCGCACCAGCCTTTTCTTCAAGCAGGTTGTGCTTGAGCTCAAGAAGGTCACACGCCCAACCTGGGCTGAACTTCGCAACTACACCGGTGTCGTAATGGCATTCGTGGCAGTAGTCATGGTTCTGATTTACGGACTCGACTGGCTGTTCTACCAGGGCGTGAGCTTCGCGTTCACCCCGAGCAAGTAACAGCGCCCGAACGCTTACCGAACGAATAGGAACATCAAGTGAGTGAAAACGAACTCGAACTAGAGGCAGTAGCCGAGGTTCAGGACGTCGAGACCGAGCAGGTCATCGCCGAGGCCGACGCCGACCTGGCCGACCTGGCACTCGACGCCGCTGAGGTCGCTCGCGAAGACCACGAGGTTGCCGAGGCAATCGACGAGGCCGTCGAGGTCGAGGCTGCAGTTGCAGACGAGATCGAAGAGGGCGCTCCGGTCGACCCATACCGTGAATTCAAGGCCGAGCTTCGTCGTCAGCCTGGCAAGTGGTACGTAATCCACAGCTACGCCGGCTACGAGAAGCGCGTCAAGCAGAACATTGAGAACCGTCAGCTCACCATCGAAGGTGGCGACTCGATCTTCCAGATCGAGGTTCCAATGGAAGACACCATCGAGATCAAGAACGGTCAGCGCAAGCTGGTCACCAAGGTTCGCATCCCTGGTTACGTTCTAATCCGCATGGACATGAACGAAGAGTCTTGGTCACTGGTTCGCCACACCCCAGCCGTTACCGGCTTCGTTGGCAACTCACAGAACCCAACCCCACTTCGCCCAGACGAGGCCTTCAACATGTTGAAGACCCTTTACGTTCTTCCTGAAGAAGCAGAAGCCAAGGCAGCTGCCAAGGGTGGCGTTGCTGTTAAGGG
>JBEEJX010000127.1:0-9006 GCA_041168965.1 Actinomycetota bacterium
CTGATTCGTACCGTGGAGATGTTGAATAACGTCTTGGGGTCATTCAGACCTAGTGAATCCCAAGTCGAAGTCGCGTAACTCGAACCCCATACGGCGCGGGCCCTATCGCCCCAACGAATGCCTACAGAACCCCCACCTGGCGTCACTTCAAATGAATAGATGTCCTGTTGATAGACAGGCAAATCCACAAAGTCGTTGCTGGGCAGCGTGGAATCCGTTGCAACCTGCGTTGTGACCACATCGGCCACGCCAAGGCTAGGAATGGTAACCGTGTCTGTTGGAACTTGAAGCGGCGACGCCACCAAGGCGAGCGCCAAGTAAGTTGAAATCATTTTCATCCCCCGGGTTGTTGAAAGGGAAAGCTTTTGCCTCCCGTGATTTACTATTGATTATCGATGTATCGTTTGTCAATAGTCATGTTAAAAACGAAGGGGAACCATGAAAATCACCGACAAAATAAACGCTGGAGCGGGATACATACTCTTAGGCCTCTTGGCGCTTCTAGGGCTGTGTGGAATCGTCGTATTCATTCCGACCTGGGTGGGCGACCTCACAACCGAATTTCTCGAATTCAGCAGCGACGCAACCGTCCTCCAAACGCTCCTCACCGCTCCGGTAATTGCCTTTGAGCTTGTCACGCTCGAAGTCGCTTACCTGCTGTGGCTAGTTCATCGCGATC
The DNA here is from genome assembly GCA_041168965.1 of Actinomycetota bacterium. Lineage (GTDB taxonomy): Bacteria > Actinomycetota > Actinomycetes > Actinomycetales > Microbacteriaceae > Rhodoluna. Next base: position 680 of record JBEEJX010000127.1, read on the forward strand.
GCATGTTTTCCACCACCGTTTTCAAGTGGGTGCGCCTACTTTGGTTAACCTCGCTAGGCATGGCTGTTTCATTCATGTCAATCGGCGCGTGGTTGGCGGGCAAGAATACTTTGCCGCCAGCAATCCTGTTTGTGATCGCCGCACTTTCGTTTTTTGCCCTTGCGGTCTCGTCGATAACCAATAGCCTTCTGGCTCTGCTCGCAAAGGCCACGAATGCTAAACAAGATTTGGAAGGTGTCATCTAGTGCCGATAAACGTCGACTTCGAGCAACTCAGAGAAAGTCTGGGCCTGACGGTTGCCGAATTAGCTAAGAGGATTGGCATAACTCAAGCGAATCTCTTTGTGCTGAAAAACAACCGAGGAAAAGCAATCCGTTTTTCGACTCTGGAGGCACTTTGTCGGGAACTTGACTGTCAACCTGGTGACATTTTGAAATACGAGCCCGACGATGCGTAGGGCCCGCCCGTTGCCTAGGGGTCGAAGCGACAGAGCAAGTGCCCTTAAAGCAAAAGACCGAGATTCGAAAATCTCGGTCTGTTTGTGCGCGAGGCGGGACTTGAACCCGCACGCCCGTGAAGGCACTGACACCTGAAGCCAGCGCGTCTGCCATTTCGCCACTCGCGCGCGCTGCCGCAAAACGGCAACCTGACGAGATTACCAGAGTTCTGGCCGCCTCGCATCCCCTTCATTTCTTATGCCCGCGAATAAACTTGAACCCGCTTCAGGCAATGGAACAAAGGATTGGTTTTGGGCTTTCTAGACAACTTCGAGAAGAAGCTCGAACGCGTCGTCACCGGCGCCTTCACCAAGACCTTTAAGTCAGAGTTGCAGCCCGTCGAGATTGCTTCGGTCATTCGTTCCGAGATGGATTCGAAGGCGAGCATTCTGAGTCGCGATCGCATCCTGGCCCCAAACACCTTCACCGTGCACCTTGGTCGCGCTGACTTCGAGCGCATGGCCGCACTTGGCGAGCCGCTGATCAGCGAGCTAACCGACCTGGCCACGCGTCACGCACTCAAGCAGGGCTTTCAGTTTGGCGCGGCACTGGCCATCAAGTTGGTCGAGGATTCATCGTTGACCCTAGGTCAAATCACCGTCGAATCGTCGAGCCACAAACTCGAGGTCGAGTGGATGCCGGCGCTCGATGTTGCCGGCAAGCGCTACCTGCTCAACAAGAGCCGCACCTCAGTTGGTCGCGATGAGTCGGCCGACATTCAGATCGACGATTCGGGCCTTAGCCGCAAGCACTTCGAGATTCTTTGGGATGGCAAGAACGCGGGCATCCGCGACCTTGGCTCGACCAACGGCACCAAGATTGGCGGCATCGCGATCGCCGAGGGGCCGCTCTCGGCCGACACCGCGATTCAGGCTGGCCGCAGTGAGTTCGTGTTTCGCGTGGTTGCCAGATCGGTCAATAACTAATGAGCGAACTAGCCCTCTGGATCGTGCGCACCGGCTTCTTGGCGGTGCTCTGGACCTTCATCTTTGCGATCATCTCGGTGATTCGCTCGGATCTGTTTGGGCAAAAGGTGGTCAACAAGATCGCCTCGGCCAAGGCCCCCAAGGTTGTCAGTGCGCCGATTTCGCCGGTGGGCACTGCCACTGCTCAGGTCAACGCAATCGGCGGCCTCAACACGGCTTCGACTCCGGCCACCGGTGCTCCTACGGTCACCGACCTGGGCTCGGCAAACGCAACCAAGCTAGTGCTCACCGAGGGCGACCGCAAGGGGCACACCCTGCGACTCGATCGCCGCGAGATCACCATCGGTCGCAGCGACGACAGCGACCTGGTCATTGACGACGAGTATGCGTCGACGCATCACGCCAAGCTCGTGCAGGTTGGCACCGACTGGGTGCTGCAAGATCTGAACTCGACCAACGGCACGTTTATCAATGGTTCGCGAGTGAACACTCCGGCAAACCTAAAGGTTGGAACGCCGGTGCGCATCGGCAAGACCACCTTCGAGCTTCGGGCCTAGACAAGACCGGCCATGGCAATCAAGACCGTCAGCCACGCGATCTCAGACGTTGGTCGCGTGCGTGCGAGCAACCAGGATTCGGGCTATGCCGGCATCAACCTGTTTTTTGTTGCCGATGGCATGGGTGGTCACGCTGGTGGCGACATCGCCTCGGCTCTGGTTGCCCAGCGCGTGGCACAGATTGACGAACAGTTCACCGACACCCAGGCAGCCAGCGATGCCCTGGTTCAGACAATCTGGAGCGCCAATGGAGTCTTGGCAAGCTCGGTAGAAGAGCACTCTGAGCTCGCCGGCATGGGCACAACTTTTTCGGGTATGACCGTGGTTGGCGATCAAATGGTGATTGCACACATTGGCGACAGCCGCATCTATCTGATGCGCGACGGCCATGTCGAACAAATCACGGCCGACCACACCTTTGTGCAGCGCCTGGTCGATACCGGCCGCATCACACCCGAAGAGGCGTTGGTTCACCCGCGCCGCAGCGTCTTGATGCGCGTGCTCGGCGACCAAGAGGCACGCCCGGCAATCGACACCATGGTGGTTGGCACGCAACCCGGCGATCGCTGGTTGCTGTGCTCGGATGGCCTGTGCGGCTATGTGCCCGACGTGATCATCAACCAGATTCTGATCAGCCGGGTCGAGGCCAGCGAGGCCGCTGAGCTCTTGGTTGGCGAGACGCTCGAACACGGGGCACCAGACAACGTGACGGTTGTCGTGCTCGATGTGCTGCCGGCCACGGCGCAGATCGACTTTGTGGCAACGCCGCGCTTCGTTGGTTCCGGCGCGAACGAGGTCGTGATCGAGGAGCGCAAGGGTCGCAAGAGCCTGCGCATCTTCAACACCAAGATCATCGACGACATCATCGGTCGTGGCTTCCAGGATGCCGAATTCTTGCCAGGCACCGAGGAATACCTCGAGCAAATTCTGCTCGAGACCCGCAGTCGCATCCGTTGGCGTCGCATTCGCCAGGTGGCCACCATCGCGGCACTGCTCGGTGTTGTTGCAACCGCACTCGGCGTCGGCTACGGCTACACGCAGACCCGCTATTACCTGGCCGAGAAGAACGGCTTCGTCGTTATCTATAAAGGCATTCGCGAAGAGCTCGGCCCGTTCAAGTTCAACCACCTGGTCGAAACCACTAATCACCGGGTCGCCGACCTGAGCGACTATTGGGGTTCGATGGTGAGCGACGGTCAACTCACCGCGGATTCGCTTGGAGCCGCCGAACAACAGGTTCAGATCATCGTTGACCAGTCGGGCCAGGTGACGCCATGAGCAACCTGACCTCGTCGATCAACATCGCCAAGATCGTTCGCGTTGTGCCTCGCCTGCGCAACATCGAGGCACTGCTGCTGATTTTTGTGCTCGGAATCAACGCGTTCGAACTGGCGCAGATTCAGCTGTCGACCATCGAGAAGGTCACCACCGACCTGTTTCTTTATTGGACTCCCCTCGCGGCCTTCGCCGGTGGCATCCACATGATTCTTCGAAAGTATGCGCGCGACGCCGACTCGATGATTTTGCCTATTGCCGTCGCGTTGAACGGTCTTGGGCTCAGCGAAATCTATCGCCTTGACCTTGCCCAGATTGCCGCGGGCGGCCACGAACTGTTCGCGATGAAGCAGGTCGTCTGGACATGCGTTGCCCTTGCAGCGGCCGCGGCCGTGATCATCTATGTGCCAACGCACCTGTTTTTGCGCCGCTTTGTCTACATCGCGATGATCGTGGGCATCGCCCTGTTGTTGCTGCCGATGCTGCCGATCATCGGCAAGACCATCAATGGCGCGCACCTGTGGATCAGCGCATTTGGCCTGACCTTCCAGCCAGGCGAGCTAGCCAAGATTGCGCTCACGGTTTTCTTTGCCGGCTATCTGGTGACCCGCCGCGATTCGCTCGCAATCGTGGGCCGCAAGGTGCTGGGCGTGCAGCTGCCGCGCGCCCGCGAACTCGGCCCAATCCTGGCAATCTGGGGCGCCAGCCTGCTGGTGCTGGTGCTGCAACGCGACCTCGGCACATCGCTGCTCTATTTCGGCTTGTTCATCGTCATGATTTATGTGGCCACCGGCCGCGCAATCTATGTGGCCGTTGGCTTGACGATGTTCATCACCGGTGCGCTGGTTGCCAGCCGAATCATGGATTACGTTCGCGGTCGCTTCGACTCGTGGCTCAACCCGTTTGACTCGGCGCACTATGACGCCGTGGGCGGGTCGTACCAGTTGGTGCAGGGCATCTTTGGCATGGCTCACGGCGGCATCTTTGGCACCGGACTCGGCGGTGGCGTGCCGCAGCTCGTGCCACTGGCCGAGAGCGACTTCATCGTCGCCTCGCTGGGCGAAGAGCTCGGCATGGCCGGCCTATTTGCCGTCTTTGCGCTCTACATGCTGCTCGTCTATCGCGGTGTGCGCATTGCCTTCAACCACAGCGACGACTTCAGCAAGCTGCTCGCCGTTGGCCTCAGCTTCGTTATCGCTCTGCAGACCTTCATCGTTGTCGGTGGCGTCACCCGCGTGGTTCCACTGACCGGCCTAACCACCCCGCTGCTCGCAGCCGGTGGTTCATCGCTTATTGCCAACTGGGTGATTCTTGGCCTGCTGCTGCGAATCAGCGATTCATCGGGCAGTGCCGCGCGAGCAACCCGCGAGGCCAACGCCGAACTGCCAACCTCGGTGGTGAACGCATGAATCGCGAACTAAAACGCATCTGGCTCGTGATCACGACCATGTTCTTGAGCCTATTTTTGGCCGCCAGCACGATCCAGTTTTTGAACCAGGATTCGCTGACCAACGATCCGCGCAACGTGCGAGCCGTCTATGACTCATACAAAACGCAGCGCGGCGCGATTCTGGTCAAGGGCAAGCCAATCGCGCGTTCTATCAAGAGCGCCGACGCCTACTTCTATATGCGCAACTACGCCAACCCGATGTATTCGTCGGTCACTGGTTTCTTTAGCTTCTTCCAGGGTGCGACCGGCCTCGAATCCGAGATGAATTCATACCTAACCGGCAAGAACAGTCAGCAGTTCTTTGAGCAGATCAACGCCGTGCTCTCGGGCGCCCCGGTTTCGGGTGCATCGGTCGAACTAACCATCGACCCAAAGGTGCAGCAGGTGGCGTGGGATGCGCTCGGCAGCCTCGAGGGTGCCGTGGTTGCCATCGAGCCTTCGACCGGCAAGATTCTGGCGCTGGTTTCGAAGCCTGGCTTCGACGCCAACCTGCTCTCGACGCACGCGGGCGACGAATCGACTGCCAACTACAAGAACCTGCTGGCGGGCAAGGGCGACCCGTTGATTAACAAGGCGATCGCTGGCGATTTGTATGCGCCGGGCTCGGTGTTCAAGTTGATCGTAGCCTCGGCCGCGTTCCAGTCGGGCGAATGGACCCCAGAGTCGACGCTGCCGAACCCGCTCAAGTTCAAACTGCCGGGCACCAACACATACGTGCAGAATTCGGGCGAGGGCAAGTGCGGCGGCAAGGCGACGGTTTCGATTGCCGATGCCCTGCGGTTCTCGTGCAATGTGCCGTTCGCCCAGCTTGGCATCGCGCTCGGCCAGGATCGCATTCGCACCCAGGCCGAACTCTTCGGCTTTGGCAAGAGCGTCAAGATTCCGCTCACCGCGACCCCGTCGGTGTATCCGACAGGAATGGACGAGGCCCAGACCGGCCTCTCGGCATTCGGGCAATATGACGACCGCGTCACGCCGCTACAGATCGCAATGGTCAGCGCCGCCATCGCCAACAAGGGCGTGCTGATGCAACCGAACCTGATCGAGAGCGTGCTTTCGTCGAGCCTCGCGGTGATCGACCAACCACAACCTAAGGTCTTTGCGCAACCGATCAGCCAAGAGACGGCCACCAAGGTCAAAGACATGATGGTCGGGGCGGTTTCGCGCGGCGTTAGCTCAAACGGTCAGATCAAGGGCGTCGAGGTTGCCGGCAAGACCGGCACGGCTCAAAACGGCGAGGGTGCTCCTTACACGCTCTGGTTCACCGGATTCGCGCCGGCCAACAACCCAAAGGTTGCTGTTGCGGTCGTGGTGGCCAAGGGTGGCGGCATGGGCCAATCGGGTCGCGGCAACACGCTCGCGGCGCCGATCGCCCGCAAGGTAATGCAGGCGGTGTTGAACAAATGACCAGTCAGGCTCCAGAGGCAGGCCAGGTTTATGGCGGGCGCTATCAGCTCAAGAGCCGCATCGCGGTTGGCGGCATGGGCGAGGTTTGGCAGGCGCACGACGAGGTGATCCTGCGCGATGTCGCGATCAAGATTCTTAAGCCCGAATACATGGGCGACCCGTCGTTCATCGAGCGCTTCCGCACCGAGGCCCGTCATGCCGCGATGGTCAATCACGAGGGCATCGCCAACGTTTATGACTATGGAGAGGATGCGGGCAGCGCATACCTGGTCATGGAGCTCGTGCCGGGCGACTCGTTGGCCAAGATTCTCGAGCGCGAAAAGCAGTTGCCACCCGAGAAGGTCATGGACATCGTGGCCCAGACCGCTCGCGCACTTTTTGAGGCGCACGAGGCCGGCCTTGTGCACCGCGACATCAAGCCGGGCAACCTGCTGATTGCCCCTGATGGCCGCGTCAAGATCACCGACTTTGGCATCGCGCGCGTTGCCGATCAGGTTTCGCTCACCGCGACCGGACAGGTCATGGGCACGGTGCAATACCTTGCGCCCGAGCAGGCCACCGGCAAGCCGGCGACCCCGGCCACCGACATCTATTCGCTGGGCATCGTGGCCTATGAGGCCCTTGCCGGTCGCCGCCCGTTCACGGGCGACTCGCAAATGGCGATCGCGATGGCCCAGATCAACGAGACCCCACCACCGTTGCCCGAGACCATCGATGCTCGCGTGCAGAACCTGGTGATGGGTTGCCTCGCCAAGAAGCCAAACCAGCGCCCCGAGTCGGCCAAGGCTCTGGCCGTGCGCGCCGAGTCGTTGCTGCCGCACGCCCCGCGCACGTCGACCTCGACAGCCGTGCTGTATCAACAGCCTGCGCCGGTCACCGCGAGCACCACCGTGATTCAGACCGACACAGCGCCGACGCCAAAGCCGCCGGTGGTCTGGCCGTGGATCGCAGTGATCGTGGCTCTGGGTCTGACCGCGATCATCATCATCGTCGCAATCGTTTTTCAACCTTCCGGCCCGAGCACACCGACACCTAGCGGTTCTTCGAGCAGCAGCGCTAGCCCAAGCCAATCGGCGAGCGCAACCCCCGAACCAGTGGTAGTCAAATCGACCGATGTGATGGGCCTGAACGTGAGCGACGTCTACAACGCGCTAACTCAGCTGGGCCTGCAGGTCGATGCCGTGCCTGGGTCGACGCTGCCTGCGGCCGACGCTCGCGTGTTAACCGTCTACGACGCAACCCCGCTCGGCACGCTGCATCAGGGTGATTCGATTCGCATCACCTATTACGTGTCTGACAGCCAGCAGCCAACCGATTCGCCATCGCCAACCCCAACGCCGAGCCAATAGCTCGACCACCAAGTTTTAGACTTAGACAAGTTTCAACGAAGGAGCCCCGTGTCTGACTCACCACGCCTGATTGCCGGCCGTTACGAGCTTGGCAACCTAATCGGACGCGGCGGCATGGCCGATGTCTATGAAGGCATCGACACCCGACTCGGTCGCACGGTTGCAATCAAGTTGCTCAAGAGCGACCTGGCCAACGACCCAACCTTCGAGGCTCGCTTTCGCCAGGAGGCCCAGGCCTCGGCGCGCATGGCGCATCCGACTATCGTTCGCGTCTATGACGCCGGCGAGGATCTGACCACCGACCACCAGGGTCAGCAGCACAAGCGCCCATTCATCATCATGGAATTCGTTCGCGGCCGCCTGCTGCGCGACATGCTGCACGAGCGCCCATTCACGATTCAGGAATCGCTTGAGTATGCGGCTGGCGTGCTCACCGCCCTCGAGTTCTCACACCGTGCCGGTGTGATTCACCGCGACATCAAGTCGGCCAACGTCATGATCAACGAGCAGGGTCAGGTCAAGGTCATGGACTTCGGCATCGCCCGTGCCGTTTCTGACTCGTCGGCCACCATGGCTCAGACCTCGGGCATCATGGGCACCGCCCAATATTTCTCGCCTGAGCAGGCCAAGGGCGAAACTGTCGATGCCCGCACCGACCTCTATTCGACCGGCGTCTTGCTGTATGAGATGCTCGCTGGCCGCCCGCCGTTCAAGGGCGAGACCGCCGTTTCGGTTGCCTATCAGCACGTCAGCGAGGCAGTCGTTGTGCCTTCGCAGTTCAACCAGCTGGTTTCGGCCGAGCTCGATGCCGTGGTTTTGCGTGCGTTGGCCAAGGATCGCAACGAGCGTTTCCAGACCGCCGAAGA
>JBEEJX010000128.1:0-19352 GCA_041168965.1 Actinomycetota bacterium
CCGCGCCATTCGTCGCTAGTCGCGCCGATAATCGTTAGGTGCCTACCTACCGAGACGAAGCAGTCGTGCTGCGAACCCACAAGTTGGGCGAGGCCGACCGCATCGTCACACTGTTGTCGCGCTATCACGGTCAGATTCGTGCCGTCGCCAAGGGCGTTCGCAAGACCAGTTCGCGCTTCGGTGCCCGTCTAGAACCGTTCATGGTGGTCGACCTGCAGTGTTACGAGGGCCGCACGCTCGATTCGATCAACCAGGCCGAGACGATTGGCGCATACGGTCGCGAAATCATCGACGACTACGCGGCATACACGGCGGCTTCGGTGATGGTCGAGACCGCCGAAAAGCTGACGGCGGCGTCCGATGCGCAACCGCAGCAGTACCTGCTGCTCGTGGGCGCCCTGCGCAGCCTGTCGAACCGCGAGCATGCCCCTGGCCTGATTCTCGACAGTTACCTGCTTCGGGCGTTGTCGATTGCGGGTTGGGCACCCAACTTTGTCGAATGTGCGCGTTGCGGCGAGCCGGGGCCACATCGGGCGTTCGTGATCCAGGCCGGTGGTGTGGTTTGCGAAGACTGCAAGCCGGCCGGTGCCGCCGTGATTGACGAGAACACCAGCCTGTTGCTGGGTGCACTGCTAGCCGGCGACTGGGAGCTGGCCGACAACGCGAGCGAACGAGCGCGTTCTGCGGCTTCGGGTATTGTTGCGGCATACAGCCAGTGGCACATCGAACGAGGCCTAAAGTCACTGCAACACGTGGAGCGCGAATGACCGAAACAACCGCCTGGCAGCCGATCGACGGCCACCTTCCGGTCGCCCGCCCCGGCGCGTCATGCCCCCCGTTCACCTCTGTGCCGGCGCACGTCGCGATAGTAATGGACGGCAATGGGCGCTGGGCCAACGAGCGTGGGCTAACTCGAATCGAGGGCCATCGTGCCGGCGAGGCGGCCCTGCTCGATGTGGTCGCGGGCGCGCTCGAGGCCGGCGTGCGGTTCTTGACCGTGTATGCGTTTAGCACCGAAAACTGGAAGCGCTCGCCCGAAGAGGTCAAGTTTTTGATGGGCTTCAACCGCGAGGTGCTGCGTCGCCGCCGCGACCAGTTGAACGCCTGGGGCGTGCGGATTCGTTGGGCCGGTCGCGAACCCCGCCTTTGGAAGAGCGTCATGAACGAGCTTCGCGAGGCCGAGCGTTTGACCGAGCAGAACACGCGTCTGACCCTAACCATGTGCGTCAACTACGGTTCGCGAGTCGAGATCACCGACGCGGTGAAGCAAATTGCAGCAGATCTGGCCGCGGGGCGACTCAACCCCAAGCGCATCAACGAAGAAACCATCGCTCACTACCTCAACAGCAACTGGTTGCCCGACGTCGACCTGTTTTTGCGCAGCTCGGGCGAGCAGCGTGCGTCGAACTTTTTGCTTTGGCAGAGCGCATACGCCGAATTCGACTTCGAGCAGACCCTTTGGCCCGACTTCGGACGCGAGCACCTTTGGCAGGCGATCGAACGTTTCGGTGCCCGTGATCGGCGCTTTGGCGGGGCGGTCGACAAGCCAAATCAAGCAGGCTAATTCGGGCCCTAACGGCTAGACTTGAGCTTCTGCCCGCCGCTCGGTGGGCGCCAACTGGTCTGGCATCCGGTCAGGCCAAGAACCTATGGAGTTTAAGTGGCAACCCCTAACCGTCTTGATTCGGTAATCTCTCTCGCAAAACGTCGTGGCTTTGTCTTTCAGGCCGGCGAAATCTATGGTGGTTCACGCTCCGCCTGGGACTACGGACCCTTGGGTGTCGAGCTCAAAGAAAACATCAAGCGCCAGTGGTGGAAGACCATGGTCAACAGCCGCGAAGACATCGTCGGCCTCGACTCATCGGTGATTCTGCCGCGCCGCGTCTGGGAGGCCTCGGGCCACGTTCGCGAGTTCAGCGACCCACTGGTCGAATGTCTCGGCTGCCACAAGCGCCAGCGTCAGGACCACCTCATGGAGGCCTACGAAGAGAAGAAGGGCCGCCCAGCCGAATCGATGGCTGACATCGTCTGTAAAGACTGTGGCACCAAGGGCCAGTGGACAGAACCTAAGGCTTTCAACGGCCTTCTGCAGACCTTCCTTGGCCCAGTAGCCGCCGAAGAAGGCCTGCACTACCTGCGCCCAGAAACCGCACAGGGAATCTTCGTGAACTTTGCCAACGTGCTCAACGCATCGCGCATGAAGCCTCCGTTCGGCATCGGTCAGATCGGCAAGTCGTTCCGCAACGAGATCACGCCGGGAAACTTCATCTTCCGTACGCGTGAATTTGAGCAGATGGAGATGGAATTCTTCGTCGAGCCGGGCACCGACGAGCAGTGGCACGACTACTGGATCGAACAGCGTTTGAACTGGTACATCGATCTGGGCATCAACCCAGACAACCTGCGCATTTTTGAGCACCCGAAAGAGAAGCTCAGCCACTATTCGAAGCGCACCGCCGACATCGAGTACCGCTTCGGTTTCACTGGCAGCGAGTTCGGCGAGCTCGAGGGCATCGCAAACCGCACCGACTTCGACCTAACGACCCACTCGAAGGAGTCGGGCAGTGACCTGAGCTACTTCGACCAGGCCAAGGGCGAGCGCTGGGTGCCATACGTAATCGAGCCGGCCGCTGGTCTGACTCGTTCGCTCATGGCGTTCCTGGTCGATGCGTACCACGAAGACGAGGCTCCGAACACCAAGGGTGGCGTCGACGTTAGAACCGTGCTGCGCCTCGACTACCGTCTGGCTCCGGTCAAGGCGGCTGTCTTGCCGCTTTCGCGCAACGAAGAGCTGTCGCCGATTGCCCGCGAGCTGGCCGCAAACCTGCGCAAGCACTGGAACATCGACTTCGACGACTCGGGCGCAATCGGTCGTCGCTACCGTCGTCAAGACGAGATCGGCACTCCGTTCTGTGTGACCGTCGACTTCGACACTCTCGAAGACAAGGCAGTCACCGTGCGCGAGCGCGACACCATGGCACAGGAGCGCGTCTCGCTCGACCAGTTGAACGGCTACCTGGCCGCCAAGCTGCTCGGCTAAGGCGCAAAACAGTTCATGACGAAGGCGGCGTTGCAATACGGTTCTCTCGAGATCAAGACCCCAGTGGTCTTGGCCCCGATGGCCGGCATTACCAACACCGCCTTTCGTCGTCTCTGTCGTGAATTCGGCGGCGGACTCTATGTCTCTGAAATGGTCACCTCGCGCGCGCTCGTCGAGCGCACCGAAGAATCGCTGCGCCTGATTGGGCACCACGAGACCGAAGACATTCGTTCGGTTCAGCTGTATGGCGTCGACCCAAAGACCGTGGCCGAGGCCGTGAGCATGCTCGTGGCCGAGAACCTTGCCGATCACATCGATCTCAATTTCGGTTGCCCAGTGCCAAAGGTCACTCGCAAGGGTGGCGGTGCGGCGCTGCCATGGAAGCGAGACCTGTTCGCCGCAATCGTTCAGGGCGCGGTCAAGGCCGCGGGCGACGTGCCAGTGACGGTCAAGATGCGCAAGGGTATCGACTCCGAGCACCTGACGTTTCTCGATGCCGGCAAGGCCGCTCGCGACGCGGGTGTTACCGCGGTTGCCCTGCACGGTCGCACGGCAAGTGACTATTACTCGGGCACCGCTGACTGGCGTTCGATCGCAACGCTGCGCGAGGCACTGCCAGACGTGCAGGTGCTTGGCAATGGCGACATCTGGTCGGCCGGCGATGCCATCCGCATGATGCGCGAAACCGGCGTAGACGGCGTCGTGGTTGGTCGCGGTTGCCTCGGTCGCCCGTGGCTGTTCGGTGACCTACAGCAGGCCTTCGACGAATACCAACGCGACCCAAACTCGAATGCGGCGATCGACCCGATTCAGCCGACACTCGGCGAGGTGGCCGATGCCTTCCGTCGCCATGCCGAGCTGTTGATCGAATTCTTCGATGGCGACGAGGCACGCGGCTGCCGCGACATTCGCAAGCATGTCTCTTGGTACTTCAAGGGCTACCCGGTCGGTGGCGATTTTCGCGATGCGCTGCACCGAGTCGAATCGCTCAGCCACATGGACGACATCTTTGGTGCGCTCGACCGCGCCGTCGCCTATCCGGGCGAGCTGGCCGAGGGGCCGCGCGGTCGTCTGGGCGGTGCAAAGGCATGCTCGCTACCCGAGAATTGGCTCGACTCTCAGGTGCTTGAAGGCAAGCAGCGCACGTTGTTGCAAGAGGCCGAGCTCGATGTTTCTGGGGGATAGGTTCGCATCATGACACTCGGTTTTGATCGTGGCGCGTTCGAACGCGGCTACAACGACTTCGATCGCGAGCGGTTCGTTCCCGAACCACGCAATCAGTCTTCGCGCGGCGAGTTTGCTCGCGACCACGCCAGAGTCGTGCACTCATCGGCCCTGCGCCGATTGGGTGCCAAGACTCAGGTGCTCAGCCCGAGTGGTGGCGACTTTGCTCGCACGCGTCTGACGCACTCGCTTGAGGTCGCTCAGATCGGTCGCGAAATGGCGCTCGACCTCGGCCTGAACCCTGATCTGGTCGATATGGCCTGCCTTGCCCACGACCTAGGCCACCCGCCGTTCGGGCACAACGGCGAGAAGGCGCTCAACGCGTGGGCCGACGGCATCGGCGGCTTCGAGGGCAACGCCCAAACGCTGCGCCTGCTCACTCGCATCGAGCCCAAGGTGCTCGGCCCCGACGGCGTTTCGGTGGGCCTAAACCTCACTCGCGCGAGCCTCGACGCAACCTGCAAGTATCCGTGGACGCTCGGCGAGGCCAGTGCCGACACGGGCGCCGACCACAGCGTCAAGTTCGGCGCATACGCCGACGATCTGCCAATCTTCAACTGGATGCGCCAGGGCGCCCCGATGGGCCGCAAGTCTGTCGAGGCTCAGGTCATGGACTTTGCCGACGATGTCGCCTATTCGGTGCACGACTTCGAAGACGCAATCGTTTCGGGCTACATCGACGTTCGACTGCTCAACGATCCGGCGTTTGAGTGGGAGTTGCTCGACAAGGTTTCGCAGTGGAATGGTCATTCGATCGCAACCGACGAATTGCGCGAGGCCATGTTCAATCTGCAGTCAGAGGTGCACTGGATTCGCGAGTATGCCGCATTGCCGCAGCAGTTCGGGCAGCTCAAGAATCTAACCAGCGCGCTCATCGGCCGATTCGTTAGCCGCACGACCCAGGCAATCGTCGACACCTCACCGGCCCAGTCACTTGCCCGCTATGGAGCGATCCTCGTTGTGCCGGCAAGCGTCAAGGCCGAGATCGCCGTGCTAAAGGGCATCGTGTCGGCGTTCCTGATGTCACACGAGAGCCGTCGCCCGTTCTATGAGTGGCAGCGCGCGATTCTGCGCGAGCTGGCCGACGCGCTTCTGGCGGCAAACGGAGCCGAGCTCGACTCATACTCGACCCTCGCGTGGAGTCAGGCCTCAGACGAGGCCGCCCAACGTCGTGTGATTGTCGATCAGGTGGCGTCGCTCACCGACCAGAGTGCACTGCAGCTGCACAATCGACTCGTGACCAAGGCCAACGGCCAGCACGGTCTGCCGGGTCATTCGTAGGATTTAGACATGGCCATCGCAAAGAACAAAGAGGCGCTGCGCGATCGACTCGACCTGGTCGACGTGATCGGCGGCTACGTGCAGCTAAAGCGCGCCTCGGCCAACTCATACAAGGGTCTCTGCCCGTTTCACCCAGACAAAAACCCATCGATGACGGTCACGCCACACATGGGTTTGTGGCAATGCTGGTCTTGTGGTGCTAAGGGCGATGTCTTCGGCTTTGTGATGCAGATTGAGAACATCGATTTTCCGACTGCGCTCGAGTTGCTGGCCGCCAAGATCGGGTTTGCCCTCGAATACGAGGAGGGGCATCAGGTGGCCAAGGAGGCCAATAACCGCCCTCGAATCTTGGCCATCAACCAGGCTGCGGCCGAGTTCTATCAGGCACAATTGGCAACCCCAGAGGCGGCTCCCGCGCGCGAGAACCTGCTGGCTCGCGGCTTCGATCGCGATGCGGCGGCCCGCTTCGGCTGCGGCTTTTCGCCCGATAGCTTCAACGCGCTAACCAATCACCTAAAGGCGATGGGCTTCACCGATCAGGAGCTGCTCGAGTCGACCCTCGTTCGCAAGAGCGAAAAGACCGGTTCGGTGTATGACTTTTATCGCGGTCGTTTGATGTGGCCGATTCGCGATCAGGGTGGTGCCGTTATCGGCTTTGGTGCCCGCAAGCTGCTCGAAACCGATCAGGGGCCCAAGTACTACAACAGTTCTGACTCGCCGGTCTATCACAAGAACAAGGTGCTCTATGGCATCGATACCGCCAAGGCTGCTATCGGCAAAAAGAAGCAGGTTGTCGTGGTCGAGGGCTATACCGATGTGATGGCCTGCCACATGGCCGGCGTCGAAACCGCGGTCGCCACGTGCGGCACCTCGTTCACCGAGGAGCACGTCAACCTGATCAACCGGCTGCTTTCGAGCGGCACCGAGGGCACCGCCGAGGTCATCTTCTGCTTCGACCCCGACGAGGCCGGCCAGAAGGCCGCAATGCGAGCCTGGGAACAATCGGCCAACTTTAAGGCGCAAACTTTCGTGGCCATCGGCCCAGACGGTCTCGACCCATGCGACCTGCGCTCGAGTCGCGGCGACGAGGCCGTGCGCGACATGATCGCGGCACGTAGACCTATCTATGAGTTCATGGTTCGCCAATACATCGACAAGTTCGACCTTGGCAATGTGGCGGGTCGCGTCGCGGCCGCCAGGGCTGCGGCCCCGGTTCTCGCGGCAATCCGCGATGTCACCTCGCGATCGGCATACGAGCGTGAGCTATCGGCCTGGGTGAGCCTCGACCCGCAAGAGATTCACGCATTCGTAGAAGATGCCATTCGTGGCCGCGCCAAGGCCGGCGTTGCCGCAATGAACCGCGGCAACGTTGGCGGGCAGGTGGTTGCGCCTCCACGCGACTTCGACGACTCGCAGGTGCCACCCGAAGATGGCGCCGAGGCACCGGCAGCGCGCGCGTTTCCGCCGGTAAACCTAAACGACCCAATGACGCGCATCGAACGACAGGTGCTCGAGGTAATCGTTCAGGTTCCCGAGTGTTACTCGCCTGGCGCGCTTGAGCGCATCCTGACCATCGGCTTTGCGCATCCGGTGCACAATGCCTTTGCCAAGGCGCTCCTGGCTCTTCATCAAACTATGCCGGGTGTGGCCCACGACCACGCTTGGCTCGACGCCCTGCGCAAGCAGTTGCCGGTCGAGTTGCACGCGACGCTCGGCGAAATCGCGGTTCAGCAACTGCCAGCGGCCGACGAAACCGAGTTGGCCCGCTACGGCGGCGGTGTGATCATCGGGGCGCTCGACCGTTCGCTGAACGTCGAAAAAAACGACCTATTGGCGCAGCTTCGCCGAATGGATGCGGTTGCCGATGCCGCCGCCTTTGCCGTGGTAAACCGTCGACTGGTCGCGATTGAGGCCGATCGCCGGGCCCTGCGCGCACAGGTGATCTAAGGAGCCCGCATGTCACAGAACATCGATCGCAATCTCGTCGCCATAGAACCCAAGCAGTTTGGGCCATACGTCGAGGCGGTTGAGGCCGCCGGCGCACGGGTAGTGCCGATGTCGCCAGAGGTCGGCGCCGTGATCTGGACAGACTATGCGCAGCCGCAGGCCCTGGCCGAGCTGCTGGCGGCGAATCCGCAACTCGAATGGGTGCAGTTGCCTTTCGCGGGCGTCGATGCATTTGCCAATGTGCTCAAGCACGAGGCATTGCACGCCAATGGTGGTCGCTTCACATCGGCCAAGGGGTCGTATCGCGAACCCGTTGCCGAGCATGCACTAATGCTTTGCATGGCACTCGGGCGCATTCTGCCCGAGCGTGTGCGCGCGACCAGCTGGGGCAAAAAGTTCGCCGTATCGCTGTATGACGCCAACGTGGTTGTGGTCGGCGGTGGTGGCATCACCGAAGAGCTACTCAAACTTCTGGCCCCTTTCCGCGCCCGCGTGACAGTCGTTCGCAAGCACGTTGCCCCCATGGCGGGCGCCCAAAGCGTAGTTGAGTTCGAGGCCCTCGATTCGGTGCTGCCAGCCGCCGATTTCGTGGTGCTCGCCGCCGCGCTGACGCCCGAGACAACGGGGTTGTTCAACGCGCGCCGGCTCGGGCTCATGCGTGCCGACGCATACCTGGTGAACATCGCTCGCGGGCCAATGATCGTGACCGGCGACCTTGTCGAAGCACTCAACGCGGGCACCATCGCCGGTGCGGCGGTCGATGTGACCGATCCAGAGCCGCTGCCCGAAGGCCACGCGCTTTGGTCGGCGAAAAACATCATCATCACGCCGCACACCGCAGACACCAACCAGATGGTTTTGCGCATGTTCGCCGTGCGCATCCTCGAAAACGTGGCAGCATATCGCGGCGCGGGGGATTGGGTCGGAATCGTCGATCCGAATCTCGGCTACTGAAGCACTTGCGCGTCAGAATCTGGTATAGTTTCTAATCGCGCAAGCATTCCTCGGTAGCTCAATTGGCAGAGCAATCGGCTGTTAACCGATAGGTTCTTGGTTCGAGTCCAAGCCGGGGAGCCACTCATTTTGGCCTGAAGCCCACGACGCAATTCGTGTGGATTCAGGCCAAAACTTTATTCAAAAGCGATTCGAGAATCGCGGGAATGTTGAGGCGGTCGACGATGATTCGATGGATCCAGTCAAATAACTGGCTCTCGGGCATCTATTTCGCCGTTGCCGGAATCCTTGTTCTGGGCGGTGCCGACCTAATGTTGCAGGGCTTCACCGCCTTTGCCGTCAGCGCTCTGCTTTCCTGTTCGCTCGTCATTGCTCGTCAATTTCCGTATTCGGCCTTGGGAATCGTTGGACTCGGTTCGGTTCTAGAGGTTTTCTTTGGCCTGCACCCGCTCACCGCTGGTGCGTCGGTGTCGCTGACTCTGGCCCTGATCGCGGCGTTTTCGACCGAGCGCATCCGTCTGATCGCCCTAGGTGTGATCTCGGTCGCGGGCCTGGCAGTCGTTATGCAACAGGCGTTTACGCTGCCATTTGGCGACACGGTCTATGGCATGGGAATCTTCAGCGAGGGCGGCCGCATCACCGTAGCCGTCTTTGGTTCGCTGCTGGTTATTTCAGTAAACGTTTTGGCGTGGTTGACCGGTCGTCTGCTGATGACCCGCAGCGTGCACGTTGGCACCCAGTTCGACCGAGCGGTTGCGGCTCAGGAGCAATCGCGTTTGAACCTCGAAATTGCCGAACAGAATGAGCGATTCGAGATTGCTCGCGACATCAACGAGCTGATCGTGCAGCGCGTCTCGGCCGTGCTTTCGCAGGCCGACGGCGGCCTGTATGCCGCAAAAACCGACCCGACGGCGGCCGAGCGGGCGCTAGGCGAGCTGGCGGTGTCGGCTCGTGCAGCGCATACCGAATTGCGCCGCCTTTATGACATGCTCAACCGCACTCACAAGGTGATGGCGGCCCCGCCGGGCATCGACGAGCTCGACCAGCTGGTGATCACCTATCGCGAACTCGGCTTCAATGTGACTCTTCGCCACGAGGGAACACCATTCTTCGTTAACGATGGTGCTCAGCTGGCAATTCACCGAATCGTGTTTGAGGCCATGCAGAACGTTCGCGACCACGCACCGGTTGGCACCAACGTGACCATCGACTTCAGTTGGGTGACCGAGGGCGTTCAGGTGCTGGTCAAAGACAACGGCATCGAGTTTGCCAACCGCACCACCACCATCGATTCGCTGACCGGCGAGCTAACCGACGTGGGTTACACCGTGGTCGACGACGTCAAGGCGCTTGTAGAGCCGATCAAGGGCGCGAGCCTGAATGCAATGCGCGAGCGCGCGGCGCTGTATGGCGGTCGCGTAGAGGCAACCCGCGTGCCAGGGGTCGGCTTTACCGTGTCGGCGATCTTCCCTGACCTACGCGAATTCGCTGGGCGCTAGGCACGCAATGGCAAACGAGCTTCGTATCGGACTGCTCGACGGCGACAAGGTCATTCGGGCCGGTCGGCGCCTCGTCATCGACTCGCAAAAAGACCTGAGAGTCGTCTACGAAGAAGAAAGCGCTCTGGTTGCGCTCGAGCGCATTCCCGACCTGCTGATCGACGTGCTCGTGGTCGATCACCGCCTGCGCGGAATGGATGGGCTCGCCTTCGCACGGGCCCTGATCGAACGCCTGACCTCGGCAGAACAGCCCGTGCCAAAGATTGTTTTGACCGGGCCATACTTCAGTCGCGACCTGCTGCTTGCCTCGATCAAGGATGGCGCGTCGGCGCTAGTCACGCTCGATCAGGGGCCAGACGCGCTGATCGAGGCGATTCACGAGGTGGCGACCTCGCCGGGTGAACCCGATTTCGAGCTGATTCTCGAGTTCTTGAACGCATCCGATGCAATTCACCTTGGATCGCAAGTGTTCCTGATGCGCCTCGGCGAGCTGACCGACAAGGAACGCGCCGTGCTGGATCTGTTTGAGGCCACGACACCGTTCGAAGAGATCGCGACGACGCTCGACATTCAGCGCTACCGCGTGCGGCAAATCTTCGAGAAGATCATGCGACGCTGCGGCCTGGCCACGCGTGCCCAGCTATTTCTAGCTCTGTTCGAGGCGGGTCAAAATCGTGGCTAATTTCAACAAGAACCTCTTGACCACATCGGTTGGTGTGGGGCTTGCCACGGGCTTCTATGGCATTTCGTTTGGAGCTTTGTCATCGGCGGCGGGGCTCGACCTATGGCAGACTATGGCACTTAGCCTGCTGATGTTCAGTGGCGGATCGCAGTTTGCGTTCGTTGCCATCGCTGCGGGTGGTTCGCCCGCTCTTGCCGCGGCAATCACATCGGCGTGGCTGCTCGGAATCCGCAACGGTTTCTATTCGGTGCGCATGGTGCCGATTCTGAAAGTGTTCGGTGCCAAGAAGCTGGCCGCCGCGATGCTGACCATCGACGAGTCGATGGCGGTCGGCACGGCACAGGAGCTCGAGGAAGATCAGCGCCGTGGTTTCTGGTGGACCGGCATGGCGGTCTACGTTTTCTGGAACGCCGCCACCTTTGTTGGTGCGCTCGTCGGTCAAAGCCTCGGCAGCCCAGAGCAGTGGGGGTTGGACGCAGCCGCGGCTGCCGCGTTCGTGGGTCTGATTTGGCCAAGATTGCGCGAGCGTCAGGCGCTCATCGTTGCCGTAATTGCCCTCGGTGTTGCCACGTTCGTTTCGCCGTATGTGCCGGCCGGAATGCCCGTGCTGCTCGCCGGTGGCGTTGCGGTCTTGTTTGGCGTCTTCAACTGGTTTGGCGTTCGCGGTCGCGACGATGTTGCGGCTGTTGAGACGGCCACGGGGGAGTCGCGCCCATGAATACCTGGATTGCAATCATCCTGGCTGCCGTCGCCGTCTATAGCTGGAAAATCATCGGCGCGTATGTGCCCCAGCGGCTCATGGAAAAGCCGGTCATTGCTCGCATTGCCGGGCTCTTGACCGTAGCCCTTATGGCAGGCCTGATCGGCATTCAGGGATTCACCAGCGGCGGCCAACTGCACGCCGATGCCCGCATCCCAGCGCTCGTAGTCGCCGGCTTGCTCACCTGGCGCAAGGCGCCATTCATCGTGATGGTCGCCGCAGCCGCGGTTGTCGCCTGGGCCCTGCGAGCGTATCTGGGTTGGGCCTAGCCCTCCAGGTTGTCGCGACCAGGCAGCCAAGACTTGCCGTCGACGCCCCAGCCGTTGTCTTCGACAACCTCGGTTGCAATGGTCTTCCATGGTTCGGCGAGTCGGTCTACGTAGAGCGTGCCGTCCAGATGGTCAAATTCGTGTTGGAAGATGCGAGCGAACCAGCCATCGGCTTCGATTCGAATCGGATTCTGGTCGAGGTCGACGCCGGTAACGGTTGCGGTCTCGGCACGCTTTAGCGGGAATCGCTCGCCAGGAACCGACAAGCAGCCTTCGACCTCGGTGTCTTCGTCGGCTGGTTCGTCGACCACCTCGCCGATAGTCAGCGTTGGGTTGATGAGCACGCCACGTCGCTCGGTGCCATCGTCGTCGGCATAGTCATACACAAAAATTCGCAGCGGAACACCAATCTGTGGCGCGGCAAGGCCCACTCCGGGAGCCTTGTCCATCGTGTCGTACATGTCGCGAACGAGCGTGCGAAGCTCGTCGTCGAACACGGTCACCTCGCTGGCGCGGGTGTGCAGAACAGGGTTGCCGGTGATCACGATTGGTCGAATAGCCATGCGACAAATTTACCGCCCGCCTGCCGTCGAATTGCCCGCAGCCCAAATAGGGTGGAACTCGTCGCCTCAAAGCGACGCTTAGGCTCCGCGGGAGGTGTTTGTGGGTCCAGCCGAAGAACTCAAGGTTCTCGCCATCGCGCTAGCTGCACTCGCGGCCGTGGCCATGTCTTTTGGTGCACAGTTTCAGAACGACGCCGTATCCGAACGGCACAAATCCAAAGAACGCGGACGCGGTTCGCTCAACCTGAAGCAGGTCGCAAGCCTCCTGATTCGCCCGCGTTGGTTATCGGGCCTGGGCATGATGACCCTGGGCATTGTCTTGCAGCTCGCGGCACTTTCGCTTGCGCCGCTGATTGTCGTTCAGCCGATCGGAGCCATCGCCTTGATCATCACGCCGCTGCTGAACGTTCGCAAAACCAAAACCAAGCTTGACCGAGCCACCTGGCTCGCGATCGGGCTGACCACGTTTGGCATCGGAACATTCGTCGCGCAAGCCACCTCAGTCGCGCACGAGAGCGTGCTGACCGACGACGACCTGCGCACGGTGCTCGGGCTGCTCGGCGTGCTGATTGTCGGTTTCTCGATTTGGTTCTTTACGCTCGGCAAGCGAGCCCGCGCCCTAACCTTCGTGCTCGGTGCCGGCGTGCTGTATGGCTTTGTCGCAACCCTCGCCAAGGTGGTCATCCAGCGCAGCTATCAGGGCCAGTTTGAGTGGCTGACGCTGTTCTGCCTGTTGGCGCTGATTGGCGCGACGGCCCTCGGGGGTTGGTTCGTGCAAAACGCATACGCCTCTGGGCCGCCAGACCTGGTGATTGCCGGTCTCACGGTAATCGACCCGATGGTCGCTGTCTCGATTGCAATCATCGTGCTCGGAGAGGCCAAGCAGGCAAGCATCCTTGTTGCCGGAGGCTTCGTGTTTTCGGCCCTATTGGCCATCTCGGGAGTTTTTATGTTGAGCAAAGTTCATCCAGAACTAGCCCCAAAACCCGACTCCAAAGGCACCGCAAAGTAAACTTGCTGCGTCACCATTCATCGCTTCTGACCGCATAGGTCCTGAACTCCAAGAGGTCTCTTGACTGCCGTCCAAAACAACGACGATCGCAAACTGCGAATCGTCATCGGCTGTGACACTTTTCCGCCAGACATCAACGGCGCCGCGCGATTCGCCGAGCGCCTAGCCGGCGGTCTCGCACGCCACGGCCACGATGTGCACATCATCACCGCCGCCTACGACAAGAACTACGGCACGTTCATTGAAAACCACGACGGTTCGCCAATGACCGTGCACCGCATCAAGAGCTACAAGTTGATGCAACACGAAACTCTTCGGTTCGTGTGGCCGTTCACGCTCAAGCGCAAGACCGACCGCATTCTCGACGCCCTCCAGCCGGATGCCGTGCACATGCAGTCGCACCTGATCATGGGGCGCTATTTGTCGAAGAGCGCAAAGCAGCGCGGAATCCGCCTGCTGGCCACGAACCACATCATGCCCGAGAACCTAATCAAGTACTCGGTAATCATTCCGACCTGGCTCGAAAAGCCGATGATGAAGCTCGCCTGGAAAGACGCCGGGCACATCCTCAAGCGAGCCAACTTCATCACCACGCCAACTCGACGTGCGGCCGAGCTCCTAGAGGCCGCTGCCGGCGTTAAGGATGTCCTTGCCATTTCGTGCGGCATCGATGCCTCACGCTTCGCCAACGCCACGCCGACCTCGAACAAAGTGCCGCGAGTGCTGTTCCTAGGGCGACTCGACTACGAAAAGCACATCCACAACCTGCTTAAGGCCGTGGCCAAGTTGCCGGCGAGCCTGGGCGTGCAGGTCGAAATCGTGGGCAACGGTGGCGAACGCGAAAACCTAAAGGCGCTTGCCGCCGAGCTCGGCATCGCCGGCCAGGTCGACTTCAAGGGCCACATCACCGAAGAAGAGCTGCCACGTGCCTACGAACGCGCGACCGTCTTCGCTATGCCGTCAATCGCCGAACTCCAGTCGATTGCGACCATGGAGGCGATGGCCTCGGGCCGCCCGGTCATTGCGGCAAATGCCATGGCCCTGCCGCACCTGGTTCACAACGGCGACAACGGTTATCTTTTTGAACCAGACGATGTCGATGACTTTGCCGCCAAGCTGCGCCTCGTTCTGACTGCCGACCAGGCCGAACTCGACCGGCTGAGCGAGAACTCGCTGCACCTGATTCAATCGCACGACATCGAGCGCACCCTCAAGATCTTCGAAGACCTCTACCGTGGCGAACACGACGACGCTCTAGAGGAATCCGACGACAACCGACCCGAATACAACATTCCGATTGGTTTGTTGCCGCCGGCGCTGCACGATCGCGTGCTGAGCCTGCGTGAACAGGCTCAGGTCTTGCGCGAACGATCGGCAGACCTGCGTGAGCGCCTCGAAGACGCCACCGAAGACGTGCGTGAGCGCATCGAGGAGCGGCTCGATGAGGTTCGCGAAGAGGTGATCGAGCGAGCCAAGGCGGTTGACGAGAAGGTTCGCCAATCGGTTAAGAAGGTTGCCAAGAAGGCGACCGAGGTTCTCAAAGGTGAAGACGACTAACCTTTGACTCCAGGGGGAGTTAGCTCAGCCGGTTAGAGCAGCGGACTCATAATCCGTCGGTCACGGGTTCAAGTCCCGTACTCCCTACCAAGTGCCTAACGAATGGGACTTCTCGTTCGCTAGTTCAACGGCAACAATCTTGTTGCGAGCGCCGAATGCGCCCAACCCGATTGGTAAAGTGTCAAGCGATAGTTTTAGCCACCAAACGCAAGGCACACAGATGTCCAAGGACCACCAGAACGACGAAATCGTCGCCGTTCGACTCAAACACCCTTGGCGCTGGGTTTCGGCCGCCATCCTGATGCTGCTGGGCGGATTGTTCGTCTATTCGCTTGTTTCGTCGCCGAACATCAATCACGAAATCATCGCCAAGTTCCTCTTCAACTCGAAGGTCATTGACGCGGCCGTTCTGACTGTGATTCTCACCATCGTTTCGATGTTTATCGGCACCGTGTTGGCTATCGCTTTGGCCGTCATGCGCCTTTCGACCAACCCAATCCTCAAGTCGGTTTCGGTGCTGTATGTCGGCTTCTTCCGTGGCACGCCGCTTCTGCTGCAGATTGTGTTCTGGGGTTATCTAGGCATCATCTATCCGACTATCACCGTCGGGATTCCGTTCACCGACATCGTGTTCTTCTCTGAAAAGACTTCGCTGGTGCTGACCTCGATCATCGCTGGCGTAATCGCGCTTTCGCTAAACGAAGGCGCCTACGCGGCCGAGATCGTGCGCGCGGGCATTCTTTCGGTTGATGGCGGCCAGACCGAGGCCGGCAAGTCGCTCGGCATGTCGAGCGGTTACACCCTTCGTCGAATTGTCTTGCCGCAGGCCATGCGCGTGATCATTCCGCCAATGGGCAACGAGTTCATTTCGATGCTCAAGAGCACTTCGTTGCTTCAAGTGGTCTCGGTTATGGAGCTCTACGCTCGCACCTCACAGATTTCGTCGCAGAACCTAGCTCAGGTCGAGCTGCTCGTGGTTGCGGGCTTCTGGTACCTGGTTATGACCACCGTCTTGTCGTGGCCACAGAGCTACCTTGAAAAGAAGTATGGCCGTGGCTTTTATGCCACCACAACGCAGCGTCGCTGGTTGGGTCGCATCGGAAAGGCAAGCGCATGAGCCACATGATTGAGGCCGTTGCCGTCAAGAAGCACTTCGGATCGAACCAGGTGCTCAAGGGCATCGATTTGACCGTTGACCGCGGCGAGGTGCTTTGCCTGCTTGGCCCATCGGGTTCGGGCAAGTCGACGTTCCTGCGGTGCATCAACCACCTTGAGATCATCAACGGTGGCCGCCTATTCGTTGACGGTGAACTCATGGGGTTCGTCGAGCACGGCGGCAAGTTGCACGAGATGAAGCCTTCGGCGATCGCCAAGCAGCGTGCCGACATTGGCATGGTCTTTCAGCGCTTCAACCTTTTTCCGCATTTGACCGCTCTCGAAAACATCATCGAGGCGCCGATTGGCGTTCGCGGCGTGTCCAAGGCCGAGGCAACCGCAAAGGCTCTCGACCTGCTAGCCCAGGTGGGTCTTGCCGATAAGGCCGACCACTTTCCGGCGCAGCTTTCGGGCGGTCAGCAGCAGCGTGTGGCAATCGCGCGCGCATTGGCAATGGAACCAAAGCTCATGTTGTTCGACGAGCCAACCTCGGCGCTCGACCCAGAGCTCGTGGGCGATGTTCTCGACGTCATGCGCAAGCTGGCTCAGAGCGGCATGACCATGATCGTGGTCACGCACGAGATCGGTTTTGCTCGCGAGGTTGCCGATCGCGTCGTCTTTATGGATGGCGGTGTCGTGGTCGAGTCGGGCACACCTGCGCAGGTCATCGACAACCCGCAAAACGAGCGCACCAAGGCCTTCATCAACAGCGTTTTGTAAAAATTAGGTAAAGCCTCGGTTCGCAACGACCGTTTCGGTCGGCCCGTCGGACCCCTCGGCTAGGCTGAACTCGTTCATCACACTAAGGAGAACCCATGAATCGCAAACTTAGCGCCGTAGTCGCTGGTGCCGCAGCCTCGATGCTGCTCCTCGCAGGCTGTGCCTCGAGCCAGCCAGTCGCCACCCCAACCGCAACCAGCGCAGTCGATGCTGCCGCTGCAGCTCTTGTTCCAGACCAGTACAAGGCTGGCGTGAGCGTCGCTTCTGACATTCCTTACGCACCTATGGAGCTGTTCGACGAGAACGACAACCCGACCGGTTTCGACTACGACCTCTCGCAGGCAATCGCCGGCAAGCTTGGCGTTCCATTCAAGTTCGAAGACCAGGACTGGGATGGCATCATCCCAAGCCTTCAGTCGGGCACCCACGACGTGATCATGTCGGGCATGAACGACACCGTC
This sequence comes from Actinomycetota bacterium, assembly GCA_041168965.1. Lineage (GTDB taxonomy): Bacteria > Actinomycetota > Actinomycetes > Actinomycetales > Microbacteriaceae > Rhodoluna. Next base: position 17,125 of record JBEEJX010000128.1, read on the forward strand.
GAGCGTCAGAAGGTTCTCGACTTCGTTGACTACTTCAACGCTGGCTTCGCAATCGTCGTGCCAAAGGGTAACCCAGAGGGCATCAAGGCACTTGCCGACCTCTGTGGCAAGACCGTCGCAATCCAGACTGCTACCGCGCAGATCGACCTGGTCAACGCAGTCAACCCAACTTGCACCAAGAAGATCGCAGTTCTCGAGTTCCCAACCGATGGCGATGCTCAGAACGCAATCCGTGCAGGCAAGGCTTCGGCAGGCGTGAACGACGGCCAGGTTGCCGCTTACACCGCTCAGACCGCGGGCGCTGGCAAGTACTTCGAGATCGTAAACCCAGCCGACGCACCTGAGGGCTACCAGTCGGTTCTCACCGGCATCGGTGTGCTCAAGGCAAACTCGGGCCTGACCGCTGCCATTCAGGCCGCAGTCAAGTCGCTGATTGCCGACGGCACCTATGGCAAGCTGCTCGCCAAGTGGAACCTCAGCACCTTCGCGGTGACCGAGGCAACCATCAACGGCACCAAGTAATAACTGCTCTAAGCAAGGAAGTGGGGGTGCGAAAGCACCTCCACTTCTGCTTTGGGCCACTGAAGGATTGAAGGACTGATTCAATGAGCAACCAACTAGTTGCAGACATTGCGATCGTTGAGGTGGTCTCGGCCGAGCAGGCCGAGGCCATGTCGACATTCTTCAAGGAGGTCTGGGGCGGCGAAGACGACGTCGTGCCGTTCGACCTGATTCTTGCGCTTATTCACGTTGGCGCATACGCATACCTAGGCATGCACGGCGACACGATTGTGGCTGCCTCGTTTGGTGTTCGCGGCGAATTCGTTGGGCTGCCGATCCTGCACTCGCATGTAACCGCGGCGACGGTGCCGGGCACGGGTTACGCGCTAAAGCTGCACCAGCGCGACTGGGCGCGCGAGCGGGGGATTGCCGCAATCACCTGGACCTTCGACCCGCTTGTGCGCCGCAACTGTGTTTTCAACTTTGAAAAGCTCGGCGCGATTGCCGTTGAATACCTGCCGAATTTCTATGGCATCATGACCGACGACATCAACCGCGGCGACCAATCCGATCGACTGATGGCGTTTTGGTCGGTCGACGACCGGTCTTCGCTCGAAGTTTGGCAGACCGCTAAGGGGCACGGGGTCGCCCCGGCAGAGCTAGCACGCGTTGTTCTGCCAGCCGATATCGAGGCCTTGCGCAAGGACTCGCTGGAGGATGCCCTCGAGTGGCGTTGCAGCGTGCGCGAGCAGCTGTTGACGCCGATGACGGCGGGGGCGATCGTCAGCGGCATGACGACCGACAGAACAGCGCTGATTGTTAGCGCACAATAGAACTAGCTCCAAAGAAAAGGGATCAGCATGAAACTCGAAGCCGTCGAACTCATCCGTCTGAATGTGCCGCTCAAGTCGGCGTTCAGGACCTCATTTAGTTCGGTCAACCTGCACCAGGTCGTCTGGGCTCGAGTAATCACCGACCAGGGCGAGGGTTGGGCCGAGTGCGGCGCCAACGAGCGCCCTGACTATTCGAACGAGTACCACACGGGCGCAATGGATGTCATCAAGCAGTTCATCCTGCCTGACCTGTTCGCGCTTGGTAACGACCTAACCGCCGAGGCTGTCGCTCCAACTCTTGAATGGCTCAAGCAGCACCGCATGGCCAAGGCTGCCATCGAGACCGCAATCCTCGACGCTCAATTGCGCGGCGAAAACAAGTCGCTGGCGACCTACCTCGGCTCGAGCAAGACCCGGGTTCCTGCAGGTGTGTCGGTGGGCATCATGGATTCGCTCGACGAGTTGATGGGCTTTGTCGAGGGTTACCTCAACGAGGGCTACGTTCGCATCAAGCTCAAGATTGAGCCAGGCTGGGACTACGAGCCGGTCAAGCTGGTGCGCGAGACCTATGGCGACGACCTGCTGCTGCAGGTTGACGCGAACACCGCATACACGCGCAACGACTTTGATCTGCTCAAGCGCCTAGATGAGTTCAACCTCCTGCTGATCGAGCAGCCAATCAACGAAGAAGACATGCTCGGTCATGCAAAGCTTGCCGACTATATCGAGACCCCGGTTTGCCTCGACGAGAGCATTATCTCGGCCGACATAGCACGCGATGCCATCGAGCTCGGTGCGGCCGAAATCATCAACATCAAGCCGGCCCGCGTTGGCGGCTACATCGAGGCCAAGAAGATTCACGACGTCTCGGTTGCCAACAACATTCCGGTGTGG
>JBEEJX010000129.1:0-22526 GCA_041168965.1 Actinomycetota bacterium
TGACCGGCCGCGTGGTGATCATGTCGCAGCCGTTGATTGGTGGCGACCTGTTTGCCGCATCGCTCAAGCTGGCTCGTCTGCTGCCGCAGCAAGACTTCGTTTTCAAGCCACATCCGAAGGACGAACAGGATGACTTCGACGCCGCCCTGGCCGCCGATGGTCGCGGCATGCCGGCAAACCTGAGCATGGCGCCCGAGGGCAAGAGTTCGCTCGAGTTGCTTGGCGAGGCCGAAATTTGTTTGGGTGTGTTCTCGGCGACCCTGATCGAGGCCGCAGGCCTTGGCAACCGCGTGGGCATTCTCAAACTCGCGGGCTGGGAGCACCTCTCGCCGCTTATCAATGGCGGCTATGCGCACGCGTTCGAAACGGTCGAGGCGCTCGCCGCAGGCATCGCGACCCTGCCCGATCCGGGCGACCCGTACTACTTTTATGGCAAGCGTGCCGACCTGGCCGAGCTGCTAAAGACGCGCTAGTAGCTAGCGCTAGTCGCTAGTGCTTCTTTGAGGCGAAGTAGCTGCCGATGGCGACCAGCGGCAGTCCGACTGCCATGCCGAGCGTGAAGTCTTCGCTGGCCAACAGCACACCGAGCAGGATCGCCACGGCGGTGTTCGGATAGGTGATCAAGGTGGCGCGAGCACCACCGATCTCTTTGATCAGCGCAAAGAACACCACGAACGCCAGTGCCGAACAGATTAGGCCCAGAGCAAGCAACGCACCCCAACCGCCGAGGCTAGGGCCGCGCGCGATGTCTTGCGGCAGTGTGATTGCCGCCGGCACCGCATAGATCACGGCAACCATGGCCATCGCCAGCCCGATGCTCGCATCGCTGCCAACGTGCTGCAGCTTGCGTGCGGCAATCGCCGGCGCAACCGCATACCCAACGGCCGCCAGAATGATGTAGCCCACATAGAGCGGGTCGATTCGGCCGGCGAACGAGTCGATGCCAACCAGCAGAATCAGGCCACCGAAGCCCGCGACCATGCCCATGATCGTCTTGGGGTGGGCCACCGACTTATCGCCGGTGAAATACGCGATTGGGAGGCCGAAAAATGGCACCGTGGCAACTAGCAGGCCGGCCAAGCCGCTGTCGATGTGACGCTCGGCCTCGGTGATCAAGAACCACGGGCCGACCATTTCGATCAGCGCAAAGACCAGCACCCAACGCCATTCACGTAGTGCCGGCAGGAGGGTCTTGCGATATGCGGCCAGGGGAATCAACACGGCGGCGCCGATCACCACGCGCGCCAGCACGATGCTCGGCGTCGAGAACTCTGCACCGGCCACCTTGATGAACAGGTATGGCACGCCCCAGAAGACTCCGGCCAGCAAAAACAGAATCAAACCCTTGCGCGACATGGTGCCAAGCCTAGCCGTTGCGCTTTGCGCGACCACGGGCTATGGTTAGTAAAGACCCCCTAGACAAACGGAGTACAAATGCCACACCTGCCTTCAATCAACAAGGAAGCCGTCACCGCTGCGCCAGTTCTTTCGGTCATCGCCGACCGTTGGAGCCCACGCTCATACGACGCCAACTACAAGCTCACCCAGCACGAGTTGCTCTCGGTTCTCGAGGCCGCACGCTGGGCACCATCGGCCAACAACGTTCAGCCTTGGCGCTTTTCGGTGATCCACCGTGAAGACGCGATGTATCACGACCTCGTCGACCACGGCCTCAAGGGCTGGAACCAGGCCTGGACCCCTAAGGCTTCGGCAATCATCATCGTTTCGGCAGTGACCGCAAACGACGAGGGCGCGGCCAACCCATTCGCGCTGTATGACGCAGGTCTCGCCAGCGAAAACCTGATGCTGCAGGCCGTCGAGCTTGGCCTCGCGACCCACGTAATGGGCGGCATCGAAGAGGCATGGTTGCGCGACAAACTCAACCTCGCCGACAACATCACCCCAATCGTTGCCATCAGCATCGGCAAGCGCGCCCTGCCTGAAGAGCTAGAGGGCCCGTTGCTCGACCGCGAACTAGCGGCCCGCACCCGCCTCACCCTCGACGAGATCGTGCTGCGCGGCAAGCCATAATCTGGTCAAAAACCCAAACCTAAACGCTCGGCGCCGAATCATCGGAGTCGGGCGTTTAGGCTTATCGGGTGCACATGTCAACGGTCATCGCGAGCCAAATCGGCGGTGCGCTAGGCGCATCCATTTCCGATCAAATCAGCGGATGGTATTCGGGCCTCGGCCCGTGGTTGTTCTATGCCGTGGTCTGGCTGCTGGTGTTTGCCGGCACGGGCCTGTTAGTCGGCGCCTTCGTGCCGTTCGTCACCGGCGACTCGCTGGTCTTTGCCGCCGGGCTTGTTGCCGCAACCTCGACCGACGTGAACATCTGGTTCATGGCAGCCGGCGTTGGAATCGCCGCGTGGCTCGGCGACCAGGTGGGCTATGCCCTCGGCCGCCACTTCGGCCGGCCATATCTCGACCAGCGCAAGGGCCGCTGGCTGCAGGGTGCCATCGCCAAGTCCGAGCTCTTCTATGCGGCCTGGGGTTGGTGGGCAGTCGTGATCGCCCGCTTCATGCCGTGGGCGCGTGTCTTCGTGCCGGTTATCGCGGGAGTGGCCCGCATGAACTACTACAAGTTCTTCAGCGCCAACGCCGTGGGCGCATTGGCCTGGGGCACCGGATTGACCGTCACTGGCTACTTTGCCGCGTCGATTCCGGCGGTCAAGAATGCGTCATACGGCATCGCAATTTTCTTCATCACGGCATCGGCCATTGCCGGTGTGCGTGCGTGGTTGAAAAACCGCAAGTCGGCCTAGTTAGCCGCAGCAAAGTCGCCTAGTTGGTGAGCGTCAGGTCGGCCAGCTCGGCCGACTTTTCACGCGCATAGAACTCGACCTCTTGGGCAGCCCAGCGACCCCAGAATTCGTCGTTGCCCTCGCGTTCGATCCAGCGATCGTGACGCACGGCATCGCTAACCTCTAGCCAGACGCGCAGGTGCGCCACCTGCGCGCTAACGCCCTGCAGCGATCCGCAACCCTCGACGATTAGCGGTGTGCCGCCGCGAAACTCGCGCCATTGACCCGACCGTTCGTTGGTGGCCCAATCCCATTCCTGCCAGCTCGAACCCTCGCGGCGCGAGACCGGGCCCAGCACAAAGCGATTCAGATAGTCGGCGCCGGCCTCGAGGCCATCCCAACCGGGGTAGAGGTCGTCCATGTGCACAACGCGCGGCGCCGATTCACCCTGCTTGAAAAACAGCGACTTTACCGTGGCAGCCAGGGTGCTCTTGCCGCTGCCGGCTCGCCCGTCAATCAACAAAATTGGCGTCGGCACGCCCTCGTCGACCAGCTCGATGAGCCGGTCGACGAGCATTTGAGCGTCGTCTTTGGGGGCCGTCACGTGACTAGATTTCGTAAATAACGTCTGGGTGCTGGTCGAAGCGATACCCGCCGCCGCGCACGGTTCGAATGATGTCTTCGTAGCCCGAAATCTTGCTGCGCAAGCGACGGATGTGCACGTCGACCGTGCGTTCATTCGGAATCTGCTCGAGTTCGTCGTCGCCCCACACAATGTCGATGAGGGCCTTGCGGCTAACCGTCTCGCCTTGGTTCTTGATCAGATAGTTCAACAGCTCGAACTCTTTGTAGGTCAGCGGCGCGACATCGCCGTCGGCGATCACCTTTTTGCGGCTGGCATCGATCACGATTCCGCGGTTCAATTCGGCCTCGACCTCGGCCTGGTGCTTGACCACCTTGTCGATGGCTCGCGGGTCGCGAAGCGCGGTGCGAACCACGTCGAGCGGGCGACCGCCGGTGCCCTTCGGGGCCAACGCAACGGCGGCATAGGTCTCGTCTGCTGCTGCCGGAACCAGCTCGGCCACGGTCTTTCGAAGTTCGGCTACCACCTGGGCCAGCGATGTGCCGGCGGCACGAGCGGTTGCCTCGTCGAGGCCCACATACAGCGCAAAGCCCCGCGCCTCGGTGTCTTGCTGTGCGTTCACCGGCTGCCCCTCTCTGACCACCGAGAGCCTAGGGCGTTCAACCCGCTGAATGCTCGGGTGGTTGCGCTGACTCTTGACGTTGTATGCGTTCAATCCTGCGATTGTCATTTGACTATATCCGTTTTCCGTTTGATGTGCCCCAGCGGCCCATAGTTGGGCGGGCGATTGCGAACGTTGGGCGACGGCAGGACCGTCGAGCGGTATGCGCTTAGGCGCACATTCGCATGCACATCACGGCTGCGCTCGAACAGCGCGAGAGGTTCGCGCCGAGGTTCGAGGTGCCGATAGTCATGACTTCAAAATACGAAAAGACGCGCCGCTCGCGCAACGCGTCCCTCGAATATGTCGGTTTGTTACCGAGGCGCCAGCCCTACTGTGCGGTGCCGTAGAGGCGGTCGCCGGCGTCGCCAAGACCGGGCACGATGTAGCCCAGCTCGTTGAGTTTTTCGTCGAGCGCGCCAAGCACAACTCGGACATCCTTGCCATGCATCGCGGCCTCGACGGCCGCGAGACCCTCGGGTGCGCCAAGCAGGCAGATCGCGGTGACCTCGGTCGCTCCGCGCTCAAGAACGTAGTTAATCGAGTCAATCAGAGTGCCGCCGGTGGCCAGCATCGGGTCGATGATATAAACCTGTCGGCCGGCCAGGTCGTCTGGCAGACGATTGGCATAGGTGAATGGCTGCAGGGTCTCTTCGTCGCGCTTGATACCCAAGAAGCCAACCTCGGCGGTTGGCAGCAACTTGACGATGCCCTCGAGCATGCCAAGACCGGCTCGCAGAATCGGAACGATAATCGGGCGAGGTCGGCTCAGTTTGACGCCGTCGGCCAATGCGACGGGAGTCTGAACCTGGATGCGCTCGACGCGCACGTCGCGCGTTGCCTCGTAGGCCAGCAGGGTCACAAGTTCTTCAACAAGCTGGCGAAAAACCGGCGAAGGGGTGGCGACATCGCGCAGCACCGAGAGCTTGTGGGTGATTAGGGGGTGGTCGGCAACATGAACTCGCATGCCTCAAATCTAGTATTGAGAGCATGCCAACTAATCACCACGACGCCAACATGCAGGCCGCGATCGCGCTCGCCGCGCAGTCTGGCGCCGATGTGCCCGTCGGTGCCTTGATTCTCGATTCCGATGGCACGGTCATTGCCTCGGCCCACAACAATCGCGAGGTCACTCACGACCCCACCGGTCACGCCGAAATCATTGCGATTCGCGAGGCAACGGCGGCCCGTGGCGATTGGCGACTAGAGGGCTGCACGCTTGTCGTGACGCTAGAACCTTGTGTCATGTGTGCGGGCGCGATCGTCGCAGCCAGAATCCCACGAGTGGTTTTTGGTGCATGGGATGACCGGGTCGGCGCCTCGGGTTCGCTTTACGACCTGTTGCGCGACGCGCGCCTTGGCGCTCCGGTCGAGGTCATCGCCGGCGTGCGCGAGCAGGACTGCGCGGCGCAACTTCGCGAGTTCTTCGCCGCCAAGCGTTAGCTCTAGCGCTGGATGTCTGGCTCTAGATAGATCACGCGGGTGGCCGGCACCACAGCGCGAACGTTTACCTCGGCACCATCGATGATCTCGGCAATTTGCTTGCCGGTCGTCTCGGGTGCGACGGCAATCTTGGCCGCCAGCATCAGCTCTTCTGGCCCAAGGTAAAGGGTCTTCATGTGAATCACGCCGTGCACTCCATAGCTCTGCTCGAGCGCCGTGCGAATTCGATCGGTGTCATCGGCAGTTGCGCCTTCGCCAATCAGCAGCGACGAGGTTTCGATGCCCAGCACGATCGCCACCAGCACCAGCAACACGCCAATCGCCAGGGTGCCAATGGCATCCCAAATTGGATTGTGAGTTGCCACCGTCAGCCCGACGCCGCCGAATGCCAGCACCAGGCCGGCCAGCGCTGCGATGTCTTCGAGCATCACGACAGGCAGTTCTGGCGACTTTGCGTGACGAATGAATTGAACCAGCGATGCGTTACCGCGGATGTGCTTTGCCTCGCGCAGGGCAGTGCGCAGGCTAAACGACTCAAGAACAATCGAAACGCCGAGCACGCTCAGCGGCAGCCAAGCAGCCTCGAGTTCGTGTGGTTCGTGGAGCTTCTGGATGCCCTCAAAAACCGAGAACATGCCACCGATCGAAAACAGCACAATCGACACCATGAACGCATAGATGTAGCGGCTGCGGCCGTAGCCGAACGGGTGACGCGAGGTGGCTTCGCGGCGTGCGCGCTTGCCGCCAACGATCAGGAGCAGCTGGTTGCCCGAATCGGCCATCGAGTGGATGCCCTCGGCAAACATCGATGCCGAACCCGAGACGGCTGCGGCGATGAACTTGGTGACGGCAATGCCAACGTTTGCGGCCAGCGCGGCAATGATTGCGCGCATCGATCCTTCGGTGCTCATGTTTCCCTTCGCAGGCGATTGCGATCACGGTTTGACCGAGCGTGCCAGCGGTAATAAACTATCCCACGGTGACGTGTCCGAGCGGCCGAAGGTGCAACTCTCGAAAAGTTGTGTGGTGAAAGCCACCGTGGGTTCAAATCCCACCGTCACCGCCATCAAAAAGACCCTGATTGATTCAGGGTCTTTTTCTTTTCTCGTCAGGTCTCACCCACCGGCTCGTTCACTAGGCTTGCCCCATGAGCCAAGCAACCGCATCGCGCATCAACCGCGGCGATGTGATGCTGCTCGTGGTGGCAGCATTCTGGGGAGCCACCTATCTGGTGGTCAAGCAGCTCGGCAATGCGGGTTCGATCAACGGCATGATGGGCCTACGTTTTGTGATTGCCGCGGCGGCGCTGTGGGCATACTGGCTAATCAAACGCGAGCGCTTCCAGCGAGCCGAAATCTTGATGGGCCTGGGATTCGGCCTCAGCCAAACGCTTGTGCTGAACCTCGAGGCGCGCAGCGTGCACTACACCTCTGCCACAAACGGTGGCCTGATCATCGCAATCGCGGTCATCAGCGTTCCGATTCTCGAGAGCGCCTGGCGCCGAAACTGGCTGCCGGGCCGCTTCTTTTTGGCCACCGCCATCGCTCTGCTAGGCATGGTTCTGCTCATTGCAGGCAACGGGCTGGTGCAACCGAACATTGGTGACCTGCTGATGTTCCTGGCCATGATTTTTCGCACTTTCCACTTCGTGATTCTGGGTCATCTCACGCAGGGCAAGACCTACTCCCCGGTAAACCTGACCACCATCATGGTTTCGACCTCAGGCGCCATTATGTTTTTGGTCAACCCTGCCGACGCGATCCAGACGGCGGCCGGCTATGACGCATCCGACTGGGGCCTCATGCTGTTCCTTTCGGTGTTGTGCACATCGTTCGCGTTCATCGGCATGAACTGGGCGGTCAAGAACACCTCCGCGTCACGCGCCAGCCTGCTGCTTGGCACCGAACCGGTATGGGCCACGATCGTCGCCACCGTCCTGGGTGGCGAGTTGCTCGGCCCGGCCGGCATCGTCGGCGCGCTGCTAATCATCGGCGCTACCTATTGGGGTCAGGCCATCGAAACGCGCCACCGCACTGCCAAAATGAACGCATGAACAACTGGGTTGAATTTGCCATCGTGGCCGGCCTGCTCACGATGCTGCCCGGCATCGACACCGCCCAAATCTTGCGCTCGGCAATCAAGGGTGGCCCAAAGCTCGCCTACATGACCCTGCTCGGCATCTGCATCGGCGTATGGGTTTTGGGCATCGCCGCCGCCGTCGGCATTAGCGCCCTGTTGCTGGCCTCGGCCGAGCTTTATCGGGTGGTCAGTTGGATCGGCGCCGGCTACCTGTTGTTTCTCGGCCTCAAGATGATTTGGGATGCCCGCCACGTTGGCGCATTCGAGGTCGCTGCCGCTCCAGTCGAAGAGCGCCCGTTCAAGTCGGTCATGCGTGCGGCCTTTGTTACGTTGACCAACCCGAAGGGTGCGGCCTTCTATGTGGCGGTGTTTCCGGCATACATTCCGCACGACATGAATCCTGCGCTCGCCGGATTTGCCTTGGCGTCGGTGCACAACTTCGAGGCGCTGGTCTGGTTCTCGATCTGGATCTGGGCCACGAGTTTTGCCAAGAACTTCTTCTCGCGCCCTCGAGTGCGCCAGGTGATGGAGGCCGTTTCTGGAGTCGCGATGCTCGGCTTCGGCGTCAAGATGCTGCTCGAACACCACTAAAACGCGCCTTATCCACAGTTTTCTCTGACAGGCCTTATAACTCAGGCAATTGAATGCACTCTTGGTGCGGGTTTTGTGGCTGCGCGGCAAAGCCCGCTTAAAGCAATCAGGACCCCCGCAAGGGTCCTGATTATTTGAGCTCCGAAAGGGACGCTCTAGGAAATCTTCATTTCCAAAGGCAGACACCTGAGGAAATGATACGTCGGAAACCTAAACGCGTAAAGGTTTCTTTCGAGCGTGGCCCCTTGCCAGTACGCAGTACTGAAGGGGGAATGAAGTGCAGAAACTGCGTCACTTCATCCGTGCCATTTTGCTTGGCGTCGCTGTGACTCTGGTTAGCCAGATAGTCACGGCCTTCGTCAATCATTTGCTCGACAACTAGTCGAGGTGTGGCCCGAAGCTAGTCGAGGTGTGGCCCGAAGCGCTCGGGCCACACGCATTGGCACAGAGGGTGTCCAACCTAGACTGAACCAATGATCGGATTGGGAACCCTTGTCAACGTGCTTGCCATCATCGCCGGCTCGGCGGTTGGTGTGCTGCTCGGCTCGCGTTTGCCCGAAAAGACCAATCGTGCGGTCACCGACGCCCTAGGTCTCTTGGTGCTTGTGCTCGGCGGTCTCAACCTGCAGTCGCTTTCCGACAAACAATTCGTCTCGGCCGCCGGCCCAGTCGGCACCTTCATGATCGTGATCTTCGCTGTGCTGTTCGGCACCATCGCTGGCTCGCTCGCTGGCATCGAGGGTCGGCTCGCGAGCTTCGGCGGTTGGTTGCAGGATCGCCTGTCGCGTGGCCGAACCCAATCCAACCGTGCGCGCGAACGCTTTATCACCGGCTTTGTCGATTCGTCGTTGATCTTTGCAATCGGCCCAATGGCCATCCTTGGCGCAATGTCAGATGGCGTTGGCGACGGCCCAAACACCCTGATCATCAAGTCGATCCTCGACGGCTTTGCCTGCATCGCCTTTGCCGCCAGCCTGGGTTGGGGCGTGGCAGCTTCGTCCATCACGGTTGGCCTTTGGCAGGGCTTCGTCACTCTGGTGGCATTCTTTGCCGGTTCGTTCATCCCAGGCTCGATGATCGCTTCGATCACTGCCACCGGGGGCGTGCTCATGCTCGCCATCGGCCTTCGCATCAGCGGCATCCGTCAAATCGCAGTCGCCGACATGCTGCCCGCCCTGATTTTCGCCCCGCTGCTCACCTGGGCAGTTAGTGCGCTCTTCGCGCACTAGGCGTAGCCTTAAACCATGCCAAGCATCGAAATGACACCGGATGCGCTAATCGTGCGCCTCACCCCTGCCGAGAAACTCTGGGCGTTCGGTGGCGACGTGACCATCCCTTGGTCGCAGTTGCGCGGCGCCGAGACCCTCGACCGCAAGTTTTGGGCCAAACTGGGCTTGCGCGCACCCGGCACGGGCCTGCCGCCGTTTTATGTCGCAGGCACATACCGCTGGAAGGGCGATCGGGCCTTTGTCAGCTGGTCGCGCGGCCGCACGCCGCTGCAAATTAACCTCGCCGGGCACAAATACAACCGGGTCGTGATCGGCATCGACGACGCCGAGGGATGGGCCGAGCGCATCAACTACACACTCGCTAGTTGCTAGGCAAATACCTCTTTACATTTGTGGTGCAAAAGTTATAGACTGACCTTTTGCTCCCAACACCCGCCCTCATATATCGGTAGGCGCGCGTGTCGCATATAAAGGCGGCATTGGTTCAGGGTTGCGATCTCATCCACTCACCAACGAGTAATCCTTTTGGAGGGATTTTCTTGGCTGCGAAGAACGCATCAAAGACCATTAAGAACGACCGTACGGCTCAGCGCCCTTCCTTTGCGAAGACCCCTGAACCGATTCAGGTCCCAGACCTACTGAAGCTCCAGACCGAAAGCTTTAACTGGCTCGTCGGCAACGATGCTTGGAAGGCCACCGTCCCGGCTGGCACCAAGAACGGTCTGCAAGAGATCTTCGAAGAGATCTCGCCTATCGAAGACTCGGCCAACTCGTCGCAAGACGCCAAGATGGGCCTGACCTTCGCTGAGCCTGAGCTCTTCGACCCGTCATACACTCCTGACGAGTGCAAGACCAAGGGCAAGAGCTACACCCAGCCGCTCTACATCAAGGCCGAGTTCACCAACTACCTGACCGGTGAAATCAAGTCACAGACCGTCTTCATGGGCGACTTCCCTGTGATGACCGAAAAGGGCACCTTCATCATCAACGGCACCGAGCGTGTCGTTGTGTCGCAGCTGGTTCGCTCGCCTGGTGTCTACTTCTCGGTTTCGACCAACACCACCGGTAACCTCGACGTTCGCAACAACAAGGCTCAGATCATCCCTAGCCGTGGTTCGTACCTCGAGTTCCTCACCGAGTGGGTTCGCGACGACCGCAAGCCAATCGCTCGCTTCGGCCAGCCAATCCTGCAGGTCGCTGTCGACCGCAAGACCAAGGTTTCGGCAACCATCTTCCTGAAGGCCCTCGGTCTTTCGAAAGACGAGATCATCGACCTGTTCGCCGACGTCAAGCCGGCCGTTCTCGCAGCCAAGGGCTGGGAATTCGACGTCGACCTGATCGCCAACACCCTGGCCTACGACGAGTCGAAGGTCTTCGGGGCCAACCCGATCATCACCAAGGAAGACGCTCTGCGCGAGCTCTACCGCAAGGTTCGTGGCGAGACCGCCGGTGCCGAAGTTGCTGAGGCTTGGCTCAAGTCGACCTACTTCGAGCCAAAGCGCTACAACCTCGCAAAGGTTGGTCGCTACAAGCTGAACCGCAAGCTCGGCACCACCGTAGACCCTTCGGCAAACACCCTCACCATCACCGACATCGTCGCAACCCTCAAGTACCTCCTCCTGTTCGACCTGCAGATCAAGAACGCTGCCGTCGCTCAGTCGGGTGCAAACGTTGAGTTCGCAGTCAAGATGGAGAAAGACTCGAAGGCCGTCAAGGTTCGCGTTAGCGCCGACGACATCGACGACTTCTCGAACCGTCGCATCCGTTCGGTCGGCGAGCTCATCCAGAACCAGGTTCGCATCGGTCTAAGCCGCATGGAGCGTGTCGTTCGTGAGCGCATGTCGACTCAAGACATCGAGGCAATCACCCCTCAGACCCTGATCAACCTGCGCCCAGTCGTCAGCGCGATCAAGGAATTCTTCGGTGCCTCGCAGCTGTCGCAGTTCATGGACCAGAACAACCCACTTGCTGGCCTCGCCCACAAGCGTCGCCTCTCGGCCCTCGGCCCTGGTGGTATCGCCCGTGAGCGCGCCCAGATGGAAGTCCGTGACGTTCACCCGTCGCACTACGGCCGCATGTGCCCAGTTGAGACCCCAGAAGGCCCGAACATCGGTCTTATCGGTTCGCTCACCGCATACGCACAGATCAACGCCTTCGGCTTCATCGAGACCCCATACAACAAGGTTGTAAACGGCAAGGTTTCGGGCAAGATCGAGTACCTCGACGCCGCAACCGAGCAGGGCAAGACCATTGCCGGTGCCGACGTCGCACTCAACGCCGACAAGACCTTCGCTAACAAGAAGGTGTTCGCTCGCTTCCGCGGCGACGTCGTCGAAGTTGCGTCGGAAGACGTCGACTACGTAGACATCTCGCCTCGTCAGCTGGCTTCGGTTTCGACCTCGCTCATTCCGTTCCTCGAGCACGACGACTCGTCGCGTGCACTGATGGGTGCCAACATGCAGCGTCAGGCAGTGCCACTGCTGCGCAGCCAGGCACCATTCGTCGGAACCGGCATGGAGCGCGTCGCTGCAATCGACTCGGGCGCCGTAATCGTGTCAGAGACCGCCGGTGTCGTTTCAGACGTCGCAGCCGACTACATCGAGATCCAGCAGGACAAGGGCGGCACCCGCACCTACAGCCTGCGCAAGTTCGACCGCTCGAACCAAGGCACCGCGATCAACCAGACCGTTCTGGTCAAGGAGGGCGACCGCATCGAGGTTGGCACCGTCCTTGCCGATGGTCCTTCGACCGACAACGGCGAGCTAGCACTCGGCAAGAACCTCCTCGTGGCATTCATGCCATGGGAAGGCCACAACTTCGAAGACGCCATCATCCTGAGCCGCAACCTGGTCCAGGACGACGTCCTCAGCTCGATCCACATCGAAGAGTACGAAGTTGACGCCCGCGACACCAAGCTCGGCAAGGAAGAAATCACCGCCGACCTGCCAAACGTCTCGCAGGAGGCACTGGCTCAGCTCGACGAGCGCGGCATCATCCGCATCGGTGCAGAGGTTCGCCCTGGCGACATCCTCGTGGGCAAGGTCACCCCTAAGGGCGAGACCGAGCTTTCGGCCGAAGAGCGTCTGCTCCGCGCCATCTTCAACGAGAAGAGCCGCGAAGTTCGCGACACCTCGCTGAAGGTTCCGCACGGCGAGCAGGGCACCATCATCGGTGTCAAGGTGTTCGACATCGAGGCTGGCGACGACGAGCTCGGTGCTGGTGTAAACCAGCGCGTTGTGGTTCACATCGCTCAGAAGCGCAAGATTACCGAAGGCGACAAGCTTGCTGGTCGTCACGGCAACAAGGGTGTTATCTCGAAGATTCTGCCTGTCGAAGACATGCCATTCCTCGAAGACGGCACCCCGGTTGACATCATCCTCAACCCACTCGGTATTCCAGGTCGTATGAACTTCGGCCAGGTTCTCGAGACCCACCTCGGTTGGATCGCCAGCCGTGGATGGGATGTCACCGGCATCGCCAAGAAGTTCGCCGACTACGTCGCCGACCTTCCTGAGTCGATGAAGACTGGCGAGGCTGGCAGCAAGGTTGCCACCCCAATCTTCGACGGCGCATCGAAGAACCAGATCGTTGGCATGCTCGAGTCGACCACTCCAAACGCGTGGGAGGCCGACAACAAGAAGAAGCTGATCGATGGCACCGGTAAGGCACGTCTGTTCGACGGCCGCTCGGGCGAGCCATTCCCAGCTCCTATCTCGGTTGGTTACATGTACGTGCTCAAGCTGCACCACCTCGTTGACGACAAGATTCACGCTCGTTCAACCGGTCCTTACAGCATGATCACCCAGCAGCCACTCGGTGGTAAGGCCCAGTTCGGTGGTCAGCGATTCGGTGAGATGGAGGTGTGGGCACTCCAGGCTTATGGTGCTGCACACACCCTGCAGGAGCTCCTGACCATCAAGTCGGACGACATCACCGGTCGCGTCAAGACCTACGAGGCAATCGTCAAGGGCGAGAACATCCAGGCTCCTGGTATTCCAGAGTCGTTCCGAGTTCTGGCCAAGGAAATGCAGTCGCTCGCACTGAACGTTGAGGTTCTCAACGCACAGGGCCAGACCGTGGCGCTGAAGGAAGAAGACACCTTCGAGAGCGACCGCGCAGCCGAAGAGCTGGGCATCAACCTGTCCCGTAACGAGGCGTCGATCGTCGACGTCGAGTTCAACTCAGAATTCCCTACTTACTAAGTCACGCCAAGGATTAAGGAAAAATCATGGAAGTTGAAAACTTCGACGCGCTGCGCGTAGGTCTAGCCACTGCTGATGACATCCGTTCTTGGTCGAACGGTGAGGTCAAGAAGCCTGAAACCATTAACTACCGAACCCTCAAGCCTGAGAAGGACGGACTCTTCTGCGAGAAGATCTTCGGCCCAACCAAGGACTGGGAGTGCTCGTGCGGAAAGTACAAGCGCGTTCGCTTCAAGGGCATCGTTTGTGAGCGTTGTGGCGTAGAGGTCACCAAGTCGTCGGTGCGTCGTGAGCGCATGGGCCACATCGAGCTCGCCGCCCCAGTCACCCACATCTGGTACTTCAAGGGTGTTCCTTCGCGCCTCGGCTACCTGCTAGCCATGGCTCCTAAGGACCTCGAAAAGATCATCTACTTCGCCGCTTACCGCGTCATGAAGAAGCACGTAGAAGACATCGACTACGACCGCGACATGATCATCGAAGACTACTCATCGCGTGTTCGCACTCTCATCGAGTCGCGCACCGAAGAGATGGCTGCCGTTGCCGGTGCCGAGATGGATGCGCTTGCCGCAGCCGGCTTTGCACTCGAGCCTTCGGTCAAGCTGTGGGAGGCCCCACAGTGGGTCGACGCAACTCGCGTTCGCGACCTCGACGCAATGATTCGCGCCGAGATCGAGAACCCAGAGGGCTTCTGGAAAAAGGGCAACGCTGTCGCTGAGGCAGCCGAAGAGGGTGTCGACATGGTCGCACGCTCGGTCGCCGAAGAAAAGGAGCTCAAGAAGCTCAAAGACGAGTTCCGCAAGAAGACCGACAAGATCGTCAAGGAATACGCTCGCATCGAGCGTCCAGCCAACCTCCAGAAGGAGCAGTTGGGCTGGCGTTTGTTCCTGACCGCAAAGTCGGGCGACCTGATCCAGAACGACGTCATCTTCGACCACTTCGACTACTCGTTTGGCGAATACTTCGACACGTCAATCGGTGCCGAGGCTGTCCAGCAGGTTCTCGCTGAGTTCGACCTCGAGGCAGCCGCTGCAGAGCTGCGTCAAGAGATCGCTACCACTAAGGGATCGAAGCAGACCCAGGCCATCAAGCGCCTCAAGGTTGTGCAGTCGTTCATCAACTCGAGCACCTCGCCAACCTCGATGGTTCTCGATGTTCTGCCTGTTCTGCCACCTGAGATTCGTCCGATGGTTCAGCTCGACGGCGGCCGTTTTGCGACCTCTGACCTCAACGACCTCTACCGTCGTGTGATCAACCGCAACAACCGTCTAAAGCGCTTCATCGACCTCGGTGCAGTTCCAAAGACCATTCTCAACAACGAGAAGCGCATGCTTCAGGAGGCCGTCGACGCACTGTTCGACAACGGTCGCCGTGGCCGCGCCGTAACCGGCACCGGCAACCGCGCCCTCAAGTCGCTCAGCGACTTGCTCAAGGGCAAGCAGGGTCGTTTCCGTCAGAACCTCCTCGGCAAGCGCGTTGACTACTCGGGCCGTTCGGTTATCGTCGTTGGTCCTCAGCTCAAGCTCCACCAGTGTGGTCTGCCAAAGCTGATGGCTCTCGAGCTCTTCAAGCCATTCGTAATGAAGCGCCTCGTTGACCTGGGTCTGGCTCAGAACATCAAGAGCGCCAAGCGCATGGTTGAGCGTTCACGTCCACAGGTTTGGGGTGTCCTCGAAGAGGTAATCCGCGAGCGTCCAGTGCTGCTGAACCGTGCACCAACCCTGCACCGTCTCGGCATCCAGGCCTTTGAGCCTCAGCTCGTTGAAGGCAAGGCAATCCAGCTGCACCCACTCGTCTGTGCTGCGTTCAACGCAGACTTCGACGGTGACCAGATGGCAGTCCACCTTCCGCTTTCGGTCGAGGCTCAGGCCGAGGCTCGCATCCTGATGCTTGCCTCG
Organism: Actinomycetota bacterium; assembly: GCA_041168965.1. Lineage (GTDB taxonomy): Bacteria > Actinomycetota > Actinomycetes > Actinomycetales > Microbacteriaceae > Rhodoluna. Next base: position 15,431 of record JBEEJX010000129.1, read on the forward strand.
AACAATATCCTCAAGCCTTCGGACGGTCGTCCGGTTGCTGTTCCTTCGCAGGACATGATCATTGGTCTGTACTTCATGACCGGTCACACCGAGGGCGCACAGGGCGAGGGCAAGGCGTTCGGTTCGATCGCCGAGGCTCAGATGGCATTCGATGGCAAGGCCCTCGACATCCAGGCCAAGATCAAGCTCCGCCTCGATGGCCAGCTCATCGAGACCACCCTTGGTCGCGCACTGTTCAACCAGGCGCTGCCTAAGGTCGACAAGTTCGGTGTGGCTCTGCCATACGTCGAAGAGCAGGTCGGCAAGAAGCAGATCGGTCGCATTGTCGCCGAGCTCGTCCAGAAGTGCGACCGCACCGAGGTGGCTCAGGCTCTCGACCGCATCAAGGACGCCGGTTTCTACTGGGCAACCCGCTCGGGTGTCTCGATGTCGATCGCAGACGCAAACTTCGATGCATCAGGCTCGTTCGACAAGAAGCGCAGCCAGATCATCGAGGCCGCCGAAAAGGAACACACCAAGATCCAGGAAGCCTTCGACAACGGTCTGAAGAGCGACCTCGAGCGTCGTGACGAGCTCGGTGCTCTTTGGAACAAGAAGACCACCGAGATCCAGTCGCTGCTCCAGGAGTCGATCCCAGCAACCAACGCCATCAACCAGATGGTCACCTCGGGTGCTCGCGGTAACTGGATTCAGATCCGTTCGATCATGGGTATGCGTGGACCAGTTGCAACCTCATCGGGTGACTTCGCTCCGATGCCGGTTAAGGGCAACTACCTCCTCGGTCTGACCGCCAACGAGTACTTCATCAACGCGACCGGTGCCCGTAAGGGTAACGCCGACACCGCGATGAAGACCGCTGCCGCTGGTTACCTCACCCGTCGTCTGGTCGACGTCGCACAGGACGTCATCGTCCGCGAAGCCGACTGTGGCACCACCAAGGGTCTCGAAAAGGCCCTGAAGGATGCCGATGGCGCATGGGACGAGAACACCATCGAGCTTTCGGTTCTGCACCGTGTTGTTGCTGCCGACGTAATCGTTGGCAAGGACACCGTTGTTGCCGCAGGCACCATGGTCGACCAGAAGATCATCGAGGCGCTGAAGCAGTTCAACGCCGAGTCGATCAAGGTTCGTTCGGTTCTTAGCTGTGAGTCGCAGACCGGCGTTTGCGCCGCCTGCTACGGCACCTCGCTCGCCACTGGCGACAAGGTCGAGCTCGGTGAGGCCATCGGTATCATCGCTGCTCAGTCGATTGGTGAGCCTGGAACCCAGCTGACCATGCGTACCTTCCACACCGGTGGTGCGGCAGACCAGGTCAAGAAGCAGACCATTCTGAAGTCGATCGGTGGCCAGAAGGTTCGTGTTGAGCGTCTGATCTCGTACGACATCACCCAGGGTCTGAACGGTGTTACCGACCTCCTCGAGGCTCGTGTTGGTTGGCGCCAGCAGGGCAAGGTTGCTGTCATGGCATTCTGGGGTGGCCGCGTCGACATCGTCGAGGTTCCTGCAGGCGCAGGCGTCAAGTACGACGTCTACGTTCGTCCAGTCACCGAAGCCGGCGAGAAGGAGGCCGAGGAGCTCGCTCTGCGTTACTCGTTCAGCCGTACCACCTCGAAGACCTTCAAGAAGCTGTCGCCATACGCACCAATCGCAACCGTGGCCAACATCGACGACCTGCTCGTAGAGCAGAACGAAGAGGTCAAGGCTGGCGACTACTTGGTCGACGGAACCCCAATTCCTCACGAGGTTCTGATGGTCAAGGGTGCCGGCGAGGCAGCCAACGAGATCATCAAGGGTGTTCAGGCGATCTATGGTGGCCAGGGCGTGCCTCTGCACGACAAGCACCTCGAGGTCATCGTGCGTCAGATGCTTGGCAAGGTCACCATCGTTGACTCGGGCGACACCGAGTTCCTGCCTGGTGAAATTGTCGACCGCAACCGCTACCGTGCAGTCAACCGTGCTGCACAGGAGGCCGGCAAGAAGCCTTCGTCGGGCCGTCAGGAAGTAATGGGTATGACCCGTGCGTCGCTGGCTGCTCAGTCGTGGCTGTCGGCCGCATCGTTCCAGGAGACCACTCGCGTCCTCACTCAGGCGGCACTTGACCGTCGTGAAGACCCGCTGCTCGGCCTCAAGGAAAACGTCATCATCGGTAAGCTCATCCCAGCCGGAACCGGTCTCAAGGAATACCGCAACATCACTGTTGAGGCCAGCGAGGCAGCCAAGGCTGAGCGTTACCCGAACCGCATTTGGTCAGAGCCAGCCTCTGACTACAACGACGAGTTCGCCACTGGTGACCTGACCTTCACTTCGGTTGAGTCCTACTCGAACGAAGAATAACTAAAAACTATTTGACCCACCGGAGTATCTTCAGGTAGTCTGGGGTGAGCGTGTGCTAAGGCACATGGACGCCCTTGCTAGCAGTTGATTGCTCCGGTGGGCTCAGAAAACTTTCGGCGTATGCGCCCGAACCGCGTGGATCTCATGGGTTTGGTGCGAAACGGCCAAAGAACAAGTTGTTTCAACAAGTAGCATCCGAACACGAGTTCGGAACCTAACAAGGAGAAGTAGTGCCTACAATCCAGCAGTTGGTTCGCAAGGGCCGCACTGACAAGGCGTCGAAGACCAAGACCCCTGCGCTGAAGGGTTCGCCTCAGCGTCGCGGTGTTTGCACCCGTGTTTACACCACCACCCCAAAGAAGCCGAACTCGGCTCTCCGCAAGGTTGCACGTGTCAAGCTCAGCAACGGTATTGAAGTAACCGCGTACATCCCAGGCGAGGGCCACAACCTCCAGGAGCACTCAATGGTGCTCGTTCGTGGTGGTCGTGTTAAGGACCTCCCAGGTGTTCGCTACAAGATCGTCCGTGGTGCACTCGACACCCAGGCAGTTAAGAACCGTAAGCAGGCTCGTAGCCAGTACGGCGCAAAGAAGGGTAAGTAATGCCTCGCAAAGGTCCAGTAAGCAAGCGTCCAGTTGTAGCCGACCCGGTATACAGCTCGCCAGTTGTTTCGCAGCTCGTAAACAAGATCCTCCTCGACGGCAAGAAGTCGCTCGCTGAGTCGATCGTTTACGGCGCACTCGAAGGTGCATCGAACAAGGCCAGCGCAGATGCAGTAGTTCTGCTCAAGAAGGCTCTCGACAACGTGCGTCCAACCGTTGAGGTTCGTTCGCGTCGCGTCGGTGGTTCGACCTACCAGGTTCCAGTCGAGGTCAAGGCGCACCGCGCAAACACCCTCGCAATGCGTTGGCTCGTCAGCTACGCAAAGGCCCGTCGCGAGAAGACCATGACCGAGCGTCTCATGAACGAGATCCTCGACGCATCGAACGGTCTCGGCGCTGCAGTGAAGCGTCGCGAAGACACTCACAAGATGGCCGAGTCGAACAAGGCATTCGCCCACTACCGCTGGTAGCAGGCCCGACAGCCGCCTACTAGCCCACCCGGCTGGTAGGCGGTTGTTTCCATTCAGACCCCTAAACCTCAAAAACCAAAAGTAAAACTTCGGAGGACCCCGTGGCACAAGACGTGCTTACCGACCTGAACAAGGTTCGCAACATCGGCATCATGGCTCACATCGACGCCGGCAAGACCACCACCACTGAGCGAATCCTGTTCTACACGGGTATCACTCACAAGATTGGTGAGGTGCACGATGGTGCAGCCACCATGGACTGGATGGAGCAGGAGCAGGAGCGCGGTATCACCATTACCTCGGCTGCAACCACCTGTTTCTGGAACAAGAACCAGATCAACATCATCGACACCCCAGGACACGTTGACTTCACCGTTGAGGTTGAGCGTTCGCTCCGCGTTCTCGACGGCGCTGTAGCCGTATTCGATGGCAAGGAGGGTGTTGAGCCTCAGTCAGAGACTGTTTGGCGTCAGGCTGACAAGTACAACGTTCCTCGCATCTGTTTCGTAAACAAGATGGACAAGCTGGGTGCTGACTTCTACTTCACCGTAGACACCATCATCAAGCGCCTCGGCGCTAAGCCACTGGTCATCCAGATTCCTATCGGCGCAGAGAGCACCTTCGAGGGTGTCGTTGACATCGTCGAGATGCGCGCGCTGACCTGGCGCGGCGACGTCGAGATGGGCGCCAAGTACAACGTCGAAGAGATCCCAGCCGACCTTCAGGCTAAGGCCGAGGAGTACCGCACCGCGCTGCTCGAGGCTGTTGCCGAGACCGACGAGGCTCTCATGGAGAAGTACTTCGCTGGTGAGGAACTCACTGTTGCCGAGATCAAGAAGGGCATCCGCCACTTGACCGTCAACTCGATCATGTACCCGATTCTCTGTGGCTCGGCGTTCAAGAACAAGGGTGTCCAGCCAATGCTCGACGCCGTTATCGACTACCTGCCTTCGCCGCTTGACGTCGAGTCGGTTGAAGGTGGCGACCCTCGCGATGAGGAGATCCGCCTGCGTCGTGCAGCAAGCGCCGACGAGCCTTTCTCGGCCCTGGCGTTCAAGGTCATGACCCACCCATTCTTCGGCCGCTTGACCTACATCCGCGTTTACTCGGGCAAGGCCAACTCGGGCGACCAGGTCATCAACTCGACCAAGGGCAAGAAGGAGCGCATCGGAAAGCTGTTCCAGATGCACGCCAACAAGGAAAACCCTGTCGACTCGGTCACCGCCGGTCACATCTACGCTGCTATCGGCCTGAAGGACACCACCACCGGTGACACCCTCTGCGACCCAGACAAGCAGATCGTCCTCGAGTCGATGACCTTCCCAGAGCCAGTTATCTCGGTTGCTGTTGAGCCAAAGACCAAGGGCGACCAGGAGAAGCTCGGTCTTGCACTGCAGAAGCTCTCAGAAGAAGACCCAACCTTCCGCGTCGAGAGCGACCAGGAGACCGGCCAGACCGTTATCTCGGGCATGGGCGAGCTCCACCTCGACATCCTCGTTGACCGTATGCGTCGCGAGTTCAAGGTTGAGGCAAACGTTGGTAAGCCACAGGTTGCCTACCGCGAGACCCTCAAGCGCGCAGTCGAGAAGTACGACTACACCCACAAGAAGCAGACCGGTGGTTCGGGTCAGTTCGCAAAGGTTCAGATCAAGCTCGAGCCTATGGAGGTCGAGGGCGACAAGACTTACGAGTTCGTGAACGCCGTTACCGGTGGTCGCGTTCCTCGCGAGTACATCCCTTCAGTCGACGCAGGTATCCAGGACGCAATGCAGGTCGGTACCCTCGCTGGTTACCCAGTAGTTGGCGTAAAGGCAACCATTCTTGATGGCGCTTACCACGACGTTGACTCGTCGGAAATGGCGTTCAAGATTGCCGGTTCGATGGCCTACAAGGAGGCCGCTCGTCTGGCAAACCCAACTCTGCTCGAGCCGTTGATGGCCGTCGAGGTTCGCACCCCTGAGGAATACATGGGTGACGTTATCGGTGACCTCAACTCGCGTCGTGGTCAGATTCAGTCAATGGACGACGCCATGGGCGTTAAGGTCATCAAGGCCCTCGTTCCACTGTCAGAAATGTTCGGTTACGTCGGTGACCTGCGCTCGAAGACTTCGGGTCGCGCGGTTTACTCGATGACCTTCGAAACCTACGCTGAGGTTCCAAAGGCCGTTGCAGACGAGATCGTTCAGAAGAGCAAGGGCGAGTAAGTAGTTACGGCTACCTACAAACCCAACTAAGATAGAAACCCTGTAAACCCACAAACTTCTTCGGGCAACAACGCGCCCGATGATGAATGACGAGTCCTGAGGAGGACACAAATGGCTAAGGCGAAATTCGAGCGCACCAAGCCGCACGTCAACATCGGTACCATCGGTCACGTTGACCACGGTAAGACCACCCTGACTGCGGCAATCACCAAGGTACTTCACGACAAGTACCCAGCTCTGAACGCATCGTACGCGTTCGACCAGATCGACAACTCCCCAGAGGAGAAGCAGCGCGGTATTACCATCAACATCTCGCATGTTGAGTACCAGACCGAGAAGCGCCACTACGCACACGTAGACGCTCCAGGCCACGCTGACTACATCAAGAACATGATCACCGGTGCAGCTCAGATGGATGGTGCCATCCTCGTAGTAGCAGCAACCGACGGTCCAATGCCTCAGACCAAGGAGCACGTTCTCCTTGCTCGCCAGGTTGGCGTTCCTTACATCGTTGTTGCACTGAACAAGTCGGACATGGTTGACGACGAGGAAATCCTCGAGCTCGTTGAGGTTGAAATCCGCGACCTGCTGAACCAGTACGAGTTCCCTGGCGACGACGCACCTGTTGTTCGCGTTTCGGGCCTCAAGGCTCTCGAAGGCGACGCAACCTGGGGCGAGGCAGTTCTCAAGCTCATGGATGCTTGCGACGAGTTCATCCCAGAGCCAGAGCGCGACACCGACAAGCCATTCCTTATGCCTGTTGAAGACGTCTTCACCATCACCGGTCGTGGCACCGTTCTCACCGGTAAGGTTGAGCGCGGCCAGGTCAAGATCAACGATGAAGTTGAAATCGTTGGTATCCGCGACACCCAGAAGACCACCGTTACCGGTATCGAAATGTTCCGCAAGCTTCTCGACTACGCAGAGGCCGGAGAGAACGTTGGTGTACTGATCCGTGGTCTGAAGCGTGACGACGTTGAGCGTGGTCAGGTTGTTGTCAAGCCAGGTTCGATCAAGCCTCACACCGGCTTCGACGCGAACGTCTACATCCTTTCAAAGGATGAGGGTGGCCGTCACAACCCGTTCTACTCGAACTACCGTCCACAGTTCTACTTCCGTACCACTGACGTAACTGGTGTTATCACCCTGCCAGCTGGCACTGAAATGGTTATGCCTGGTGACACCACCGAGATGTCGGTTGAGCTCATCCAGCCAATCGCCATGGACGAGGGTCTGCGTTTCGCAATCCGTGAGGGTGGCCGCACTGTTGGTGCCGGTACCGTCACCAAGATCACCAAGTAATTTCGGTTACAACAAAAGGGACTCGACTTCGGTCGGGTCCCTTTTGGTTTAAGCGTTTAGCGGCGGCTAGAGTCGCGAATCACGAGTTCAGGTTGAATCACGATTTGCTGAACAGCGTGCTGCTCGTTCTCGGCCTCAGCCTGCAGCAGCTCCATCGCACGTGAACCAATGACCTCGGGCGACT
>JBEEJX010000130.1:0-24120 GCA_041168965.1 Actinomycetota bacterium
TGGTTCACCAGGTCAACGACATCGCCCTCGTTGGCATAGCCCGACTGCGCAATCTTGGTGCCGACCTCGACCAGGCGTCGCAGAGTGGCCTTTTCGGCCACGATCTTGGCATAGAAGCCAGCGTTCGCGGCAGTAGGAACGATAGAGGTGAGCGTGTGCAGATAATCGGCGCCACCGGCCTGCACCAACTTGCCCGTCTTAACCAGTTCATCGGTGACGGTAATCACATCGGTCGGTTCGCCGCGGCTAAACAGGGTGAGGATGGCCTCAAAGATCAGCTCATGCTTGGGCGCATAGAAGTCGCGGGCGCGGACCTCCTCGAAGACCTCGACAACCGCCTCTTGCGAAAGCAGCATTCCGCCGAGGGTGCTCTGTTCGGCCAGCATGTCGTTGGGGAGCACGCGTTCCGTGTTGCGAATGGGATCGTGCGAACGGTTGTCTGCGAACTGGTTTTCGGCCACCGTCTGGCTCCTTTCGATGCTCTGCCAACTAGAAATCAATGTCTAGCATGGCCCTCCGACAGGCATTTTCCTAACCGGCCTGTGGACTGTGATGTGAATAACTTCGGCTAATTTCCACATGGGCTGTGGAAAACCGGTGGGTAAGGCTGTGGATTACTTGGGGAGAGTTTCGAGGTATTCCGCGCCAGTAAAGGGCAAAACCCTGTGGAAAAGGTATTTTTCACAACCCTAAAGTAGAACCTTAGAGTTGTGGGTAATTCACCGTTTTGTAGCCATTTGGCCGACAAATTTCATGTGGACTTGGCAGTTATTCACAATTACATTGAGGTTTTCCACAGGCGCGCCGAGGGTATCGGCGTGTCGTTTCGGTGGCATTCGGAAACCCGAATACTCCCACAGCGATTCGCCGGCCGTCGAACCTTTTCGCTTTGGACCGCCGAAGGCCCAGCGCCTGGGCTTGCGCTTGTGGGAGCCTCGGTTAAAGAAAATCGGTGGTGGCCGAAGCCACCACCGATTTGATCCCTAGGGGATTACTTCTTGTTGACAACCTGCAGGCTGAGCTTGGCAACTACGTCGCCGTGCAGGCGAACGGTTGCCTCGTGAACGCCAGTGGTCTTCACTGGAGCAACGAACTCGACCTTGCGCTTGTCGATCTCGCCCAGGCCGGCCTCTGCAACAGCTGCTGCAACATCGGCGGTCTTGACGGTTCCGAACAAGCGGCCACCAACGCCAGCCTTGACGGCTACGCGGACCTGCTTGGCCTCGAGGGCTGCCTTGAGGGCGATTGCCTCTTCGACAGTCTTCAGAGCGCGAGCCTCGCGAGCGGCCTTGATCTGCTCGACCTGCTTCTCGCCACCCTTGCTCCAGATAACAGCAAAGCCGCGTGGCAGGAGGTAGTTACGGGCATAGCCGTTCTTGACCTCAACAACGTCACCGGCCGAACCGAGGCCCGAGACCTCGTTAGTAAGGATTACCTTCGACATGTTTTTACTCCTTAGCGACCAGCACCGGCGTATGGCATGAGAGCCATCTCGCGTGCGTTCTTAACGGCCTTGGCGATGAGGCGCTGCTCCTGAACAGAGACGCCGGTGATGCGACGGGCGCGGATCTTGCCGCGGTCCGATACGAACTTGCGCAGGGTTGCGACGTCCTTGTAGTCAATGACGCCAACCTTGATTGCCTTTACTGGTGCAAGCTTCGCGTTCTTTGCGTTGCGGTTTGGCTTGCGACGTACGTCGGTCTTTCCAGCCATGATTTTCTCCTAATAAGTTTCGAAAGATTTAGAACGGGGTGTCGTCAGCGCCAGCACCGGCCACGGCTGGGTTTGCCCAGGCGTCGTCGGCAGGCTTGGCTGCGCTACGTGAAACGGGTGCATCGCCCCATGGATCGCCAGCAACTGCGGCCGAACCACCCTCACTGCGAGCCTTGCGAGCTACGGCGGCGGTTGCGTAACGCAGCGACGGGCCGATCTCTTCAATCTCGAGTTCAAGCGAAGCACGTGCCTCGCCCTGAGCGGTCTGGTATGCGCTAGGTGCCTTTAGGCGTCCGGTAACGATGACGCGGGTTCCCTTAGTCAGCGACTGAGCCACGTTCTCGGCGAGATCGCGCCAAGCGGTGCAGCGAACCCATACGGTTTCGCCGTCGTCCCAAGTGCTGGTGTTGCGGTTGAAGGTGCGTGGGGTTGAACCAACACGAACGCTTACTACTGCAACGCCACCCTGGGTGTAACGCAGCTCAGGATCGTCGGCAAGATTGCCGACAATCGTGACGTTGACTTCCCCGGCCATGAGTCTTTACTCGGCCTTCTTAGCTGCAGGCTTCTTTGCAGGAGCCTTAGCAGCGGTGGTCTTTGCGGCGGCCTTCTTGGCAGGAGCCTCAGCTGCGGCCTCCTCGGCCGAAACCTCAGGAACTGCAACAGGCTTGATGTTGAACACTGCCTCGTCTGCACGCAGCACCTTGGTGCGCATAACAGCCTCTGACAGGCGCAGCTGACGGTCAACCTCGAGGATGTCGGCCGACGACGAAGTCAGGTTGACTACGGCGTAGATGCCTTCATTCTTCTTGTTGATCTCGTATGCCAAACGACGACGGCCCCAGATGTCAACGTTGTCAACGGTGCCTCCACCATTGCGGATCACGTTGAGGAACTTGTCGAGCGATGGAGCAACGGTGCGCTCATCGACGCTTGGGTCGAGAATCACCATGAGCTCGTACTTCTGCATAACTAACCCACCTCCTTTGGACTAGAACGGTCATGGGCTTTCCATGACAGGAGGGTATGTGCAGTGTTGCCGAGTGCGCGGGCATGAACCCGCACGGGCAACCTTTAGAGTTTATCGGCTCTGCCACCAGGCAAGCAAGCGTTTTTCGGCGTCTTCTGGCGCCAATTCACCCTCGTCGAGTCGCAGTTCCATGAGGAACGCATACGCCTCGCCCACCTCACGCGAAGGCTTGAGGTCAAGAATCCGCATGATTTCCTCGCCAGAGAGAGCCGGACGCAGCGAATCAAGCTGTTCCTGCTCTTGGATCGTGACGATGCGCTGCTCTAGGTCGTCGTATGCGAAGCCGAGTCGATCGGCCTTGCGGCGATTGCGCGTGGTCACGTCGGCTCGAGTCAGCGCGTGCAGGCGTAGCAGCTGGTCGCCGGCATCGCGAACGTAGCGGCGAACCGCCGAGTCGCTCCACGGTGCATCGCTGTAGCCAAAAAAGCGCAGGTGCAGCTCGATTAGGCGCGAAACAGCCTTGATGGTGTCGTTGTCGAACCGCAGAGCCTGCATGCGTTTCTTGGCGATCTTTGCGCCGACCACATCGTGGTGATAGAAGCTGACGCCGCCGGCCGGCTCAAGGCGACGCGTGGCTGGCTTGCCGCAATCGTGCAACAGCGCGGCAAAGCGCAGCACGAAATCGCCCTCGAGCTCGTAATCCTTTTCATAGTCGATGGCCTGATCGACCACGGTTAGGGTGTGCTCGTACACATCCTTGTGGTGGTGATGCTCGTCGACCTCTAGTCGCAGCGCGGGCAGTTCGGGCAGAACGATATCGGCCAGGCCGCTGTCGACCAGCGCCGTTAGGCCCTTGCGCGGGTGTTTGCCAACCATGAGCTTGGTCAGCTCGACCTGCACACGCTCGGCCGAGACGATGTCGAGGCGGCCAGCCATTGCCTTCATTGCCGCAAAGGTCTCGTCTTGAATCTCGAAACCGAGCTGCGAGGCAAAACGTGCGCCGCGCAGCATGCGCAGTGGGTCGTCGTCGAAGCTGTCTTCTGGCTTGCCGGGGGTGCGCAGCACGCCGGCGACCAGGTCTTGCAGGCCGTTATAAGGGTCGACGAAGACCCTCTCGGGCAGGCGGAGGGCCATGGCGTTCACCGTGAAGTCGCGGCGAAACAGGTCGGCGGTCAGATCTTTGCCAAAGGCCACCTCGGGCTTGCGGCTGTCGCGGTCGTACTTATCGGCTCGGTATGTAGTGATCTCGATTGTGTCGTCGCCGATTCGAGCGCCAATCGTGCCGAATTCTCGACCGATGTCCCAGTGGGCATCGACCTTTCCCTTGAGAATGGCGATGGTTTCGTCGGGCAGGGCTGACGTGGTGAAGTCGAGGTCGGGCGCCTTGCGACCCAGGAATGCGTCGCGAACTGGGCCGCCAACCAGTGACAATTCGTGGCCGGCAGCCTGAAAAAGCTCGCCGAGCATGACAAAAAGCCGCGAATCGGTGGATTTTTCCAGATTCGCCAGTGCCTGTTCGACCGACTGCATGCCTCCAATCGTGCCACAGCCTGAGAACTCACCGATGGCGTTAGCACAGAACGGCTAGGCGTCGGGCGTCGGGCACGCTTTGCGAATAAAGTTTCGGTATGACATCTGGACGCACAGACTCGCGCGCGAATGGCCGACCGCCTCGCCGCCTGATGCGCGTCGAAGAGACCTCGGCCGGTGGCTTTGTGTTGGCTGGCGATGGCACACGTCGCGTCGCGCTGATTGGGCGCATGAGCCGCACCGGCCGTATCGACTGGTGCGTTCCGAAGGGGCATCCCGAGGGTGACGAGTCGCTTGAGCAGGCCGCGGTGCGCGAAATCGCCGAAGAAACGGGCCTGGCCGTCGAGATCATCGAACGCCTGGGTGAGATTCAGTATGAATTCAGCGGCGGTGGCAAGCTGATTTCCAAGACCGTGCATCACTTTTTGATGCGTCAAGTAGGCGGCGACCTGACCGTCGAAAACGACCCAAACCGCGAGGCGGTTGATGTGCGTTGGTTCGAGATCGATTCGTTGGATTCGAGCCTCGCTCACGAAAACGAACGTCGGATCGCGCGCGGTGTGTTCGAGTGGGTGGAGCGCAACGAATGAAGCGCCTGATTGCTCGTGCCGCGGCGACAGTCTCGGCTTGTGCCCTGGCCTTGGGCGCATCGTTGAGCCTCGGAGTCGGTGCAGGAATTGCAGCGACCCCAAGCCCTGCGCCAACCACTCAACCCACGGCTCAACCCACGGCTCAACCTGTAGCCCCAGAGTTGGCACCAGGCGTGTATGTTTTGCGCGGTAGCGCGATTAACCTCGTCTCGCGCGAATCAAAGATTCCAATCGCCATTCGCAACACCTTCGATAGCGATGTGCGCGTGCATGTGCACGTTAGCGCCAGCAACCCTCGCGTGATTGTGCCAAGCGCTGTCGAGGTGGCAATTCCAGCCGGAACCACTGTGACCGCGCAGGTTCCGGTCAAGGCCGTTGCTCAGGGCAAGGTGTTTTTGATTGTGTCGGTCAGCACCTTCTCGGGCATTCGCCTAACCAAAGACTCATACATTCAGATGAATGTCGAACCCGACGTCGAATTGGCTCTAATCGCCGCATTTGTCGCGGTGGTCTTGGCCCTCGGCGGAGTCGGTGCCGTGCGCACCATCAAACGCCGTAAGGCCAACCCAGGAGACGCTTCTTGAGCATCGCCAAGTCGTCGCTCCTGATGGCCTCGGGCACCGTAATCTCGCGCCTAATGGGGTTTGCCCGCGCGGTCTTGACGGCCATGGCTATCGGTGTGACTACCAACGCCGCCGACGCCTTTGGCGTAGCCAATCAACTGCCAAACAATGTGTATGCGATCATCGCCGGTGGCACCCTGAACGCGGTGCTGGTGCCGCAGTTGGTTCGCGCCCGCAAGCACGACGACGACGGCCGCGGCTTCATCAATCGCCTCTTGACCTTCATCATCGTCGTGTTCTTGGGCGTCACGCTGGTGGCTACCCTCGCCGCGCCCGCACTGATTCGCCTGTATACCGACGGCTGGACCGAGCCGCAGCTGGCCCTTGCGACCGCATTCGCATACTGGTGTCTGCCTCAGCTGTTTTTCTATGGCCTGTATTCGCTGCTCGGCGAGGTTTTGAATTCGCGCAGCAAGTTTGGCCCGTTTATGTGGGCGCCGGTGCTCAATAACGTGGTTCAACTGGCCGGCCTGGTGGGCTACATCTGGCTGTTCGGTCTTGATCCAACCCAGACCGGGGGCTTAGGCGCTTGGACTGCCGACCGCATTGCCTGGTTGGCTGGCTCTGCGACGCTTGGCGTGGCCGCTCAGGCACTGATTCTCTTTGCTGCTTGGCGCCAGATTGGCCTAAAGCTCAGCCCAAACTTCAAGTGGCGCGGGTTCGGCCTGCGCCCGGCGCTCAAGACGGCCAGTTGGTCGCTCGGCATGGTCATCGTGACTCAACTCGGTGGCTTGGTGCAGACAATCGTGGCTTCTGGAGTCATCAATGCGCGCAACGGGGCGTCGACAGGCATTGCGTCGGTGGCAGCGTTCAACATCGCGTGGCTGCTGTTCATGTTGCCGCATTCGGTGGCGACGGTTTCTATCGCAACGGCATACTTCACCAAGATGTCGCACCATGCCCAAGCCGGCGAACACAACGAGCTCAAGGCCGACCTCGTCGCGGGCCTAAAGACGATTTCGGTCGTGGCGTTGCTTTCGACGGCGGCCCTGATCGTGCTTGCCTATCCGGCCGCGCGAGTCTTTGTCGGTGAATTCCCTGCCACGGCTGCCCTGGGCAACGTGATCATCGCCCTAATGCTCGGTCTTTTGCCCTTCAGCTTTGTCTACATGATTCAACGCGCCTTCTATGCGCTCGAAGACACCCGCACCCCGTTCTGGTTTACGGTCGCTCAAATCGCTATTCACGTGACCGGGTCGCTCACGATGGCTCGGTTGGTGCCTGCTCAGTGGCTGGTGGTTGGGTTGGCGCTGCTCACCTCGTTCTCGGTGCTCGTGCAGTCGCTACTAGCCGGCTGGCTGCTGGCGCGCCGCCTTGGGCCTTGGGGTCGAGCAACGCTCTCGGCCGCACTTGCCAGGTATGCCGCTGCCGCTGCCGCATCGGCCCTCGTCGGCGCACTGGTTCTTGCGCTGCTTGGTGGTGCCGGCTCCGGCTCGTGGATCCTCGGCAGCGTCTTGAATGCGGTCGGCGGCATGGCTGCCATTGGTGCCGCGATGTTGGCTGTCTATGGCGCAGCCCTGCGCCTTCTGGCCCCGGCCGATTTCGACACCGCCTTCGGGGGAATCGCAAAGACCTTGAAGGGAATACTCCGCAAGTAAAATTGCTTGAAACCTTCAGGAGATTGAATTGCGCGACGTCATCATCATTGGTTCCGGCCCTGCCGGATACACCGCTGGCATTTATACGGCACGAGCCGGCCTCAAGCCGTTGCTAATTGCCTCGTCAGTCGAGGCCGGTGGCGAGCTAATGAAGACCACCGAGGTCGAGAACTTTCCTGGTTTTCCGCAGGGCCTAATGGGCCCAGACCTGATGGCCAACTTTCAGGAGCAGGCCGAGCGCTTCGGCACCGAGATTCTTCTGGATGACGTAATCGAGGTCGACCTCAAGGGCGACGTCAAGGTGGTCAAGACCGCCATGGGCGACACCTATGAGGCCAAGACTGTGATTCTTGCCACGGGTGCCGCCTATCGCGAGCTGAACCTGCCACGCGAAAAGGAGCTCAGCGGGCACGGTGTCTCATGGTGTGCCACCTGCGACGGCTTCTTCTTCCGTGAAAAGACCATCGCTGTGGTCGGCGGCGGCGACAGCGCAATGGAAGAAGCCAACTTCCTCACTCGCTTCGCGTCGAAGGTTTACCTGATTCACCGCCGCGACTCGTTCAAGGCATCGAAGATCATGCAGGAGCGCGCACTCAACAACCCAAAGATCGAGGTTGTCTGGAACAGCGAGGTTGCCGAGCTGCACGGCGAGGCCAACCTGAGCGCAGTTACCCTGCGCAACACCGTCGATGGCTCGACCAGCGAGCTGGCGCTCGACGGCCTATTCATTGCAATCGGCAACGACCCACGCGTCTGGCTGGTCGAAAACCAGCTAGAGCTCAACGACGAGAAGTTCATCAAGGTCGACGGCCGCAGCTCACGCACCAGCCTGCCTGGAGTGTTTGCCGCCGGCGACGTGATCGACCCGACCTACCGCCAGGCAATCACCGCCGCTGGCTCTGGTTGCGTCGCCGCGCTCGACGCCGAGCACTACCTAAACGACCACTAGCAACCACCCGGCTCAGCCCGAGACCAAGGATTCAAGCGAAGCGCATACAGCGATCGCAGAAGGAGGCACCAAATGCCAAAGAACGTAACCACCGCAAGCTTTCAGGCCGATGTTTTGCAGAACCCAAAGCCGGTTTTGGTCGACTTCTGGGCTGAGTGGTGTGGCCCATGCCGCATGATCGCGCCGATTCTTGACCAGATCGAGGCCGAGCACGGCTCGAAGCTCGAAATCGTCAAGGTCAACGTCGACAACGAGCCACAGCTCGCCATGAACTACAACGTGACCGGCATTCCACTGCTCGGTGTCTTTGTTGGTGGCGAATTGGTCAAGCAGGTCGTTGGCGCCAAGCCAAAGGCGATGCTCGAGCAAGACCTAGCCCAGTGGATTGGCTAAGCGCTAGAGTATTTAGAACCTAGATTTCAACGAAGAACGGCTGAAAGGCCGTTTTTCGTGTATTTGGGGCAGAGACAGTTATG
This sequence comes from Actinomycetota bacterium, assembly GCA_041168965.1. GTDB lineage: Bacteria > Actinomycetota > Actinomycetes > Actinomycetales > Microbacteriaceae > Rhodoluna. The sequence goes on from JBEEJX010000130.1 coordinate 8,450, forward strand.
TTTCACGTGAAACATGACCCGCCAAACGAAAGATCGCGCGATGACCGAGAAGGCAGGCCACGTAACCAACCTTGATCCTTGGTTGGATGCATACGCGGCGCGTGCCGAGACTCTTTCGGTTTCTGAGGTTCGCGCCCTCTTCTCGGTGGTCAGTCGCCCCGAGGTAGTTTCGCTGGCTGGCGGCATGCCAAACGTTTCAGCCCTGCCCGAAGAGGTGCTGCGAAACGCATACGAGGGCATGATGGCCAAGCGTGGCGCGCTGGCCATGCAATACGGCGGCGGACAGGGCGACCTGGTCTTCCGCGACCAGATTCGCGAGCTAATGGCCCTCGAGGGCATCCATTCTTCGGTCGAAGACATCGTGATTACGACTGGTTCGCAGCACGGCCTCGACCTACTTGGCGGGCTGTTCCTAGACGCCGGCGATGTGGTTCTTGCCGAAGGCCCTTCATACGTGGGTGCGCTCGGCATCTTCCGCCACTATGAGGCACACGTCGAGCACGTCTACACCGACGAGAACGGCATGTCACCGGAGGCCCTGCAAGAGGCCATCGACGACATGAAGCGTCAGGGCAAAAAGATCAAGTTCCTTTATCTGGTGCCTAACTTTGCCAACCCAAGTGGTGTCACGCTATCGGCCGAGCGCCGCCCCCGCATCATCGAGATTTGCAAGCGCGAGCACATCCTGATTCTCGAAGACAACCCATATGGCCTGCTCTATTTCAATGAGCCGGTACCTGCCGCACTGCGTTCGATGGACGACAACGTGGTCTATCTGGGCTCGTTCAGCAAGATTTTGGTGCCTGGCTTCCGTGTTGGCTATGTGCTTGCGCCACCAGCGATTCGCGACAAGCTCGTGCTGGCCAACGAATCGGCGATTCTGTGCCCAACCTCGTTTGGCCAGATGATGATCAGCGAATACCTGGCCACCGCCGACTGGAAGGGTCAGATCGATACCTTCCGTAACGTGTATCGCGAGCGCAAAGATGCCGCGCTCTCGGCTATGCATGAGTTCTTGCCGAGCCTCGAGACCACTCGCCCCGACGGCGGCTTTTATCTCTGGGTCACATTGCCAGAGGGCATCGACTCTAAGGCCATGTTGCCGCTCGCGGTCAAGGAACTGGTTGCCTACACCCCTGGCACCGCATTCTTTGGCGATGGCACCGGCCAGAAATTCCTGCGCATTTGTTATTCGTTCCCAACACCAGAGAACATTCGCCTCGGCATCAAGCGACTTTCAAACGTGATCAACCTGCAGTCTGAACTGCTAGAAACCTTTAAATAGCCCGAACAACAGCCAGAAGGCAGGGAGCCAAGCATGATTCCTAAGGGAGCCCACAAAAACGGCCTTAAAATTCAGGTTTTGGCCGGCGGAATCTCGCATGAACGCGATATCTCGCTTAAATCGGGTCGTCGCCTTGCCGACGCGCTAACCGACGCCGGCGCGCACGTGGTTTTGCGCGAGCCAGACCACCACCTGCTGCAAAACATTCGTCACGACCAGCCCGATGTGATTTGGTCGGTTGTGCACGGTGCAACTGGCGAAGATGGCGCCCTGCGCGATGTGCTCGCCCTGAGCGGCGTGCCATTCGTTGGCGCCACCGCCGAAGGTGCCCGACTCGCCTGGGACAAGTCAATCGCCAAGATCCTGGTGAGCCGCGAGGGCATCCAGACCCCCGCCAGCGTCACCTTGCCAAAGGAGACCTTCCGCGATCTGAACACCCAAGAGCTTTTTGAGGCGATTATTGCCACGATTTCGCTGCCGCTGGTCGTTAAACCGGCTCAAAGTGGCTCGGCACAGGGCGTTACCGTGGTCGAACGAGCCGATCAGCTAGCTCGGGCGATGGTCGATGCCTATGTCTATTGCGACGTCGCTGTGATCGAAAAGTTCGTTGCAGGCACCGAATTGGCCGTGAGCATCATCGATCTGGGTTCGGGTCCGATTGCCCTGCCGGCTGTCGAAATCGAGCCAATTGAGGGTCGCTATGGCTACGACGAGCGCTACACCGCCGGCGAAACCAACTTCTATGTGCCTGCGCGCCTCGACGAGGCCGTAGCACAAGCCGCAGCCAAGCTAGCCGTGAAGGCCCACGAGATTCTGGGTCTGCGTCACATGTCGCGTGTCGACATCATCGTTGACGAGGCCGGCGTGCCATGGTTCCTCGAGGCGAACGTCGCCCCTGGCCTAACCGAGACCTCACTTCTGCCGCAGGCGGTGCTCGCATCGGGCAACACCCTGAGCGAGGCATACCTCAGCATTGCCCAGGCTGCCATCCGTCAGCGCTAATGCAACTTTTTGTGATTTCGTAAACAACAAAAGCGTCGCCCTCGGGTGACGAGCAAAAACCGGCCGAATTGGAGTCCAGCGGCCAGTTTTTGTGATTCGTGTGGCTTCACGGTCAAATGTCTGAATTCGGCCCATTTTTGGGCTATTTATGGCCATTTTCAGAAACGCTGAATGGGCCCTCTTGCCCTTTATTTACGCGGATTTTGCTAAATCTCGTGCTGTGGGAGCCATCCTAAGCGGCGCACTGCGAGATTTGGCAGACGGAATTACTCCGACTTGTAGCCAATCAGCTTCAAAATGCGCTGCAAGTCGCCCATCGTTGCAAAATCGACGGTGAGGTGGCCCTTCTTGGCACCCAGAGCAATCTTGACCTTGGTGTCGAGCTGGTCGCCGAGTCGATCTGCGATCTCTTTCAGGGCATCGCCGCGACCACCCGGGCGAATCACGGCCTTGGTGTTTGTCGGTGATGATGGGTTGTCTAGTGCAACCGCCTCTTCGAGCGAACGAACCGACAGCCCCTCGTTTACGACGCGAGTCGCGAAAGAGATCATTCGAGCATCGTCGCCGAGGCTCAGCAGGGCGCGAGCATGACCGGCGCTTAGAACTCCGGCGGCAACCTTCTTCTGAACCTCAATTGGTAGCTTGAGCAGGCGAATGGTGTTGGTGATCTGAGGACGCGAACGACCAATGCGCTCGGCCAGCTGGTCTTGGGTGATTCCGAAGTCCTGAAGCAGCTGCTGGTATGCGCTGGCCTCTTCGAGAGGGTTGAGGTTGGCGCGGTGAATGTTCTCGAGCAAGGCATCGCGAAGCATGTCTTCGTCGGCGGTGTCGCGCACGACGGCTGGAATCTGAGTCAGGCCGGCCTCTTTAGCGGCGCGGAAGCGGCGCTCACCCATGATCAGCTCATAAGAAGGCTTGCCGTCGGTCTCGCCAAGTGGGCGAACCACGATCGGCTGAAGAACGCCAAATTCCTTGATCGAGTGGATGAGCTCTGACAGCGCCTCTGGTTCGAATACCGTGCGCGGATTTACGCGGTTTGGAACGATTTGCGCCAGTTCGAGGTGCGCAAAACGAGCGCCAGGCACCGGAACAAGGCCAGATTCGCCCTGAACCGCAGCCGAATCCTGACCAACGGCGGCGTTTGACGACTGACCAGAGTCGTTTGAATTGTTCACCGGTGCGAAAAAGACGTCTAGGTTCGGGCGCTCCGTTGCGCTCGACGAGGTTGGAATCAACGCTCCGATGCCGCGGCCGAGGCCGCCCTTCTTATCGGCCATTCTTTGCTCCTCTGATTGCGATTTCAGCCGCGGCCTCTAGATAGGCGATAGCGCCCGAGTTGCTGCGGTCGTAGGTAATGACGGTCTGGGCGTAGCCCGGGGCCTCTGAGACGCGCACAGAGCGCGGAATGATGGTGTCGAGCACCTGCTGGGCAAAGTGTTCGCGAACGTTCTCGACAACACCCACGGCTAGCTTGGTGCGATTGTCGAACATAGTCAGCAGAACGGTGCTCAGCTCGAGCTCAGGGTTTAGGTAAGTGCGTACGCGACCGATGGTTTCGATCAGCTGGGTCACGCCCTCAAGCGCGTAATACTCGCACTGAATCGGGATCAGCACCTCGCGCGCGGCGACGAAGGCGTTCACGGTCAATAGTCCGAGGCTCGGTGGGCAGTCGATAAGAATGTAGTCGGGGCGAGGATCGGCAGTAGCGCAGTGCTGATCGATCGCCTTCTTGAGAAGGCCGTTCCAGCTTTCCTGGCTCAGACCGGTGATGATTTCGATCTCGGCACCGGCAAGGTCAAGCGTTGCGGGGGCAACCCAAAGGTTCTCGGATTCGGTGCTCTTGACCAGAACGCTCGCGAGCGGGGCATCTTCGGTGAGCACGTTATAGATGCCTCGAGTGCCGCTCTGGTGCGGGATGTTGAGGGCAGTCGACGCGTTGCCCTGAGGATCGAGGTCGATGACCACCACATTCAGGCCCTTGCTGGCCAGCGCGACGGCCAGGTTTACGGTCGATGTGGTCTTGCCCACACCGCCCTTCTGGTTCGAAATGGTGAAGACGCGCGTGCGATTTGGCTTGGGCAGCTGCAATTCGTTGATGAACTGCAGGCGGCGCTGGTTTTCGGTGATTTCGCGGAGCAGGGGAGAACCTTCGAATTGTTTCACGTGAAACATTCCCCCTTAGGCCTGGCCGTTGGCTCGGTCAGGAGCCTCGGACTGAATTGAAATCGATGCGCCCTGTTTAGCGAAATCGTCTGCGCCGGACCCCTGCCAGCCAGTAGGTTCGGGACTCGTTTCGATGCGGTCGGCCGGATAGCCGTGGCCAGCGCGCACGGTTGCAGGGGTAACCGAAGTCTCGTCTGCCGCGCTCTTGAATGAATCCGTCAAGTTACTGCTCCAATGAAGTTTTGAGAGGCTCAGACTAGCGTAGTGCGAACCACCGTAGTTGGGTCGGTCAGGTGTTCGGTTCCCACCTGCAGAATCTCGAAGCCGGCGATTTTGAGCTTCGACTTGAGTTTTTGCGACTCGGCAATCTCGTCGGCTGCCTTGGAGCCCTTGAGGGCCAGGATCTGCCCGCCGTGGCGGGTGAGTGGCACGGTCATGCGCAACAGCTTGGGCAGCGCCGACACGGCGCGGGCGGTGACGATGTCGAATGCTTCGCCAACCTCCTCGGCACGAGCGCGGCGTACGGTCACATTCGTTAGGCCGAGCGCATCCACTTGCTCTTGTAGCCAGTTGGAGCGTCGCTCCATCGGCTCAATCAGCGTGAAGTGTGCTTCGGGTTGTGCAATCGCCATCGGGATGCCGGGCAGACCGGCACCCGATCCGACATCGGCCACCGACGCACCGGCTGGCACAAGGCTGGCCACAACTGCCGAGTTGAGAACGTGCCGACTCCATAGGCGCGGCATCTCGCGCGGACCAAGCAGGCCCAGCTCGTCGCCGTCGCGCACCAGTGCCGCAGCGTAGGCGCGAGCCCGTTCGATGCCAGCCCCAAAAATAGCGGCTGCCTCGGCCGGTTCGGCCTCTGGCGTGAAATCGATATCTTCAGTCATGTTTCACGTGAAACATTCGCGATTGCCCGCGAAGGTTCCTGCTAGGCGCTCTTCACCACGATGTGGCGGTCGCGGCCTTCGCCCTCTGATTCAGAGGTGAGGCCAGCGTTCGAGACGATGTCGTGAACGATCTTGCGCTCGTATGAGCTCATCGGCTTCATCGGAACCGATTCGCCGGTCTCTTGAACCTTGGCGATGATCTTGTTGACGATGCGGGTGAGTTCGTCGACACGAGCCTGACGCGAGCCCTCGATGTCGAGAATCAGGCGGCTGAAGCTGTTGGTCTTTACCTGCACGGCAAGGCGGGTGAGCTCCTGAAGCGCCTCAACGGTCTCTGGCTTCGACAACAGCGCGAGGTTGCTGTCTTCGCCAGCAGTGATTGCCACGTAGGCACGTCCGCCGCGCACGTCGATGTCGATGTCGCCGTCTAGGTCAAAGATGTCGAGGAGTTCCTCGAGGTAGTCAGCTGCGAGCTCGCCCTCTTTTTCGAGGTCGGCAACCGACTGCGATTCGCTGTTCTGCTCTTCTAGGTTTGCGTTGTCTGACATGGGAGTCCTACTTCTTGGTGTTGGTGGTCTTCTTGGCGCGCGACTTGCCTACCGGCTGAGTGCGCTGACGTGCGGTTTCGAGCTCGGCTTCACCAACGACGCTTGCGTCTTCGGTGCCGGTGGCCTTGCCCTTCTTGGCTAGACGTGCCTCGCGCTGCTTGTGCGCGATCGAACCCGGGGTTGGCATGTTGCGAATAACGACATACTGCTGGCCCATGGTCCAAACGTTTGACGCGAGCCAGTAGAACATGATTCCGATGGCAAAGCTGGTGCCCGAGATCAGGAACACGACAGGCAGAATCCAGAGCATGATCTTCTGGGTCTGCATGTACTGCGAGTTCTGAACCTCTGGGTTCTGGTTCTTGGCCAGAATCTGCTTCTGAGTGATGAACTGGCTGACAGTCATGGTGATGATCATGACGGCTGCGATAACCAGCACGTTTACATAGTTAGCGCCAGCGATGGCTGCCTGGGTCGAGGTGTGCTGCAGCTGACCGAGTGCACCAAAGAAGGTTTCCTTTAGGGGAGCACCGATGAGGTTTGCGTTTGCCAACTGGTTGGCCAGATCCTTGGTCAAGAAACCAACGCCGGCCTTGTCGTGCTGTGCATCGCTAACAGCAAAGAACAGAGCCGAGAAGATAGGCATCTGGATCAGGAGAGGAAGGCAAGAGCTGAGCGGGTTCGAACCGGTTCGCTTGTAGATTTCCATCTGCTCTTTGGCCATCTTCTCGCGGGATTCGCGATCGGTTTTGCCCTTGTACTTTTTCTGCAGCTTCATCAGTTCTGGCTGGGCAAGCAGCATGTTGCGCTGGCTCTTGATCTGCTTCACGAAAACAGGGATGAGCGATGCGCGCACAACCACAGTGAGGCCCATGATCGACAGAACCCAGGCCAGGCCCGAGGCCGGGTCGAGGAACAAGCTGAAGAACCAGTGCCAGCCAACGAGAATCGCCTCGATGACCCATTTGATAGGCAGCAAAAGATCCATGAATTAACCCTTCTTAGGTTTTGGTACTACAAAGCCCGATTTCGACACCATGAACAGACCGTCCTTTGTCTTTACCTCGTCGACGCCGCCTGCAGACCACGGGTTACAGCGCAGGATGCGCCAGGTGGTGAGAACCACTCCAACGATCACGCCACGTTGCTGCAGTTGACCAAGGCCATACGCAGAGCAGGTGGGGTAATACCTGCAGACATCGCCATAAAGCGGCGAAATCAACTTGCGCCAACCCTGAACAAACAGAATCAGGAGGTTTCTAGGTGCCAGCCAGAGCCAAAGCAGTGCGCTCATGCTCCGACCTTTTTGGTTGCGACCGAGATCGCATCCGAAAGTTCTTGTTGCAGTTTATTCCAGTCGGTCTGGGCTGCTCCCGGCAGCGCCCGAACCACCACAGCAACGTTTATGTCGCCGGCGAACCCGCTTTTTAGCAATTGGTATGCGATTGCGCGGCAGCGGCGTTTGACTTTGTTGCGTTGAACCGCGTTTCCGACGGTTTTGCCTACGACAAAGCCAAAGCGGGACTGAGGCGTTGCCTCGTCCCGCTTTAGGTAGACGACTAGGTTGTCGCTGCTGACCTTGCGACCATATTTCATGGTCGAGCGAAAATCATCGGCTGTAGTCAGCCGGTTTTCGCGAGCCAGCAAGAGTGTGCTTTACGCCGAGAGCTCGGTGCGACCCTTTGCGCGACGGGCGGCCAGGATGGCGCGACCTGCACGGGTCTTCATACGAGCACGGAAACCGTGGGTCTTTGCACGACGACGGTTGTTCGGCTGGAAAGTGCGCTTTGACATTGGTGATCACTCCAAAATCGGATGTAGGGAGTCAAGTCTGAATTACCGAGATTTCGGTGGGTTAGTCGTTGTTGCCGATCCCTCAAGCAAAACAACCTGTTAAACCTATTCCCTATGGGTGGCGGAGGTCAAATATTATTTGCAATTTTCTGAAATCCATTTGGTATTTTTCCGCGGTCAAAATATTAATTTGCATTTTGCAGAGCTAGCCGTGTTGAATGGCGAAAGTGGTTTTTCCACAGGAATCTCGCAATGGGGAAAACTTGTGGAAAACTCGCTACAAACCAAGACTTTATTGGGATTTACCGACTAGAAAAACAGGATTAGCGATGGCAGAAGAAGACGTTGTAGCCGGCATTTGGCACAACCTCCTCAACAAGCTGAACGCTGACCAGCGATTCACATCGCAATTTCGCGGATTTCTAAGCCTGGTTGTTCCAAAGGGTGTTCTGGGCGAAACGATCTATCTAGAGGTTTCGAATGACGGAACCCGTAACATGATCGACCTTCGCATGCGCCCACTGCTTCTGGAGCACCTGGCAGCCAACGAGGAGTGGGGCGGCCCAACGAACTTTGCGATTGTCGTAAACCCGGCCGCGATCGTTGCCGCCGCCCAAGAGCAAGAGCAACAGGCAGAGTGGACGGTTGCGCCGGCTCAGGCCCAGGCTGGTTTTGGTCTCAGCTCAGCTTCAACTACCGGAACCCACGGTTTTGTGCAGGCAAACGCAGCTAGCAACTCATACGGAGCACAGCTAGAAACTGGCGTGATTGACCTGTCAAACGGCAACTACCTGAACCCGAACTACACGTTTGACACATACGTCATCGGCGATTCAAACCGTATGGCTCATGCCGCCGCACTGGCAGTCGGGGAGGCACCGGGCAAGGCCTACAAGCCGCTGTTTATCTATGGCAACTCGGGTCTTGGCAAGACTCACCTTTTGCACGCCATCGGAAACTATGCGATCAGCCTGTATCCACGAATTCGCGTTCGCTACGTGAACTCAGAGGAGTTCACCAACGATTACATCAACGCTTTGCGCGACCAGAGCACGGCTGAATTCCAAAACCAGTACCGAGCGGTTGACGTTCTGCTGATCGACGACATCCAGTTTTTGGCCGGTAAAGAGGGAACCCAAGAGGCGTTCTTCCATCTGTTCAACATCTTGCACAACAACGACAAGCAGGTTGTGATCACCTCTGACCTTCCTCCTAAAGAGCTGGATGGCTTTGAAGACCGCCTGGTTTCACGTTTTGGTGGCGGTCTTTCGGCCGATATCACGGCTCCGACGCTCGAAACGCGAATTGCAATTCTTCGCAAGAAGATTGAGCGCGATCAGACTCGAATCTCAGACGAAATCTTGGAATACATTGCGCAGCGCGTGACCAAGAACATTCGCGAGCTAGAGGGATCGCTAACGCGTTTGACCGCGTGGGCAAGCCTTACCAAGCAGAACATCGATATGAACATGGTTCAGACCGTGCTCAAGGATCTGGTTGCTGTTGCCGATGACCAGGTGACCACACCGGTCGAGGTAATGAACGCGGTGGCTTCATACTTCAACATCTCTGTCGACGAGCTGACCGGCAAGAGCCGTCAGCAGGCAATTGCTCGTGCTCGCCAGATTGCGATGTATGTGTGCCGTGAAAAGACGGGCCTTTCGCTGCCAAAGATTGGCCAGGTATTCGGTGGCAAGGATCACACCACGGTCATGTATGCCAATAAGCAGGTCGAAAAGCTAATGGCCGAACGACGAACCGTCTACAACCAGGTCACCGAAATCCTGAACGCCATCAACAAGGCGTCGTTCTAAGAAGTTCAAACCTTCAAGTAATCCCCATATGGATAACCCTGTGGATAACTTTCAAATCCTGTTATTTATTGGTGAACAACCCCCGTATCACGTGTGAACTAAGAGTTGCGAACTCACAGGCATCGGAGTTATCCACAGATTAATCCACATTTCCACAAACAAGTTTCACCGTTGTAGTTCCCAATGATTTATTGGCCTGGTCTGAGTTATCCACAGTTTCCACAGCGGTTATTAATGATCATTAAAAGAAATTTAAGAAAAGAACCAAACAATAACGACTTTGGGGCTGGTTGAAGGTTTAAAAACTGGTGCAATTTGGCGTCGTAATTGGAGCCGAAGCGACCTCGTTTTAAGCCTTGCTGTGACAAGATTGAACTTCATCCAACGGCACTTTTGGCCACCTTTTTAGATTTGGGGATTTGTCTTGAAGTTTCAGGTAAACAAAGACGTTCTGCACGATGCAGTGGCCTTTGCCGCTCGCCTTGTTCCGGCCAAGTCGCCACTGCCGATTTTGAATGGAATCTTGATCGAGGCCGACGCAAACGCGGTTCGTGTCTCGGTATTCGACTACGAGGTTTCGGCCCGAGCCGAGATCGTTGCGAAGGTTGAGACCAGCGGAAGCATTCTGGTTTCAGGCCGCCTGCTGAACGACATCGTCAGCAAGCTTCCGAACGCACCGGTCGAGATTTCGACCGATGGCTCGAAGGTGCTCGTTTCTTGTGGTTCATCGAAGTTCAACCTGATGACCATGGATGTGGCCAACTACCCGACTTTGCCCGAAATTCCAGAAATCACCGCAACCGTTCCGGCCGAGAACTTCACAACCGCAATCAACCAGGTTTCGGTTGCATCTGGCAAAGACGAAGCGCTGGCCTGGCTGACCGGTGTTCTGATCGAGATCGAAAAAGACAGCGTTTCGATGCTTGCCACCGACCGCTACCGCCTGGCCATGGTCGAACTCAAGGGCAACGTAACCGCCGGCGCTGAGGGAACCGTTGCGCTGGTCAAGGCACGCACTCTACAAGAGGTAGCCAAGAACTTTGGCAACCAGGGCGAAATCACCATTTCGATCAGCAAGAGCGGCGACCGCGAGATGATCGCGTTCAAGGCCAACAACCGCGCCGTTACCTCGAACCTTGTCAAGGGCACTTTTCCTGACATCAAGCCGTTCTTTCCTAAAGAAGTCGACCACTTCTCGATCATTTCGAAGCAGGAGCTCATCGAGTCGACTCGTCGTGTTGGTGTAGTTCTAGACACACCTGTGGCGATTAAGTACGAATTCAACGAGGACGAGGTCGTGCTCGAGGCCGCCGCGGCAGACGCGGCTCTTGGTCAGGCGTCTGAGAGCATCCCGGCAGAGCTCACCGGAGCGGCGACCGTATCGCACCTCAAGCCACAGTTCTTGATTGAGGGTCTTTCGGGTGTTCACACCGAATTCGTTCGAATCGCGTTCACCAAGAACCCGAACGACCCAAACCGCCTAGGCCCAGTGCTAATCACCGGTCATGGCTCAAAGGAAACCAGCGACAAAGACTCATACCGTTACCTGCTGCAGCCAAACATGCAGCCACGCTAAGTCGGCGGCATAGATGTTTATCAAGCATCTATCGCTCAGCCACTTTCGCAACTATCGATCGGCTGAGGTTAGCTTTCAGCCGGGCGTGACGCTCTTGTTGGGCCCGAACGGGCAGGGAAAAACAAATCTCGTCGAGGCAATTCGATACCTGAGCTCGTTGAGTTCTCATCGCGTTGCCGGATACCAGGCACTCATTCGCCGAGACGAAGCTGGCATTCAGCAAAACAGCGCTCTGGTGCGAGCTCTGGCCAGCTTCGACGAGCGCGACGTGCTGCTTGAGCTCGAGCTGAACGCATCCAGTCAAAATAAGGCTCGAATCAACAAGAGCGACGTGCCGCGCGTGCGCGACCTGCTCGGCTATGTGAATACCGTCACGTTTGCACCCGAGGACCTCGATATTGTTCGACGCGATCCGTCGGAGCGACGCGCGTTTATTGACGAACTGGTCGTGCAGGTCTGGCCACGGTTCGCCGGGGTTTATGCCGACTATGAGCGGGTGCTGAAGCAAAGAAACTCACTTTTGAAGTCGGCGAGGGCCACCGGAACAAAGGGTTCGTCGCTGAGCACGCTCGATGCGTGGGATGCCAGCCTGGTGAAATACGGCGCCGAGATCATGTCGGCTAGGTTTCAGCTTGTTGAACGACTGCAACCGCACCTTTTTGCCGCGTATCAGGCCATCGCAAAGGCAAATAACGAACCACGAGTCGAGATAAAGAGCTCTATTTTGGGTTTTTCGTCGTCTGGCGACGACTTTGACGACTTCGGCCCCGAGGCAGCTGGTGGTTCAGCGGGAGATTCAATCCTGCGAACCGCTGATCGAGAAGAACTCGAGGCAAAGTTTCACGTGAAACTATCCGAGGTTCGCCCCAAGGAACTCGAACGTGGGCTAACCCTGGTTGGGCCCCAGCGTGACGACCTGCTGTTGTCGCTGGGAGCGCTGCCGGTAAAGGGATTTGCCAGCCACGGCGAGAGCATCAGCTTTGCATTGGCGTTGCGACTGGCATCCATTGAATTGTTGAAGGCCGAAACGCGTTCTGGTGATCCGATTTTGATTCTTGACGACGTGTTTGCCGAGCTGGATGAGGGTCGACGCAATCGTTTGGCTCAGTTGATAGCCGCAAACGAACAGGTTTTGATCACCGCCGCCGACATGGCAGACGTGCCAGCAGAGCTTGTCATGCGCCAAATCAACATCGAAAACGGGGTGGTTTTGGGTGACTAACGACAAGCCAGACTTCGCCGTCGAGTTTTATTGGAAGATGCGCAACGCGGTGACCGGACGACTGAGCGGGGATGCCAAGCGCATGGCCGAGCGTGAGGCCCGGGCCACCTCAAAGCCATTCGATAAGGGCCGCGATATCGTTGCCGCCGGGAGTGCGCTGGATTCGGTTTTGGCCAAGTTTGGCTGGGAGGGCCAGATCGAAGAGGCCGACCTCTTCAACCGCTGGGTCGAATTAGTGGGCGAAGCCAACGCAGCCGCATCAACGCCGGAGCGACTCGAGCGAGGAATCCTGACGGTTCGCTGCAGGTCGACGGCCTGGGCCACCCAACTGAAGCTGATGAAGGCGCCGATTATTGACCGAATTAAGGCCGACTTCTCCGGCCTAGAAATCGTTGATATTCGTTTCACTGGGCCAGACGCTCCGAACTGGAAAAAAGGCCCGAGATCGGTGCCCGGGCGAGGCCCGCGCGACACATACGGATAGGCGCAAAAGCAACAAATTTTGACCCGGGGAGTGAGGTCAAAAACGGGCTGTGGAAAACCCCGAAGTTCCTTGTTCTGGCGCGGAATATCGGGCAGTGACACAATGCGTCAAATACAGCAAAATGTCGCCCCCTAAAAGTAAAATTTTTGGTAGTTAGCAACCCCGAATTTAAGTCGGTTTTCGAACCGCAGTTCACTTGGGCCTAACGCCAAGCTAGTAAGGAGCAACAACCGAATATGACCACGCCAGAAAACAACTACGACGCCGGAAATATCCAGGTGCTAGAAGGCCTCGAGGCCGTTCGCAAGCGCCCCGGCATGTACATCGGTTCGACCGGTCCGCGTGGTCTGCACCACCTGGTCTACGAAATCGTAGACAACTCGGTTGACGAAGCCCTTGCCGGCTACTGCGACACCATCAAGGTGACCATCACCAAAGATGGCTGGATTCGCGTTGTCGACAATGGTCGTGGAATTCCGGTCGCGGTTCACCCAACCGAGGGAATCTCGACCGTTCAGGTTGTTTTGACCATCCTGCACGCCGGTGGAAAGTTTGGCGGCGGCGGTTATGCCGTTTCTGGTGGTCTGCACGGCGTGGGCGCATCGGTAGTAAACGCGCTTTCGACCGAGCTCAGGGTTGCCGTTGCACGCGATGGCAACATCTATCGCCAGAGTTACAAGATCGGTGTGCCAGACGCACCTCTTGAAAAGTGCGAAGCGGCCGATTACACCGGCACCACCATCGAGTTCTTGGCTAGCCCAGACATTTTCGAGACCGTCGAATACGACTACGAAACCCTGCGTCAACGTTTCCAGCAGATGTGCTTCTTGAACAAGGGTCTGCGAATCGAGCTAAACGACGAGCGCGATGGTCAGCACGACGAATACCACTACGAGCGCGGCCTCATCGACTACGTCGAATATCTGAACAACTCGAAGAAGGCCGAGGTGGTCAATCCAGAGATCATTTCGATCGAGGCCGAGACGACCGAGAAGAACCTATCGGTCGAAATCGCCATGCAGTGGACCACCGCATACAACGAGTCGGTGCACACATACGCGAACACGATCAACACTCACGAGGGTGGAACCCACGAAGAGGGTTTCCGTGCGGCACTAACCACGCTGATCAACAAATACGCGCGCGCCACCAACCTGCTCAAAGAAAAAGACGAGAACCTAACCGGCGATGACTGCCGCGAGGGATTGACCGCCGTCATCTCGGTCAAGCTGTCAGAACCGCAGTTCGAGGGTCAGACCAAGACCAAGCTCGGCAACACCGAGGCAAAGGCGTTCGTGCAGCGAGTCGTCAACGAGGAATTCGCCGACTGGCTCGACCGCAACCCAGCAGTTGCCAAAGAGGTAATCCGCAAGGCAATTCAGGCATCGAGCGCGCGCCTAGCGGCGCGAAAGGCTCGCGAGGCCACTCGTCGCAAGGGATTGCTCGAGTCGGTAGGCATGCCAGGCAAGCTGCGCGACTGCTCGAGCCGCGACCCAAAGGTGAGCGAAGTGTTCATCGTTGAGGGTGACTCGGCAGGTGGCTCGGCAATGCGTGGCCGCAACCCAGAAACCCAGGCAATCCTGCCGTTGCGCGGCAAGATCCTGAACGTCGAAAAGGCTCGCCTCGACCGCGCACTCGGCAACACCGAGGTGCAGGCTCTAATCACGGCCTTCGGCACCGGAATTGGCGAAGACTTCGACATCGAAAAGGTTCGTTACCACAAGATCGTTTTGATGGCCGACGCCGATGTTGACGGCCAGCACATCCGCACACTGCTGCTGACCCTGCTGTTCCGCTACATGCGCCCGATCATCGAGCACGGCTATGTCTATTTGGCCCAGCCGCCGCTGTATCGCATCAAGTGGTCAAACGCAGAACACGAATACGTCTATTCCGATGCGGAACGCGACGAGCGACTGGCCGCTGGCCAGGCTGCCGGCCGACGAATCCCTAAGGAAAACTCGATCCAGCGTTACAAGGGTCTGGGCGAGATGGACTACGACGAGCTTTGGGACACCACCATGGACCCAGCCCGCCGCACCCTGCTGCAGGTGACCCTCGAGGACGCCGCCATCGCCGACGAAATCTTCAGCACCCTCATGGGTGAAGACGTAGAAGCTCGTCGTTCGTTCATTCAGAAGAACGCTAAAGACGTTCGATTCCTCGACATCTAAAGATTTAGAAGGCTAGATCATGGCAGAAGACACCCCAACCATCGAAAACGAGCGCCACGACCACATCGAGCAGGTCGACCTGCAGGTCGAAATGCAGCGTTCATACCTCGACTACGCGATGAGCGTTATCGTCGGCCGCGCACTTCCAGACGTGCGCGACGGCCTCAAGCCGGTGCACCGCCGCGTGCTGCATGCCATGCGCGAACTCGGCAACGACTACAACAAGCCGTACAAGAAGTCCGCGCGCGTGGTCGGCGACGTGATCGGCAAGTACCACCCGCACGGCGACACGGCGGTCTACGACACCATCGTGCGCATGGCACAGCAATTCTCGATGCGCTACGTGCTGGTCGACGGCCAGGGCAACTTCGGCTCCATCGACGGCGACGCGCCGGCGGCGATGCGCTACACCGAAGTGCGCATGTCGCGGCTGGCGCACGAGCTGCTGGCCGACATCGACAAGGAAACCGTCGACTTCGTCGCCAACTACGACGAGAGCGAGACCGAGCCCTCGGTCATGCCGACGCGGGTGCCGAACCTGCTGGTCAACGGCTCCTCCGGCATTGCCGTCGGCATGGCGACCAACATCCCGCCGCACAACCTCACCGAGATCGTCAACGCCTGCGTGGCGCTGCTCGACGACCCGGCGATCTCGCTCGCCGGCCTGATGCAGCACGTGCCCGGCCCGGATTTCCCGACGGCCGGCATCATCAACGGCG
>JBEEJX010000131.1:0-8921 GCA_041168965.1 Actinomycetota bacterium
CTTTGGAATGTCGCCCGAATACTGCAGACCGCCGTCGGCGATCACTGGAACGCCGGCTGGCTTGCAGGCGAGCGATGCCTGATAGACGGCGGTGACCTGTGGCACACCGACGCCGGCAACCACGCGGGTGGTGCAGATCGAACCTGGGCCAACGCCAACCTTGACACCATCGGCGCCAGCGTCGACCAGGGCCTGAGCTCCCTCGCGAGTAGCGATGTTGCCGCCGATGACGTCGACGTGCTTGGCGAATGGCTCGGCCTTGAGCTTTGAAACCATCTCGAGCACCGCACGGTTGTGACCGTGAGCGGTGTCGACAATCAGCAGGTCAACGCCGGCATCGATGAGTGCCATCGAACGCTCCCAGGCGTCCTGGCCAACACCAACGGCCGCGGCAACCAACAGGCGACCGGCGGCATCCTTTGAGGCCATCGGATACTTCTCGCTCTTGTCGAAGTCCTTCACCGTGATTAGGCCGCGCAGCTTGCCGGCTGCATCAACCAGCGGCAGCTTCTCGATGCGGTGCTGAGCAAAGATTGCGATGGCCGCCTCTGGCTTGACGCCAACAGGAGCGGTGACCAGCGGCATCGGAGTCATGACGTCTTTGACCAGGGTGGTGGTGCGCTGCACGTGCTCAACAAATCGCATGTCGCGGTTGGTCACGATGCCAAGCAGCACGTCGTTTTCATCGACGACCGGCAGACCCGAGACGCGGTAGTGGGCGCAGAGTGCATCAACCTCGGCGATGGTGGCAAGCGGGTTGGTGGTCACCGGGTTGGTGATCATGCCGGCCTCGCTGCGCTTGACCATGTCGACCTCGGCGGCCTGACGCTCTAGCGAAAGATTGCGGTGCAAGACACCGATTCCGCCCTGACGAGCCATGGCGATTGCCATGCGAGCCTCGGTAACCGTGTCCATCGCGCTCGATAGCAATGGGATGTTGATCTCAATGCGCTTCGAGAGGCGGGTCGCGGTGTTGACCGCGCTCGGCACCAGGTTTGATTCGCCCGGCAGCAGCAGGACGTCGTCGTAGGTCAGGCCGACAAAGCCAAATGGGTCGTTTTGCGTCATTGGGAATGTCCTAAATAAAAGGAGAAACGGTTGGACAAGTCTACCCGAGCGCGGGGCTGGGCTGCTCGCCAGAGCCGCGCATATAGCGATGTATGACCTCGAGCCTGGTCAGCCCCACAATTTCGGGATTTGGCCACCGCGCCTGGCCCGCTAAACAACAAACGTTTGTGACATTTCCGAAACATAAAGGCGCTAAGGTTTCTCTTTGGCTAGCGACGTCGCTCATGGTTCGTCGCGCCTAGATTCCTCGGAGGTTGGCTTGAACCAGCTCACAGTGCGCAGAAGCGGCGTCTTTCTCGGCTTAATCGCTCTGCTATTCACTCTTTTCTCGTTTGCGGCACCGGCACAAGCTGCCGATGACCCTTCGACCTACCCGTATTCGATTGCCGGCACGCTGCTGAACAACGACGAGGGCGTCAAGGATGTCACCATCACCGCGACGCTCGACGCGTTCAAGGGCGAGACCAAGACCCTCGAAGACGGCTCATGGGAGATCAAGGTTCCGAACCCTGGCAAATACACCGTGACTCTCGACGAGAGCACACTGCCTGCCGGCGTCTCGATGACCACCAAGGGTGGCAACGTGCTTGAGGCCGACCTCACGCAGACCGACTTCGCGGCCGTGCTGTTCTCGCTCGGCGCCGAAAAGGTGGTCACGGTGAACTACGGCGACCAGTTCCTGATTCGCCTCTTTGCCGGTGTCAACCGCGGTCTGCTGCTGGCTCTGGCCGCAATCGGCATCTCGCTTATCTTCGGCACCACGGGCCTCAGCAACTTCGCCCACGGCGAGATGGTCTCGCTCGGCGCACTGGTCATGTGGATCGCATACCCGATCATGCACCTCAACATCTTGGTCTCGGCTGGCCTCGCGGTCGCCGCAGCAACCGCCTTCGGCTTCGCACAGGATGCGTTCCTCTGGAAGCCACTGCGCAAGCGCCGCATGGGCCTCAACCAGATGATGATCGTTTCGATCGGTTTCTCGATCGTCGCCCGCTACGTGATGCTGCTCGTGTTCGGTGGCGACACCAAAGACATCGGCGGCGTTGGCAACTCGATTAACCTCGGCCCAATCATGACGAGCGACATCACCCTGATTTCGATGCTGCTGTGTGCCGTCACCCTCGCCGGTGTCGCGCTGTTCCTCACCAAGACACGCGTAGGCAAGGCCACCCGTGCAGTTAGCGACAACGCCTCGCTCGCGGCCTCGACCGGAATCGACGTCGAGCGCATCATCCGCATCGTTTGGTTGGTCGCCTCGGCGCTGACCGGTCTCGCCGGTGTGCTCTACGGTCTGCAGTTTCAGGCGAACTGGCTCACTGGTTTCGACATTCTGCTGCTCTTGTTCGCGGCCGTCACCCTCGGTGGCCTTGGCACCGCACTGGGTGCAACCGTTGGCGCGATGATCATCGGTCTCGTCGTCGAACTTTCGGTTCTCTTTATTCCGACCGAAATGATGTATGCCGCAGCGCTGGTGATCCTGATCGTGATCCTCATCGTTCGCCCTCAGGGTGTTCTCGGCAAGAAGCAGCGAATCGGTTAAGGAGCAACTGATGGATTGGCTAAACACTCTAAATCTCACCTTTGGTGAACTCATTGGTGTCTACACCGCAGCGTATGTGCTGGCCGCTCTCGGCCTTGCCGTGCACTTCGGTTTCACCGGCCTGCTGAACTTCGGTCAGGCGGCCTTCGCGGCCCTCGGCGCATACGGCTACTCGATTGCAACCCTCAGCTTTCACTGGCCTTGGTGGGCCGCAGTGCTCGCAGGTCTTGGCGCATCGGGCATCTTCGGCCTGCTGCTAGGCATTCCGACCCTGCGTCTTCGTGCCGACTACCTAGCGATCGTGACCATCGCGGCCGCTCAGGCGCTGCGCTACGCGTTCTCGGCATCGGCATACACCGATGTAACCGGTGGTTCGAACGGTCTAAGCGAGTTCGGCGACAGCTTCTACAAGCTCAACCCGATCCCTAAGGGTCGCTACGAGCTCGGCTTCACCTCGATGAGCGAGAACGAGATCTTCATCCGCCTGGTCGGTTGGGGCCTCGTCATCCTTGGCGCGTTCTTCCTGTTCTTCTTGACCCGCAGCCCATGGGGCCGTGTGCTCAAGGGCATCCGTGAAGACGAGGATGCGGTTCGCTCGCTCGGCAAGAACGTCTTTGCATACAAGATGCAGGCGCTCGTCATCGGTGGTGTCTTCGCAAGCTTCGGCGGCATGATCTTCGTCATGTCATCACAGACCAACCAGCCTTCGACCTGGGGCACCAACTTCACCTTCATGATCTGGACGATCCTGTTGCTGGGTGGCGCCGCAACCATCCTTGGCCCAATCGTCGGCGGCATGACCTTCTTTGCACTGCTCATGTTCACCCAGAGCATCATGGAGGGCCTCGTCAACATGGGTTGGCTGCCATTCCTCGACATCGCTCAGGTTGGTCAGATTCGATTCTTGCTCGTCGGTCTCGTGCTGATGCTGCTCGTTATCTTCCGCCCTCAGGGCATGTTCGGCAACAAGAAGGAGCTGCAGTTCAATGGCTAATCAGATTGCTATCGGCGCAGTCGAACCAGGCTGCAAGAAGGTCGACCCGATTCTGGTCGCCTCGAACGTCACCCGCCAGTTCGGCGGTCTGACCGCGGTCAACGTCGAGCACCTCGAGATTCCTCGCGGCCAGATTACGGCTCTCATTGGCCCGAACGGCGCCGGCAAGACCACCTTGTTCAACCTGTTGACCGGCTTCGACAAGCCGAACACTGGCGAATGGACCTTCGAGGGCAAGAACCTCGCTGGCGTATCGTCATACAAGGTTGCTCGCATGGGCATGATCCGCACTTTCCAGTTGACCAAGGCTCTAAGCCTGTTGACCGTCATCGACAACATGCGCCTCGGTTCGCAAGACCAGCCTGGCGAGGGCTTCCTTCGCTCGTGGCTGCGCCCGGCTTGGCGTCACCGCGAGGCCGTCATCACCGAGAAGGCCGATGGCCTGCTCAAGCGCTTCAAGCTCGACGCCAAGCGCGAAGACTACGCGGCGGCCCTTTCGGGTGGTCAGCGCAAGCTTCTCGAGATGGCCCGCGCGCTCATGAGCGACCCAAAGCTTGTGATGCTGGATGAGCCGATGGCCGGTGTCAACCCTGCGTTGACCCAGAGCCTGCTCGAGCACATCAAAGACCTCAAGTCGAACGGCACGACCGTGTTGTTCGTCGAGCACGACATGCACATGGTCCGTCACATCAGTGACTGGGTAATCGTCATGGCCGAGGGCAAGGTTGTGGCCGAAGGCCCACCTGCCGAGGTTATGAAGAACCCGGCCGTGATCGACGCATACCTCGGAGCTCACGCCAACACCGACCTCGGTGAGGTCGAAATCGGCAGCGCAAAGGAAGGCAACTAATGTCGCAGCCAGTCGTATTCGCAGACAACCTCGTAGCTGGTTACCTGCCAGGCATCAACATTCTCAACGGCTGCTCGCTTGTGGCCAACGAGGGCGAGCTAATCGGCATCATCGGCCCTAACGGCGCCGGCAAGTCGACCCTGCTCAAGTCGATCTTTGGTCAGGTCAACATCCGCGAGGGCAAGATCATGCTCAACGGTGAAGACATCACCGGACTCAAGGCCAACAAGCTGGTTAGCAAGGGCGTGGCGTTCGTGCCACAGACCAACAATGTCTTTCCTAGCCTGTCGATCGAAGAGAACCTCGAGATGGGTGTCTTCCAGACTCCTAAGCGCTTTGACGAGCGTTTTGAGTTCGTCACCAGCATCTTCCCTGACCTCGGCAAGCGTCGCCACCAGAAGGCCGGCTCGTTGTCGGGCGGTGAGCGCCAGATGGTCGCCATGGGTCGCGCGCTCATGATCGACCCATCGGTGCTGCTGCTTGACGAGCCATCGGCTGGTCTGTCGCCTGTGCGTCAAGACGAGGCGTTCCTGCGCGTCAAAGAGGTCAACAAGGCTGGCGTAACCGTCATCATGGTCGAGCAGAACGCTCGTCGCTGCCTTCAGATCTGCGACCGCGCATACGTGCTCGATCAGGGCCGCGATGCCCACACCGGCACCGGCCGCGACCTGCTCAACGACCCAAAGATGGTTGAGCTCTACCTCGGCAACCTAGCCGACCTCTAAACAACGCATTGGGCGGCGGTGCCACACCGTCGCCCAATTTCACAAGCTGTCCGTGGTCCCTCTCTCTGATCACGGCAAAACAAAACCCCGGCCCTTGCGGACCGGGGTTTTGTTTTTAGTTGTTTTTAGGCGTCAGCCAGAGGCTTACTTGTTACCTGCAACGACCTTGACCAGCGAGTTCTTGCCGGTTGCGTCGTACTTGTAAACACCGATGTAAGCACCGGTTGGGTCGCCGTTAGCGTCGAACTCAACTGGACCCGAGAAGCCGTCGTAGTTGACCTTCTTGCCAGCCTTGATTGCCTTGAGGGCAGCTGCGAAGCCAGTAACGGTTACCTTGCCGGCGCCAGCCTTCGAAACGTTGGTCAGCTGGGTCTTGATCGAAGCACCAGTTGCTGCACCCGAAGCCTGAGCTGCGATTGCTGCGAGCATTACTGCGTCGTAGGTCTCAGCGCCGTAGACGAAGTCCTTGAGGGTCTTCTTCTCGTACTTCTTGTAAGCAGCGCTCAGCTTTGCCTTGAAGGCGTCTGGGGTTGCCTTACCTGGGTTGGTGCCCTTGGCGCCGTTCAGGTACGAAGCGAACGACTCAGCCGAGTAGTCGATGAGGTTACCGTCAACGAGGTAAACCGAGCTGCCCTTGATGCCCTTTGCCTGGAAGGCAGGAAGAGCCTTCTTGCACTCGTCGTACGAGATCAGGATGGTTGCGTCGGTGCCAGCTGCGGCGACCTTGTCTGCGTAGGTAGCGAAGTTGGTCTCGTTCTCAGGGAATGCGAAGGCCTGAACCTTTGCGCCACCCTTGGTCAGAACGCCCGAAGCGACGTCCTTGAGGCCAACACCGTATGAGGTGTCCTGGTAAACGATCGAAACCGACTTCTTGCCGTCCTGGAGGATCTGGTTAGCAAGGATGCGACCCTGCAGCAGGTCCGAAGGAGCGGTACGGAAGTAGTAGCCGCCGTCCTTCCAGGTCGAAAGGTCAGGTGCGGTGTTCGACATCGAGATCTGGACGATCTTTGCGCCGGTGATCTTGTTGATGATCGAGCGGGTAACGCCCGATGCTGCTGCACCGATGACTACGTCTGCACCCGAGGCGATTGCCTTGGTTGCCGACTGGTCAGCAATGCTGAGGGTGTCGCCGTCGCCCGAGTCGGTGATGGTCAGCGAGACCTTCTTGCCGAGAACGCCGCCAGCAGCGTTGATCTCGTCAACAGCAAGGTGCAGACCTGCGATCTCAGGTGGTGCAAGGAATGCCAGTGCACCGGTCAGTGGAATGATGGCCTGGACCTTCAGCTGGGTGTCAGCTGCCGATGCTGGAACTACGGTCGAACCAACCAGAGCGGTTGATGCGGCAGCAGCGAGAAGACCAGCAACGACGCGCTTGTTAACTGCGCTCATTAAATTCTCCTAGTGGGGATCTTCAGGGCGGTACTAATTTGTAACGCTTAGGCAAAAGTTTAGCCAGATTGAAGGTCATTCACCATGGCTGTTGCCCAACTGTGACGCCAAAAGACGCCTATTTAACGCAGGTGTTACACGGCTGTGATGTAGCGATGTATTTTGCGATTTTTCGCCTAAGAATTATTGCGAAAGTCGACCGACTCGAATCTGTTTGATGGCGTCGAAGATTAGCAATGCAAGCCCCGACCAGACGATCGCGAACCCAATCCAGCGAACGGCCGGCATCGGTTCGTGCAGCACCACCAGGGCCATCACGAATTGAATCGAAGGTGTCAAATACTGCATAAAGCCCACATAGCTGAGCGGCAGTCGTTGTGCCGCCGAACCGAACAAGATCAGCGGCACCGCCGTCATCACCCCAAAGAACGCAAGTGCGGCACTCGGCCAAAACTCTTGCCCAAAGGCCAAGGGCTTGCCGCCCGCGAAGACCGCGATTTGCAGGATCGCCACCGGTATGACCAGTAGCGACTCAAGCGCATACGAATTGAGTGCGCTGATCTGGCCAGACAATTTGCTTTTGACCAGGCCATAGAAGCCGAATGAGAGAGCGAGCGAGAGGGCGATCCAGGGCAGGCCGCCGTAATCGATCGTGAGCACGGTTACGGCCACGACGCCGAGCGCCACGGCAACCCACTGCGCCCTGCGCAGTCGTTCCCCCAGAAAGGCGACCGCGAGCAGGATCGTAACCAGTGGATTTATGAAGTACCCGAGCGAGGACTGCACCACCTGGTGTTGCAGCACGCCCAGAACATAGACCTCCCAGTTGACCAGAATCAGCACCGAGGCGAGCGCCAGCCAGAGCATGAGTCTGCGATTCCGCAGCGCCTGGCCGATCGAGGCCCACCCGCGATTCAGAGTGATTAGCGCGGCAGCCGTAGCGAAGCCAAAGACGATGCGCCAGCCCACCACCTCGCTGACCGGCGCAAAACCGAGCATTGTGATGAAAAGTGGAAACGAACCCCAGATTAGGTATGCGCTGAAGGCATACAGAAAGCCCTTACCGAGCTCGGGATACTGGCTTCGTTGGTTCGACTCGCTCTTGGTCACCCGTTGAGAATAACCGCTCAAACGAAAAGGCCCAGACCGATGGTCTGGGCCTAAACATTGGTTCGCTTAGCGAACTACGACTGCAAGCACGTCGCGAGCCGACAGAATCAGGTACTCCTGGCCGCCGTACTTGAGCTCGGTGCCGCCATACTTCGAGAAGATGACCTTGTCGCCGACTGCTACGTCGACTGGAACGCGGTTGCCCTTGTCGTCGATGCGACCCGGACCGACGGCGATAACCTCGGCCTCCTGTGGCTTCTCTTTGGCGGTGTCTGGAATGACCAGACCCGAAGCAGTTACCTGCTCTGCCTCGACTGGGCGAACGACAATGCGATCTTCAAGCGGCTTAATCGAAACCGACATCATGACCTCTTCTTTATAAAACATTGGTTTGAGCAGGTGACTTTTGCCCCTGCTGCTATCGACTTTAGGGCATCGTTAGCAGTCGGTCAACTCGAGTGCTAACGCCGAATTGCTAGCCTAAACGGGTGAATCGCGATGAATTTGTGCGCCTGCTGACGCCTGAGGCAACCCGCCTGCTGGCCGAGGTCGGTCGACTCGAGGCCAAGGCCGACGTGGTTCGCCTCGTATCGCGCCTGCGCGCAGCCGGCCACGACGCGACTCTTGTTGCCGCGGTGATCACGCAGGCCAAACTGCGCCGCCGCGCAGAGACCAAGTTCGGCGAGTTTGCCCAGTCGATGCTGTTTACCGAGGCCGGGCTCGAACAGGCCTCGCGGCTATCGGTCGCGGCGCTGCACGCCGGCCGTTTTCGTTCGGCCGGGGTCGGTCGCGTTGCCGATCTGGGCTGCGGAATTGGAGCGGAATCGCTCGCCTTCGCTTCGCTCGACCTGCAGGTTGATGCCTTCGAACTCGACGAGGTCACGGCCGCCGCGGCAACCTACAATCTCGCTCCATTTACCAACGCCCAGGTGCAACTGGCCGATGTCACCAAGCTGAACCTCGACGACTTCGAGGGTCTGTTCTTCGACCCAGCGCGGCGCGAACTAAATGGTCCCGCTCGCGCCAGGGCGGTGCGCAAGTTCGATCCGAGCGAATTCTCGCCAAACTTTGACTGGGTGGTCGCACAATCGATGCGACACCCAACCGGCGTCAAACTCGGTCCGGGTCACCCCCACGAAGGAATCCCCTCGTCTCACGGCGTGCACGTCGAGGCGCAGTGGGTTTCGGTCGGCGGCGACCTGGTCGAACTCGCCCTGTGGTTTGGCGATGTCGCTCGAGCCGATG
>JBEEJX010000132.1:0-2784 GCA_041168965.1 Actinomycetota bacterium
TTCGCACAGTGCTTTTCCTAGATGAGATTCATCGGTTCAGCAAGGCGCAACAGGATGCGCTACTCCCGGCAGTCGAAAATGGCTGGGTCATCCTTATCGCCGCGACGACCGAAAACCCAAGTTTCTCGATCATCTCGCCACTGCTGAGCCGCTCTCTGATCGTTCGACTTGAGGCGCTCTCAGACGCCGACATTGCTGCGCTCATCGCGCGTGCCGTGTCGAGCTCGAACGGTTTGGCTGAACTTGTAAGGCTTGAGGCCGAGGCGGCCAACGCTATCGTGCGCCTGGCTCAAGGCGATGCGCGTCGCGCGCTCACGCTGCTCGAGGCCGCCGCGTTGGCAAAGATTGCCAGCGCCGATGCCGAACAATTAGCCAGCGGGGCTGCTATCGCAATCACCGTCGCTGAGGTGCAGGCGGCGCAGGAACAGGCAATCGTGCACTACGACAAGTCTGGCGATCAGCACTACGACGTGATTAGTGCGTTCATAAAGTCGGTGCGAGGCAGCGATGCCGATGCGGCCATCCATTACCTCGCCAGAATGATCGAGGCAGGGGAGGACCCGCGGTTCATTGCTCGTCGCCTAATGATTCTTGCGGCCGAAGACGTTGGTCTTGCCGACCCTCAGGCGCTCGTGCTCGCAACCGCGACCGCACAGTGCGTTGCCCTCATCGGCATGCCCGAGGGGCGCATACCGCTTGCCGAAGCCACCATCTATCTGGCCCTCGCCCCAAAATCGAACACCGCATACAACGCAATCAATGCCGCGCTCGACGACGTGAGAACCGGGCTGATTCCGGATGTGCCTGCAGCCCTTCGCAGCTCGAACTACGCCGGGGCCGCGAAGCTCGGCAACGGTAAGGGCTATGCGTATCCGCACGACGACCCCCGTGCGGTGCTCGAGCAGCGTTATCTTGGCGACGAGCTGCTGCAGCGCAGCTACTACCGCCCAAAGGAGCTCGGGGCCGAGGCCGCACTCGCCGAACGTTGGCCACGTTTGCGCGCCATTATTCGCGCCTTTCGCGGCTAGAGTCCTTTGGAAATCGGCCAAGCGCTGATAAACTGAGCAGGTTGCCGACTGGAGTGCTCGATCGCGGCTGAGAGAGCCTCAACGGTGCGACCACCTAATAGCCAGGTGGTCCGTGGCGAAA
Organism: Actinomycetota bacterium; assembly: GCA_041168965.1. Classification (GTDB taxonomy): domain Bacteria; phylum Actinomycetota; class Actinomycetes; order Actinomycetales; family Microbacteriaceae; genus Rhodoluna. Next base: position 1,150 of record JBEEJX010000132.1, read on the forward strand.
GACCCTGCCTCTCAGGGTCGATCTGTGAACAAAAACGCTATTGCGATCGAAAGATCGCCATGAAAGGAAAACGTGTCAAAAACCACACGTACTCGTAGCAAGACTCGTCTGTCGCGTTCGCTCGGACTTGCTCTTACTCCAAAGGCAGCCAAGTACCTCGAGAAGCGTCCATACGCTCCGGGTCAGCACGGCCGCACCAAGAAGAAGGCCGACAGCGACTTCGCCGTTCGTCTGCGCGAGAAGCAGCGTCTTCGCGCCCAGTATGGCATTCGTGAAGCTCAGCTTCGCAAGACTTTCGCCGAGGCAAAGCGTGCCGAGGGCCTGACCGGTGAGAACCTGGTTGAGCTTCTCGAGATGCGCCTCGACGCCCTTGTGCTGCGTGCAGGCATCGCCCGCACCATCGCACAGGCTCGTCAGATGGTCGTACACCGTCACATCCTCGTCAACGGCGAGCGTGTCGACCGCCCATCGTTCCGAGTCAAGCCAGGCCAGATGATTCACGTTCACGAAAAGAGCGAGAAGACCGAGCCATTCCAGGTTGCAGCTGCCGGCGGTCACGTCGACGTTCTTCCTGCTGTCCCTGGTTACCTCGACGTTCAGCTTGACAAGCTGCAGGCAACCCTCGTGCGCCGTCCAAAGCGCGTTGAGGTTCCTGTGACCTGTGAAGTTCAGCTCGTCGTTGAGTACTACGCAGCACGATAACCAAACGGTTTAAAAGGGGTTCGGATGAGCGGCGGCGACGTAGCAGCAATCATTGCGGCGGCAGGCTTTGTTCTGCTGGTGCTGTTCTTGGCTGTTCCGTTGCTAAAGCTTGGCCGCGTTCTGGACGAGGCTCGCGATTCGATTCGCGACCTCAACCAGAGTGTTTCGCCGCTGCTCACCGAACTCACCGAAACCGTCAACCAAACCAACAAGCAGTTGGCAAAGGTTGACGTCATTACAGAAAACGTCGCCGAGGTAACGACTAACGTCAGCAGCCTCGTGGCGGTGTTTTCGGCCACCGTCGGTTCGCCGCTGGTGAAGATCGCCGGGCTGACACAGGGGCTGCGCTCGGCGGTATTGGGCAAAACCAAGAAGTAGGGCAAATGAAAAAAGCATTTTGGCTTTTGACGGGCATTGCTGCCGGTCTCGTCATCGCAAAGCAACTCGACGAAAACCCGAAGGCCCAGGCTGTCGTAGACGACGCCGCAAAGCGCGCCAAGGACTTTGGAGCCGCAATTGCCGATGGCTTTCGCGAGCGCGAGGCAGAGCTGAACAAGCCTGCTGCCTCTGCCAAGAAGTCACCAGCCACCAAGAAGCCAGTAGCCACTAAGACAGCCGCCAAGAAGGCCGCTGCGGGCTCGGCCGCATAATGCGCACCGCTGAAATTCGTCAGCGTTGGCTCGACTTCTTTGAGAGCAAGAGCCACACGGTTGTGCCATCAGCCTCGCTGATCAGCCAAGACCCATCGCTTTTGTTTACGGTTGCCGGCATGGTGCCGTTCATTCCGTACATGTCTGGTGCGGTGCCTGCACCATACCCGCGCGCGACCAGCGTGCAAAAGTGTGTGCGCACCCTCGACATCGAAGAGGTCGGAAAGACCACGCGTCACGGCACGTTCTTCCAGATGAACGGAAACTTCTCGTTCGGCGACTA
>JBEEJX010000133.1:0-6358 GCA_041168965.1 Actinomycetota bacterium
CGCGTGTCGTCGAGCGTGCCGGATTGCCAAAGCGCCAACTCGACAGCGTGTTCTTTGGCGGCGGCACGCCAACCCAGCTGCCGGTGAGCGACCTGGTCGGCATTCTCGAGGCCCTGCGCAACGCATACGGTTTCGCGGCTGGTGCCGAGATCACAACAGAGGCAAACCCAGACAACGTCGACGATGCCTACCTGACCTCACTCGCGGCCGGTGGCTTCACCAGGGTCTCTTTCGGCATGCAGTCGGCGGTGCCCTCGGTGTTGGCGACGCTCGAGCGCACCCACAATCCAGATAACGTGCCCGCCGCGGTTGCCGCCGCCAAGCGTGCGGGTCTGTCGACGAGCGTCGATCTGATCTATGGCGCCCCGGGCGAAACGCTCGACGACTGGCGAGTGTCGGTCGATGCCGCAATCTCGCTCGATGTCGACCACATCAGTGCGTATTCGCTGATCGTCGAAGAGGGCACCAAGCTGGCCCGTCAGATTTCGCGTGGCGAATTGCCAGAGCCCGACGAAGACCTGCAGGCCGATAAGTATGAGCTCGTCGATGCCTCGCTAAAGCGTGCCGGCTTCGACTGGTATGAGGTCAGCAACTGGGCTCGCTCGCCCCGGCAGCGCAGCGTGCACAACCTGAGCTATTGGCGCAGCAGCGACTGGTGGGGCTTTGGCCCAGGCGCACACTCGCACATCGGCGGCACGCGGTGGTGGAACGTCAAGCACCCTGCGGCCTACAGCGGTCGAATCGCCGCGGGCGTGAGCCCCGCGCATTCGCGCGAGGTGCTCGAGGCAAACGTGCGGCTCGAGGAGCGCATCCTGCTCGAAATTCGCACCGCGGATGGCCTGTCGATCGAAGTGGCCAAGCAGGTGAATCCACTTGCCAACAAGGTGATCTCGCAGGCGATTGCCGACGAGCTAATCGAGCCGACCGCGGCTCTGCGCGGCCGGATTGTGTTGACTCTAAAGGGGCGCCTGCTTGCCGACGCCTTAGTGCGCGACCTGCTCGGGTAATCGCCTGATTCAACGGCCTCAAGCGGTAATATTGGCACTCAGAGCCAGCGAGTGCTAAGGCCAAGGTGAACGACGGGCAGGTGGGCGAATTGATTTCAGATCGCAGTCTCGAAGTGTTGCGCGCGATCGTCAACGACTACATCCAGACTCGCGAGCCCGTCGGTTCAAAGGCCCTGCTCGAGCGCCACCGGCTTGGCGTTTCGAGCGCCACGATTCGCAACGATATGGCCCTGCTCGAAGAAGAAGAGCTGATTAGCGCTCCACACACGTCGAGCGGTCGTGTGCCAACCGACAAGGGTTATCGACTCTTTGTCGACCGTCTTGGTGAGGTCAAGCGGCTCACCGAGGCCGAGCGCATCGCCATCGAGACGTTCATGGTCGGCAGCACCGACCTCGACGAGACACTCAACCGCACGGTTCGCCTGTTGGCGCAGTTGACCAACCAGGTCGCCATGGTGCAGTACCCGAGCCTCGGCATGGCAAAGGTGCAGACCGTCGAACTGATCCCGATTTCAACCAGCCGCGTGCTTTTGGTTTTGGTTACCGACACCGAACGCGTGCAGGAACACCTGATCGAACTAGGTGGTTCGGTCGAGGCCGACTTTCTAGCCGACCTGCGCGGTCGTCTGGCGGCCACGCTAATCGGTTCGCCGCTGACCTCCGTTGCCGACAAGCTCGATGGCTTTATCGCGGGATTCGCTCCGGGGCGCGCCGAGAGTGTGCGCAGCGTGGTTGCTGGCCTGCTGACCGAGGTCGACGCCAATCGCAAAGACAAGATCATCATGGCCGGCGCGGCCAATTTGGTACGTCGCGAACAGGACTTCGCGGGCGACCTCGGCGGCGTGCTCGAGGCAATCGAAGAACAGGTCGTTCTGCTAAAGCTCATGGGCGAGATGCAGGCAGATCAAAACGGCGTTGGAGTGCTGATTGGTCGCGAGACCCTGGTCGAGCCGCTTTCGGCAACCACGATTCTGGTTAGCGACTATGAAAATCAGGGGCAGACCGCCGCCAAAATTGGCGTTCTTGGCCCAACTCGCATGGATTACAGCAGCAATATCGCCGCGGTGAGCGCCGTCGCGCGATACCTCTCGAAGACTCTCGGCAACTAGAAGGAAACCAAGTGGCAGACCACTACGAAGTGCTCGGCGTCGCCAAGGATGCCAGCGACGACCAGATCAAAAAGGCCTATCGCAAGCTGGCTCGCGAACTGCACCCAGATGTGAACCCTTCGCCAGAGGCCGAGGAGCGGTTCAAGGCCGTAACCCATGCCTATGAGGTGCTCAGCGACTCCGATTCACGCCGCAACTACGACATGGGTGGCCAGGATCCGTTCGGCGGCATGGGCAACTTTGGTTTTGGCGACATCTTCGACACGTTCTTTGGCGGCGGTGGCGGTTCGCGTGGCCCTCGCTCGCGCGCGGAACGCGGGCAGGATGCGCTCATCCGTGTCGAAATGACCCTGCGCGAGGCTGTATTTGGCGCACCTAAGACCCTAAAGATCGACACCGCCGTGCTTTGCAACACCTGTGCTGGATCGTGCTGCCAGCCGGGCACCAGCCTGACCGTGTGCGATGTTTGCCACGGCACCGGAAACATTCAGCGCCAGGTGCGCAGCCTGCTGGGCAACGTCGTGACCTCGCAGCCATGTGGTGTGTGTCGCGGATTCGGCCAGACCATTCCGCACCCTTGCGTCGACTGCCGCGGCCAGGGTCGCGTGCGCGCTCGTCGCGACCTCGAGATCACTATTCCGGCTGGTGTCGACGACGGCATGCGCCTGCAACTGGCCGGGCAGGGCGAGGTCGGCTTTGCGGGCGGCCCTAACGGCGACCTTTACGTCGACGTATCGGTTCGACCAGACGACTTCTATAGCCGCAATGGCGACGACCTAACCTGCACGCTCAGCGTGCCGCTGCACGATGCCGTTCTGGGCGGTCTCGCGTCGATCGACTCGTTTGATGGCGAGCTGAGCCTCGACATCGAGGCCGGTTCGCAGTCTGGCGACGTGATCACGCTCAAGGGCAAGGGCATGGCCAAGGTGCGCGGCGGCGGTCGCGGCGATCTGCGGATTGCCCTTCATGTCGAGACCCCAACCAAGTTGGATGCCAAGCAAAAGGAACTGTTCCGCACCCTCGCCAAGTCGCGCAAAAACGATGCGGCCAAGCTGGTCAAGCACCAGTCGGGTCACTTCGGAAAGCGTCGCTAGCCCGTGGTCGAACCGCTCTTCCGTCGCGAATTTGCCAGCCAGCCGATCGTGGGCGACGCGATCGCGCTCGATGGCGCCGAGGCTAAACACGCCATCTCGGTTCGTCGCATGCGAGTCGGCGAGGCCATCCAGTTGACTGACGGTCGGGGACTTCGGGTCAGAGGAGCGGTTGCCGCTGTCGCGGATCGGTCTTTGACCGTGGCCGTTGCCGATGTGGTGCACGAGCCCGAGCCGAACGCGAAGCTCGTGCTGGTTCAGGCCCTTGCCAAGGGCGATCGCGACGAACTCGCGATTCAGGCGGCAACCGAACTCGGCGCCTGGCAGATTCTGCCTTGGCAGGCCGAGCGCTCTATCAGTCGATGGGATGCGGCCAAGGTTGCCAAGGGTGTCGACCGCTGGCAGACCATCGTCAGCGAGGCCGCCAAACAGTCGCTGCGAGTGTATGAGCCGGAGGTGCTGCAGCCCGTCACCTCGAACCAGCTAGTTCGTGCCGTTGCCGACTTCGACGCCGTGCTCGTGCTCGATCCAACCGCAGCACGGGGCATTGGCGAACTGGCTCAACTCAGCGGCCGAGTCGCGATTGTCGTTGGCCCCGAGGGTGGCATCAGCCCGAGCGAGCTCGAGCAGCTTGAGGCCGCTGGCGCCAAGCGCATCCGTCTTGGTTCCGAGATCCTGCGCACCTCAACGGCCGGCGTCGCGGCTATCGCTGTGCTTCAGGCGAAACTCGGCGCCTGGGGCTAGGCCCAGACCTACACTTGTGAACGGAGGAACCCCTTTGGACAACTGCATTTTTTGCAAAATCGTGGCTCGCGAGATTCCGGCAACCCTGGTTGGCGAGACCGAACTCACCATTGCGTTTAACGACATCAACCCGCGTCAGCCAATCCATATCCTCGTGGTTCCGAAGCATCACCACACCGACGTGGCGGCCCTTGCCTTCGATGCGCCCGACCAGCTGATCGACCTGATTCAGCTTGGCAGCCGCCTTGCGGCCGAACACTCAACCGGCTCGTTCAGGTTGCAGTTCAACACCGGCGTTGAAGCGGGCCAGACCGTATTTCACGCGCACGGCCACATTATGAGCAGCACGCCAAAGGCCGCCGCCGGCAACGGCACCAGCACCAGCGAGGATGCCGCACTTGCCTAAGCAATCAAAGCTTGCCGTCGAAATCATCGAGGTATTGGGCGTGCCGATGGTTGCCCTGTTCGGCCCGAACGATCGTCTGCTCAAAGAACTCGAGGTGGCTTTTCCTGAGGTCGAGGTGCACGCGCGCGGCAACGAGATTCACCTCAAGGGCAGAAGTGATCAGGTCGAGGGAACCAAGGCACTGATCGAAGACATCATCGAACTAATCGCGAGCGGTCACGAGGTTGCGCCGCAAGACTTGCAGCGCGGCGCCAAGATGCTAGCCAACGATGCACGCCCAGCCGAGGTCTTGAGCCAGGCCATCATTTCGAGTCGCGGCAAGAGCGTTCGCCCAAAGACCATTGGTCAAAAGAATTACGTCGACGCGATCGACAACCACACCATCGTGTTTGGCATCGGCCCTGCCGGCACAGGCAAGACCTTTCTGGCCATGGCCAAGGCAGTACAGGCGCTGCAGCGCAAGGAGGTCAGTCGCATCATTCTGACCCGTCCGGCTGTCGAGGCCGGCGAGAAGCTGGGCTTTTTGCCAGGCACGCTGAACGAAAAGATTGACCCATACCTGCGTCCACTCTTTGACGCGCTGCACGACATGCTCGACGCCGACAGCATTCCCAAGTTGATGGCATCTGGCACCATCGAGGTCGCTCCGCTGGCCTACATGCGTGGCCGCACTCTCAACGACAGCTTTATCGTGCTCGATGAGGCTCAGAACACCACGCCAGAACAGATGAAGATGTTCCTGACCCGCCTAGGTTTCAACTCGAAAATGATCGTCACCGGCGACATCACTCAGATCGACCTGCCGATCGGCACTTCGGGCCTGCGCACCGCGATGGAAATTCTCGAGGGCGTCGAAGACATGCACTTTGCGCGTCTGACCAGCGAAGACGTGGTTCGCCACAGCCTGGTCGCCAAGATCGTCGACGCCTATGCCAAACACTCAGAGGCCGAGCAGGCGCGAATCGCCAAGCCCAACACCCGCAACCGCACCGCGAGCGATGCCAAGCCGGGCTACAACAACAATCCCAACCGCGGCCAAAGGAACTAGGCATGAGCACCGAGATCTATAACGAAACCGATGTGGCAGTCGACGAAGAGCGCATCCTGAAGCTGGCATCGTTTGCGCTCGACTTCATGAATGTGCACCCGGCCAGCGAGCTCGGCATCAAGTTTGTCGACGAGGCCGCCATGGAGTCGTATCACCTTGAATTCATGGATGAGCCGGGCCCAACCGATGTCATGAGCTGGCCGAGCGGCGAGTTCACCTACGGTCGCGACGAGGGCCTGCCTTCGGCCGTCGACCTCGGTTCGATTGCAATCTGCCCTACGGTCGCCGCCAAGCAGGCCGCCGAGGCTGGCCACGAGACCATCAACGAAATCTTGCTCTTGACCACCCACGGCATTCTGCACCTGCTCGGCTACGACCACGCCGAACCAGAGGAGCACCGCGTAATGTTCGGCATTCAGGGCGACATTCTGCTCAGTTATTACGCTGCAGAGGCCAAGGGCGAATAAGACTTGCTGACTCTGGCGATTTGGATTGCGGTCGCGCTGGCCGCTGCGGCGGTTTGCGTGGCTGTGCTGCGTGCGGCTGCATCGGCCGACGTTGCAACGCAGGCTAAGGCCGAATCGCTCGGGTTCTTGCGGTTGATTCTCACCGGAGTCTTCGGCGTTGTGCTCGGCCAGGCCTTGGCCCCGACACGCCTGCCTTGGTGGGCCGCCGCGCTAATTGCGGTCGTGCTCATGTTCGCCCTGCTGTTCGGCAGTCAGTGGTTGGCCAAGCGCTTTGGCCACAAGCCGCTCGGTCTCTGGTTGATGCGCAGCACGGGTCGATTGGTCAATTCTTGGTACCTGCTGTTCACACCGCTGTCGTTGCCGCGAGAAGAGGCGCCAGAAGAGTTTGAACAAGATCTGCTCGATTCGGTCGAAGAATTCGGCGACACGATCGTGCGCGAGATTATGGTTCCGCGAGTCGATATGGCAACCGTGTCTGGTGCCGCG
>JBEEJX010000134.1:0-16555 GCA_041168965.1 Actinomycetota bacterium
CCTATTGCGACATGATCTCGGGCGGCAACAAGCCGATCATCGCGAAGAAGGTATCGGGCAAGACGGTTCGCGCGTGCGTTGGCACCCCAATTGTCGTTGCCTCAACCGGCAAGGTCTCGGCTGCTGTGCCGGCTCAGGCTGCGTTCGCGATTTCGACCACTAGCAAGCTCAAGTAGCGATCCAGGTCAAAGGGAAACCCCGCCGAGCAATTCGGCGGGGTTTCCCTTTGCGTGGTTTAGGCGAGCGAGTCGCGCCAGGCCTTATGCATCTTGGCGAACTTGCCAGTGCCAGCGATCAGCGTGGCAGGGGTGTCGTCTTCGATCACGCGACCGTGCTCCATGACGAGCACACGGTCGGCAATCGAGACGGTGCTCAGGCGGTGCGCGATGATGATCGCGGTGCGGCCAGCCAGCAGCGTCCGCAGCGCGTTTTGAACCGCACGCTCCGACGGAATGTCGAGCGAGGCAGTGGCCTCATCCAGAATCAGCACCGTCGGATCGGCGATGAACGCACGTGCAAACGAGATCAGCTGGCGCTGGCCCGCGCTCACCCGCCCGCCGCGCTTGTTCACATCGGTGTCATAACCGTCGGGCAGCGAAGCGATGAACTCGTGCACGCCGACTGCAGCAGCCGCGGCCTCGATCTCGGCCTGAGTTGCACCGGGGCGACCAAGCGCGATGTTCTCGCCGACCGTGCCCGAAAACAGGTATGCCTCTTGGGTCACCATGACCACCGCGTTGCGCAGCTCGGCGTTTGCCACCTGGCGCAGGTCGACGCCGTCTAGCTCGACCGAACCCGCGGTTGGGTCATAGAACCGCGACACCAACTTGGCGAGCGTCGACTTGCCGGCGCCGGTGGTGCCGACCAGCGCGATGGTTTGCCCACCCGGGATGTCGAGGTTGAACGGCGGCAGGATGGTCTTGCCGTTTGAGTAGTGGAACTCAACATCGCGAAACTCGATGTGCCCCTGGCGTTGCGCGAACGCAACCGGCTCGGCAGGTTCTGGCACCGACGGCTCCTCTTCGAGCACGCCCGAGATCTTTTCGAGCGCCGAGGCCGACGACTGGAAGGCGTTATAGAACATCGCCATTCCCTCCATCGGGTCAAAGAATCGCTTTGCATAGAGGATTGCCGCGGTCAGCACACCAAAGCCGAGGGTGCCGTCAATCACGCGCAAACCGTCGGCCAGCAGCACACCGGCAACGGTCAGGTTGCCGATCAGGATCAGCCCCGGGTCATAGATTCCAAACAGCTGAATCACCTTGGCGTTCACGGCACGGTAATCCTCGACCAGACCCGAATACTCGGTGTTGTTGCGGGCATCCTTTCGGAATGCCTTGACGGCGCGAATGCCGGTCATGGTCTCGACAAAGTGCACGATCAAGCGCGCCGATGCCACACGAGTCTTGCGATAGCTGATTCGCGTGTTCTTTTGAAACCAGCGGGTCAAGAAGAACAGCGGTACGAGCGAAACCAGGATTACGGCGAAGCTGCTCCAATCGAGCAGCACGAGGGCCACGGCCGTGAAAATCATGTAGAGCAGGCCGGCGATCATCTCGTTGCCGCCGGTGTCGAGCAGTTCTTTGATCGAGTCGAGGTCGCTGGTTTGACGCGCAATCACACGACCCGAGGTGTATTTCTCGTGAAACTCGAGGCTGAGCTTTTGGGTGTGCACGAACATGCGCTGGCGCAGGTCGAGAATCACATCCTGATTGATTTTGGCCGCAAAAGAGATGAAGAAATAGGTGAGGCCGGCCGTGGCAGTCGCCGCCAAAAGGTATGCACCAACCGTGAACCAGAGTGTCACGTAGTCGCCCGCGACCGCCGCCGGCAGCGCCTTGTCGATGCCGTATGCGATCAGCGCCGGGCCGACCACACGGAACGCCTGGCTCAGGATCACGGTGCTGAAGCTCACCACGAGTCGACCACGAACTGGGCGAATCAGGCTGCCGAGCAGGCGCATCGAGCGGGCACGCAGGCGCTTGGCCTCGGCCTTGGTGAGGTCGATCTTTTCTTCGTCTTGAACGCCCTGCATGCTCATTTTGCGGCCTCCTTTTCTTCGTCGAGGCTGGCAATTACGTGGCGATAGTGCGCGTTGTTGGCCAGCAGTTCGCTGTGTTTGCCAACCGCGGTGATGCGGCCGTCTTCGAGCAGCGCGACGCGGTCGGCCAGCTGCACCGTCGATGGTCGATGAGCCACGATAAGTGCCGTGGTAGAGGTCAAGACCGTGCGCAGGGCGTCTTCGACCATCGCCTCGGTGTCGACGTCGAGCGCGCTCAGCGGATCGTCAAGAATCAGCACGGCCGGCTTGGCCGCAACCGCGCGCGCCAACGCCAAACGCTGACGCTGGCCGCCGCTCAGGCTAAGGCCCTCCTCGCCGATCTTGGTGTCGAGGCCCTCGGGCAGGTCATAGACGAATTGCGCCTGCGCGATCTCGAGCGCCTGCTTTAGCTCGCCCTCGCCCGCACCAGGGTTGCCCAACAGCACGTTGTCGCGCACACTCGCGCTAAACAGCGTGGCGTCTTCAAACGCCATGGCGATGTGCCGGCGCAGCTCTTCGCGCGTTAGGTCGCGAATGTCGACGCCGTCGAGCTCGATTGATCCCCCGCTGACCTCATAGAGGCGCGTGGTTAGCGCGGTCATGGTGGTCTTGCCCGAGCCGGTGACACCGATTAGGGCGACAGATTCGCCGGGCTCAAGCACGAGGTCGACCCCGCGCAAGAGTGGTTCGGCCGATGCCGGCGCATCGGCATATTTGAACCGAACGTCTTTGAATTCCAAACGCCCGTGCGGCTCGGCAATCGACTTTGGTGCCGCTGGGTCTTCGATCTCGACCGGCGCATCGAGCACCTCAAAGAAGCGTTCGATTGCGGTCTTGGCGTCGAGCGTCATCGAGAGCAAGAAGCCCACCGATTCGGTCGGCCAACGCAATACGGTCGTGGTGGCAAAGAAAGCAACCAGCGCACCCACCGACATTAGCCCCTGGGCAACCAGCCAGACGCCGACCAACAGCGACAGGCCAACAGCGAACTCGGGCACGAGAATCAGATAGATCCAGATGTCGGCGATCAGCCGCGCCTTTTTGACCTCGGTGCCGCGCAGTTGGCGGGCGTTGCGTGCAAACTTGTCGGCCGCAAATTCGCCGCGACCAAGCGCCTTCAACACGCGGATGCCATGCACGGCCTCTTCGACCGACGTAGCCAGGTCGCCCGACTGATCCTGGCTAACGCGCGCGATCGAGTGGTATTCCTTCTCGAACTTGAAGCCGCGCAGCCAGATCGGCACCGAGGTAACGAAGAAGATCAGACCCAGAATCCAGTTGTATGTGAACAGCACAACCAGGCCAACCGCGATCGTGATGGCGTTGGCCACGAACAGCACCAGACCGAACGACAACCAGCGGCGAATCAGGCTGAGGTCGCCGGTTGCGCGGCTGAGCAGCTGGCCGCTCGGCCACTTGTCGTGAAAACTGACCGGCAGATCCTGCAGTTTTGCATAGAGGGTGCGGCGCAATCCGGCCTCGACGTGGGTGCCAGGGGTCAGCACCAGCCAGCGGCGCAGCAACACAAAACCGGCCTCGCAAACACCGAGTGCCAGCACCGCCAGCACCATCGGAATCAGCTTTTCGACCGTGCCGTGATCCTTTAGGCCGTTCACCAGCTCGCGCAAAAACTGCGGGATAGTCAGCGCAAACATGTGTGCCGCCAGCGCGGCAAGCGTGCCGAGAATCACTCGCGGCAGAGCCTTTTTGGCATACGGAAAAATGCGCAACAGAGTTGCGACTGTGCCTCTGGACTTCATTGATCAACCACCTGCTGCCGCGCGCTTGGGTCGCGCTAAATCATGGCAGCAGAGTAGGCTAACACGCCTTTCGCGTGGGTTATTCCAAGCGACTCAAGAACCGGCCCGCCGACTAAAGCGAGACCGTTTCTAGTGGAAGAAGTGGCGTTCGCCCGTGAAGTACATGGTCACACCGGCAGCGTTGGCAGCCGCAATGACCTCTTCGTCGCGCTTCGATCCACCAGGCTGCACAATTGCTCGAACGCCACCCTCAATCAAAATCTGCACGCCATCGGCAAACGGGAAGAACGCGTCAGACGCGGCAACCGAACCCTTGGCGCGGCTCTCGGCGCGGGCAACCGCCAGGCGGCACGAGTCGACGCGGTTGACCTGGCCCATGCCAACACCAACCGATGCGCCCTCGCGAGCCAATAGGATTCCGTTCGACTTGACCGCACGGCAGGCACGCCAAGCGAACTCGAGGTCGGTCATGGTTGCAGGGTCTGCAGGCTTGCCCGAAACGAGGGTCCAGTTGACACTCGAGAAGTTGCTGAACTCATCCATTTCTTGCAGCAAGAGGCCGCCCGAAATCTGGCGCACCTCGTGCGACTCGCGCTGATAGTCGGCAGGCAACTGCAGCACGCGCAGGTTCGACTTGGTCAACAGAATCTGCAGCGCCTCGGTCTCGTAACCCGGCGCGACGACGACCTCGGTGAACACCTGAGCAATCTGCTGGGCCATGGTCACGGTCACGGTGCGGTTCGATGCAATCACGCCACCGAACGCCGAAATCGTGTCGCAAACGTATGCCTTTGCGTGCGCGTCGGCAATCGGGTCAGCCGAGGTTGGGTCGCCAACGGCGATGCCACACGGGTTGGCGTGCTTGATGATTGCGACTGCCGGCTCGCTGAAGTCGTATGCGGCGCGCAGAGCGGCGTCGGCGTCGACGTAGTTGTTGTACGACATCTCTTTGCCGCCGAACTGGCGGGCCTGCGCGATGCCCGAGACGGCACCCTCGCCGGTGCGGCGATAGAGCGCCGCGGCCTGGTGCGAGTTTTCGCCATAGCGAAGCACCGCGGCCAGTTCGCCGTCGATGTTCAGCGACTGCTCGAAGCCTGGGTTCTTGCTAGCTGCGGTGGCCGAGGCACCAGCGGCCTTGCGCCACTCGTCGTCGAGCTCGGCGTCGAACCAGCCGGCAACCGCGGCGTCATACTTCGCGGTGTGCGAGAACGCATCGCGGGCAAGCTGGCGGCGCTGGCTGAGCGTGGTTCCGCCTTCGGCAACTGCGGCAATGATTTCGCCATACTTTGCCGGGTCAACGACAATCGCGACGTTTGCGTGATTCTTGGCGGCTGCGCGCACCATGGCAGGGCCACCGATGTCGATCTGCTCGACCACGGCATCGCCCTTGGCACCCGACTGCACGGTCTGCACGAACGGATACAGGTTGACGACCACGAGCTCGAACGGCAGGGTCTTGAGCGCATCGAGCTGACCCTCGTGCGCGATCAGGCGCATGTCGGCCAGAATGCCGGCGTGAATCTTTGGGTGCAGGGTCTTTACACGACCATCGAGGGTCTCAGGAAACCCGGTCACCTCGGCAACCTCGGTCACAGGCAAGCCGGCGGCCTTGATCGCCGAGTATGTGCCACCCGTCGAGATGATTGCCACACCCGCGTCGTTCAGCGCCTGCGCTAGCTCGAGCAGGCCCGTCTTGTCAGAAACCGAAAGCAGCGCGCGCTTGATCTGAACGCGGTCGCGATGGCGGTAGTCGGCTGGCTGGTGGTCGTGGTGAGCGGCCAAAGCGGTCTCCTTGATTTAGAGGGCGATTTTTTGCTCTGCGATGTCGCGGACGGTCTGCACAATAAGTTCGCGCTCAATCTTCTTGATGCGCTCGTGCAGCTCGCCCTCGGTCTCGTCAGGCAGGATTTCAAGCTCGATTTGAGCAAGGTGTGGTCCGGTGTCGACGCCCTCGTCGACCACGTGAATGGTTGCTCCGGTCTTGGTCGCGCCGGCGGCCAGTGCATCGCGCACGGCGTGGGCACCCGGAAAGTTTGGCAACAGCGAAGGATGCATGTTGATAAGTCGTGGCGAAAGCGCCTGCACAAAGTTGGCAGGCAGGATTCGCATGAATCCCGCGAGCACGACCAGGTCTGGCTTGAAGTGATTGATGTTTGCCAGCAGCATGTCGGCCCAGGCCTCGCGCGACGCGAACGCCTTGGGGTTGACCACGAAGGTTGGCACGCCGAACTGGTCGGCGTGGGCCAGGCCATCGGCCGGCACATCTGAACCAACGGCAACGACTTTCGCCGGATACAGCGGGTTGTCGGCCGCCTCAAGCAGGGCGCGAAGGTTCGAACCCGAACCAGAGATGAGCACGACGACCGAAAGCATTAGCCCAGTTTACCCGCGTAGCAACGGGTGGTCGGGGCGGTCAGGTCTGGCAACGCTGAACGCTGCGATGGTCGCCACGATGCCGACCTCGAAAAACACCACGACTCCAAGCACGAACGGCGAAACGCCGACCACACCGAGTCGCCCAGGACCAACCGATCCCGAGGCAAGGGTTGCGAGCAGCGCCATCTCGACGGCCGCGACCAGACCGATCGACGAGCCAAGCGCTAGTGCCGCCCAGAGCGGGTTGGCGAATTCGAAGCGCATCTCGGCCGCGTGACGCTTGACGCCAAAGGTTGCATAGGCCGCGGCAAGCAACGGCACCAACAAGAAGACGAGCCCGACCGAGATCGTGCCGGCCGGCAGCGCGGCCAAAATTGGCAGGTTAGGCAGCGGGCCGGCCGCCGAGCCGAGCGGCCCAAACTGCGAGCCGTCACCGATTGAAAAACCAACGCCGGTCAGCCAGCTCGCGCCATAAACCACGAGGTTCGGCAGCACGGCAACCTGCCCAAGAGTCACGGTGATGCCACCCAAGACGCTCACCTGCAGTGCCTCATAGAAGTTGATGATGTTGATCCAACTGAAGCCAACCAGCAGGGCCAACAGGGCTGCCGAAGCGCCAAGCAGGATCGCAACCACGGCCGTGCCGGCGCGCAGAGCGGGCGATGCCACCGCGCGAATGACCCAGCTGGCGTTGTGCCATTTGCCGGCTAGCCATTGGCGAAACCGCACGCGTTCTTCGGCAAACTCGAGACCCAAAATGTGTGCCTGCGCCGAGCGACCAAACAGCGAGCCAACGGCCATCCAGAAGGCAAAAAAGATTGTCGGCAAGAACGTGCCCTGCCAGTTCACCGGATACGCCGACACCGCGTATGCGCTCGTGCTCAAAAACAACGACGATGCGCCGTAGGCCAGGGTTGCGCCGGTCCAGGCCGGCCAAAGCTGAGGGGTCACGGCAAAGCGGCGACCAACTCGATAGGCCAACCAGGCGAGGTATGCGCTGAACGCCAGCGGCAAAAAGTGAATCGTGAATTGGTCGACGGTCACGCCAAGAATCTTGGCGGGCGCGACCACAATGGTGGTGCCTTGCGCAGCCAACCAGATGTCGGCCGCGGTGCGATAGGCGACTGGCCAGGCGATGCTCGGATCGTTTTCGAACAGCCAGATAACAGTCATCGGGCCGAGCAGCACGCCGAGCCCAAGCACCACCGCAAATAAAGCATCGATGCCCGCGGTCAGGAATGTGAGTCTGCGTTTCATGCGTTGACTCTCCTAACCGCGGGCATCGACAAAGGCTTTAAACCGAGTATTCGGTTTAGAGGTTCTTGTAGACCTCGCGCATCAGAGCGGCGGTCTCGCTCGGGGTCTTGCCAACCTTCACGCCACAGGCCTCGAAGGCCTCCTTTTTGGCCTGAGCGGTTCCGGCCGAACCCGAAACGATTGCACCGGCGTGACCCATGGTCTTGCCCTCTGGAGCGGTGAAGCCCGCAACATAGGCAACGACCGGCTTGGTCACGTGTGCCTTGATGTAGGCGGCGGCCTTCTCTTCTGAGTCGCCACCGATTTCACCAATGAGCACGATCGCCTTGGTCTCTGGGTCTGCCTCGAAGGCCGCCAGAGCGTCGATGTGGGTGGTGCCGATGACTGGGTCGCCACCGATGCCGATTGCGGTCGAGATGCCGATGTCGCGCAGCTCGTACATCATCTGGTAGGTCAGGGTGCCCGACTTCGAGACCAGGCCGATTGGGCCTGCACCCGAGATGTCGCTAGGGGTGATGCCAGCGTTCGACTTTTCTGGGCTGATGATGCCCGGGCAGTTTGGGCCGATCAGACGGGTCTTCTCGCCCTTTGCCAGGTTGTATGCCCATGCCTCTGCCGAGTCGTGCACCGGAATGCCCTCGGTGATTGCAACGGCGAGCTCGATCTCGGCGTCGATGGCCTCGATCATTGCGGCCTTTGCAAAGGCAGGTGGAACGAAGATCACGGTGACGTTGGCGCCGGTGGCCTCCATGGCCTCCTTGACGGTGCCAAAGACAGGCAGGTTCTTGCCCTCGACGTCGATAACCTCGCCGGCCTTGCGTGGGTTCACGCCGCCAACGATGTTCGAGCCGCCAAGCAGCATGCGGCGAGTGTGCTTCATGCCCTCGCTGCCGGTCATGCCCTGAACGATGATTCGCGAGTTTTCGTTTAGAAAAATAGCCATTTTGGATTCCTTCTTTGCTTCTCGCGCTTAGGCGTTGTGAGCCAGCTCGGCGGCCTTGTCGGCTGCGTCGTCCATGGTTTCAACGACGGTCACCAGCGGGTGACCGAAGTCGGCAAGGATCTGACGACCCTCGAGCACGTTGTTGCCGTCTAGACGAACAACCAGTGGCTTGGTGGCCTTGTCGCCAAGGGTGTTGAGCGCACCGACGATGCCGTTTGCAACGGCGTCGCAGGCGGTGATTCCACCGAAGACGTTAACGAAGACGCTCTTGACCTGTGGGTCGTTGAGGATCAGGTCGAGACCGTTGGCCATTACCTCGGCCGAGGCACCGCCGCCGATGTCAAGGAAGTTAGCTGGCTTGACTCCGCCGTGCTTTTCGCCGGCGTAGGCAACCACATCGAGGGTCGACATGACCAGGCCGGCACCGTTACCGATGACGCCAACCTCGCCGTCGAGCTTTACATAGTTGAGGTCGAGCGCCTTGGCCTTTGCCTCTAGCGGGTCGACCTTGGCGATGCTTACTTCTTCGCGGTCGGTGTGACGGAACTCGGCGTTGTCGTCGAGCGAGACCTTGCCGTCAAGGGCAACGATGTCGCCGTCCTTGGTTAGAACGAGTGGGTTGACCTCTACCAGGGTGGTGTCTTCGTTCTTGAAGACGTTCCAGAGCTTTACGAAGACCGGTGCGACCTTGGCAGCGGTGGCGTCATCGAAGCCACCCTGCTTTGCGATCGAGAGTGCGGTCTCGAGGTTGATGCCGTCGAGTGCGCTAACAGGGACCTTAGCGAGTGCCTCTGGGCGCTCGACTGCGAGCTGCTCGATCTCCATGCCGCCCTCGACGCTGCAGAGCGCAAGGAACGTGCGGTTCGATCGGTCGAGCAGAATCGAGAAGTAGAACTCCTTGTCGATTGCTGCGCCCTGAGCGATCATGACGCGCTTTACGACGTGACCCTTGATGTCGAGGCCAAGAATCTTGCTTGCGGCCTCTTTTGCCTCGGCTGGGCTGTGGACGACCTTGACGCCGCCGGCCTTGCCGCGGCCACCGACCTGAACCTGAGCCTTGACGACGACGGTGCCGCCAATCTTTGCGGCTGCGGCCTCGGCCTCTTCAGGAGTGTCTGCAATCAAACCCTGCAGCACTGGAACTTCGTAGGCCTCAAACAGATCGCGGGCCTGATATTCAAATAAATCCACTGTGATTCCGATCAAAAATAAGACGGTTAGGGCTTAAGTCTAGGGGCTTTTGACTAGAGCTTTTCGATAGGCGCGACCCGCACCAGTAGGCGCTTTGTGCCCACGCGATCGAAGTGAATTTCGGCGCTCTGACGCGGCCCTTCGCCGCTCACCGTGAGCACTCGGCCATCGCCAAAATCGGCGTGCTTGATGCGGTCGCCAACCTCGAGCTGCATGCCCTCGTTGTTGCGCACGGTAGTGATCGCCGACTTCCATTCGGTCTTTTCTTTTGGCGTGCCCCCGTAGCCCGAGCCACTGCCGCCAGAGCTGGCTGAACCACCCGAACGGAAACCCTGACTTTCGGCGATCGATTCGCGATAACGGAAGTTGGCAACCTGGTTGCGAGCACCCGATTCGCGCCAGTCGATGAGGTGCTGCGGGATCTCTTGCAGGTATCGGCTAGGGGTCGACGAATCCGACTCGCCAAACGTGGTGCGAGTCAGGGCGAGGCTCAGGTAAAGGCGCTTGCGTGCGCGGGTGATGCCCACATAGAACAGGCGGCGTTCTTCTGACATGCCTCCCGGTGTCACGAACGACATTCGGTGTGGCAGCAGGCCCTCTTCGATGCCGGTCAAGAAGACGGCATCGTATTCGAGACCCTTGGCCGTGTGCAGGGTCATGAGCGAAACGGTTCCCGACTCGTCGTCGATCTCGTCGGCCGCGGCCACCAGGGCCACCTCGTTCAAGAAGTCAGGCAGTCGACCCTCGGGATTATTGCGGCCGAATTCCTTGGCCACCGAGATGAGTTCCTCGAGGTTTTCGACGCGAGCTTCATCCTGTGGGTCGCGGCTATTGCGCAGCACCTCGAGGTATCCCGTTTTATCGAGCGCCTGACGCAGAATCGACTCGACCGTCTCGGTCGGCACCATGGCCTCGAGTTCGTTTAGCAGGTCGCCCAGCTGGGTCATGGCTCCGTTAATTTTTGGACCAAAACCGATGTGCGATGCGTCGGCCAACGCCTGGCGCACCGATAGGCCGTTCTGGGCGGCATAGTGCGCCAGCTGAGCCTCAGACGCGTCGCCGATGCCGCGCTTAGGCACGTTGAGGATTCGTCGCGTGGCTAGGTCGTCGCGAATGTTAGAAATCGCGACCAGATAGGCCATGGCGTCTTTGATTTCTTGTCGCTCATAGAACTTGGTGCCGCCAACGACGCGATACGGCATCGCCGAACGAATGAAGATGTCTTCAAGCGCACGCGTCTGCGAGTTGGTGCGATACATGACTGCGATGTCGCGATAGTTCGTGCCATCGCGGTGCAGTTTGTTGATCTCGTCGGCGATGAACTGGGCCTCGTCGTGCGCCGAATAACCGGTGAAACCAACGATCTTTTCGCCATCGCCCGAGTCGGTCCAGAGGTTCTTGTTTGGGCGGTCAAAGTTGTTCGAAATCACCGCGTTGGCGGCGCTCAAAATGTTTTGACTCGAGCGATAGTTCTGCTCAAGAAGGATCGTGCGTGCGCCAGCGAAGTCTTTTTCGAACTCGCTGATGTTGCGAATGTCGGCACCGCGGAACGCATAAATCGACTGGTCCGAGTCGCCAACCACGGTCAGCGATGCCGGTTCTGGAAGTGCGCCGGTTCGCGGGTCGAGCAGGTCAGGATACTGCTGAGCCAGATCGGGCTGAATCGGCATGGTCAGCTCGCGAATTAGCGCGTATTGGGCGTGGTTAGTGTCTTGATATTCGTCGACAAGGATGTGCTTGAACTTGCGCTGGTACTGGGCAGCAACGTCGGGGTGATTGCGGAACAAGAACACGGTTTCGCTGATCAGGTCGTCGAAGTCGAAGGCGTTGTTGCGACGCAGCTCGCGCTGGTAGCGCTCGAAGATTTCGGCGAGCATGCGCTGCACCGGGTCGCTCTGGTCGCTGTTGCGCGCAAAGCCCTCGGCGTCGTTGAGTTCGTTCTTGGCGTTCGAAATCACCGAGGCCACGCCTGCCGGAGTGAGCTTGTGAATGTCGGCACCCATGTCGCGAATGAGCCGCTTCAAGATTGCTCGCGAATCGCCCGAGTCATAGATTGTGAAGTTGCCGTCGTGACCGAGGCGCTCGGCCTCGCGACGTAGGATCATCACACAGGCCGAGTGGAAGGTCTTGATCCACATGCCGTCGGCGCTCGAGCCCAGCAGGTGCTTTACGCGCTCGCGCATCTCGGCCGCGGCCTTGTTGGTGAATGTAATCGCAAGAATCTGACTTGGCCACGCCTCACGCTTGGCCAACAGGTGTGCGATGCGGTGCGTCAGAACTCGGGTCTTGCCCGAGCCGGCGCCGGCAACGATCAGCAGGGCGGGGCCGCGGTGTTCGACGGCCGCGCGCTGCGGTGGATTCAGCCCCTCGACCAAGGCGTCTGGGTCGGCGGCCGAGGTGAAACCGGCGCCACCAAAGCTGCCGGCGTCGAAGATTCCCGAAGTGCTTGGCACCGAACCGCGCGAAACAATCACGGGTTCAACCGGAGCCGCCTGCGAGGGCGCAGATGCGGGTGTGGAAACGGCAGGCTCTGGCTTTTCTTGGCCAAAGTCTGCGGGAAAAAATTCAAGCTGGGTCATGACGCAGCAATCCTAAAACTCGGCACCGACACTGAAAAACTGAGCGGAGGCTACTCCCACTCGATGGTGCCTGGTGGCTTCGAGGTCACGTCGAGCACGACGCGGTTGACCCCGGCCACCTCGTTGGTGATGCGGTTCGATAGCTTGGCCAGCAGGTCGTAAGGCAGGCGCGTCCAGTCTGCGGTCATCGCATCCTCAGACGAAACCGGGCGCAGCACGATCGGGTGACCATAGGTGCGACCATCGCCCTGCACACCAACCGAGCGAACGTCGGCAAGCAACACCACAGGGCACTGCCAGATTTCGGCATCTAGACCGGCCGCGGTCAGCTCTTCGCGCACGATGGCGTCGGCCTTGCGCAGCAGGTCGAGGCGCTCCTTGTTGACCTCGCCAACGATTCGAATGCCCAAGCCCGGGCCTGGGAATGGCTGACGCTGAACGATCTCGTGCGGCAGGCCCAGCTCGGCACCGATGGCACGAACCTCATCCTTAAACAGAGTGCGCAGCGGCTCGACCAGCTCGAACTGCAGGTCTTCAGGCAGGCCACCGACGTTGTGGTGCGACTTGATGCCGGCGGTTGCGCCGCCACCAGATTCGACCACATCCGGATACAGGGTGCCCTGAACCAAGAACTTGATCGGACGGTTGTCGGCCTTGGCCTCGGCGATCAGGGCAGCCTGCGCCTCTTCGAAGGTGCGAATGAACTCGCGGCCGATGATCTTGCGCTTGGTCTCAGGGTCGCTGACTCCGGCGAGCGCATCCAGGAACTTCTTCTCGGCATCGACGGTGACAAGACGGATGCCGGTTGCGGCGACATAGTCGCGCTCAACCTGCTCGGCCTCGCCCTCGCGCAGCAGGCCGTGGTTCACGAACACGCAGACCAGCTGGTCGCCCACGGCCTTGTGCACGAGCGCCGCGGCAACAGCCGAGTCGACACCACCCGACAGGCCACAGATCACACGGTCGGTGCCGACCTGGGCACGAATCTTTTCGACCTGCTCGGCAATCACGTTGCCCGAGTTCCAGTCGGCTGGAATGCCTGCGGCATTGTGCAAGAAGTTGACCAGCACGTCCTGGCCAAACTGCGAGTGCTTGACCTCTGGGTGCCACTGCACGCCATAGATCTTCTTGTCGTGGTTGGCGAACGCGGCGACCGGGGTGGTCTCGGTCGATGCCAAGACCTCAAAACCTGCCGGCGCCTCCATAACCTGGTCGCCGTGGCTCATCCAGCAAATCTGGTCGGCAGGCTGACCCTCAAGAATCACGCCACCGGCGCTCACCTTGAGTTCGGTGGCGCCATATTCGCGCTTGCCGGTTGCGTCGACGCGACCGCCAAGGGCGTTGGCCAAAACTTGGAAGCCGTAGCAGATGCCAAAGATTGGCACGCCGAGTTCAAGAATCGCGCGGTCGAGCTGTGGCGAACCCGGCTCATAGACCGACGAAGGGCCACCCGATAGCACGATGGCCAACGGGTTCTTGGCGGCAACCTCGGCAGCGGTCACGTTGTGGTGGACGATTTCGCTATAGACGCCGGCCTCGCGCACGCGACGCGCAATGAGCTGCGCATACTGGGCACCAAAATCGACGACGAGAACTGGGCGGTTAGACATTGGCTGCCTTTTCGTTGTTGTTGGTTGCTGCGTCAGCCTTGGCCAACTGGGCCTCGGCAATCTTGTGGAAGTGACGCTCGGTAAAGAACGAGAGGAACGGCACGACGCCGCCGAGTGCGATAACTACAAAGCGGGTGAACGACCAGCGAAACAGGGTCCACATGCGGTAGTCGCCGAACAGATAGGCGACATAAAGCCAGCCGTGCACGATCAGAATCGCGGTCGAAACATTTAGCCCGGTGTTCGACAGACCCGAGCCCTCTTCGCCGTGGGTTTCAAAGGCCAGCAAGCCGTGCATGCCGCCCGCGATCAGGTCGTAGCCAATCACGTAGCGCACGATCATTTCGACGCACAGCAGCAACAAGAATGTGCCCGTGATGTATGACGTGACGCGGTAATACTTGAGGGCCGATTTCATTGGTCTAGTTTACCTTCGCCGTCGCGCAGCCCCAGGCGCTCGTCTTGCACCAGGCGCCACCACATGAACACCGCAAAGCCGGCAAAAACTGTCCACTCGATGGCGTAAAAGATGTTCAAGAAGTTCAGCTCTACGCCGTGCGACTGCGTCGAAATTTCGATGCTCTGAGCGCCGCCCGTTGAATCATTGGGATTGACCTCAAGCGCCAGGGCACCCGGATACACCTCGACCGGCCCGCTAGCGAATTGATTGACCAGCTGCGCGATTGACAGCGACTTGAAAACGTATGCACCAGCCGAGGTGGCAGGTTCTGGCGCCTCGGGGGCCAGCAGCCAACCGCGGTATTGGCGGTAATCCATGACCATCGGTGAAACCCGCGCGCTGATCGCATCGCGCGCCGCCTTCGCGACGTCGAGGTCGGCATACCAGGCGTCTGCGGTCACCAGCATGGTGCCGGCGCGAGTCGAGCACCAGTCGACCAGCCAATAGCCCGACTTGCCGCCCTGCAGGCGATTTGCGATCAGCACTGGTTGGGCATTGACTCGGGCACACTCGACCGTCACTAGTCGGGCATCGGCCTTGTCAGGAAAGCCCTTGCCTGGTGTAACCAGCGAATCGATAGACACCGGTGTGACCTGCTCGACCTTGGTCTGCCCCACGGTTCGAAACGAGCGTTCCAGCTGCCACTGGCCTAGCAGCGCAAAGCCGGCGGCCAGAGCTAGTGCGGCAAACAGCGCGCCGATCCATTTGAGGCGCAGTGCTACTCGCCAAAATGGTTCGACCTCGCGCTGCATGATTTACGACTGGTAAGGCGCGGCGACTACCTCGACGCGCTGGAATTCCTTGAGGTCGCTGTATCCGGTGGTGGCCATGGCACGACGCAGTGCGCCCATCAGGTTGCTGGTGCCGTCGGCACTCGGCGATGGGCCGAGCAGAATCTGCTCGAGGCTGCCGCATGAACCAACCTCGACGCGGTGACCGCGCGGAAGTTCGGCGTGGAATGCCTCCTGACCCCAATGCATTCCGCGACCCGGAGCCTCATCGGCACGAGCCAAGACCGAACCGAGCATGACCGCGTCGGCACCGCAGGCGATGGCCTTGACGATGTCGCCCGAGGTGCCCAGACCGCCATCGGCGATCACGTGAACGTAGCGGCCGCCCGACTCGTCCATGTAGTCACGGCGAGCGCCGGCCACATCGGCAACCGCGGTTGCCATCGGTGCGTGGATGCCGAGCACCTTGCGGGTGGTCGAAGCGGCTCCGCCACCGAAACCAACTAGCACGCCGGCAGCACCGGTGCGCATCAGGTGCAATGCGGCGGTGTAGGTGGCAGCGCCACCAACGATTACCGGCACGTCGAGTCGATAGATGAATTCTTTGAGGTTCAAAGGTTCGGCATTGCGCGACACATGCTCTGCCGACACGGTGGTGCCGCGAATCACGAACAGGTCGACACCAGCCTTGACCACGACGTCGCTGAACTCGGCGGCGCGCTGTGGCGAAAGAGCGCCGGCAACGGTCACGCCGGCGGCACGAATCTGCGCGATGCGGTCGCGAATCAGCTCTGGCTTGATTGGCTCGGCATAGATCTGCTTCATGCGGGCGGTCGCCTCGGCGGCACCCAGCTTTGCGATCTCGTCGAGCTGCTTGGTTGGGTCTTCGTAGCGAGTCCACAGGCCCTCGAGGTCAAGCACGCCGAGGCCACCGAGCTTGCCGATTGCCACGGCTGTCTCAGGCGAAACCACCGAGTCCATTGGCGCGCCGATTACCGGCAAACCGAACTCGTATGCGTCGATCTTCCAGGTGGTCGAGACGTCCTTCGGGTCACGCGTGCGGCGCGACGGCACGATAGCGATGTCGTCGAATGCCCAAGCACGTGAGCCGCGCTTGCCGCGACCGATTTCGATTTCACTCATGGTGTTGCCCCTCTAGCGAGAAAAGTATGTGTTTAGCGGGTGCCGTAGTTCGGCGCCTCGGCGACCATCTGGATGTCGTGCGGGTGCGACTCGCGCAGACCCGCTGCGGTGATTCGCACGAACTTGCCGCGCTCCTGAAGCTCAGGAATCGTCTCGCCGCCGACGTAGCCCATCGAGGCACGCAGGCCACCAATCAGCTGGTGGGTAACCGATGCGACCGAACCGCGGTAAGGCACGCGGCCTTCGATGCCCTCTGGCACGAGCTTGTCTTCGCGAAGAACGTCGTCCTGAAAATAGCGGTCCTTCGAGTATGACTGCGCCTGACCGCGCGACTGCATCGCACCGAGCGATCCCATGCCGCGGTAGGTCTTGAACTGCTTGCCGTTCACGAAGGTGACCTCGCCAGGTGCCTCGTCGGTGCCCGCGAGCAACGAACCGAGCATGACGGCGTTAGCGCCGGCAAC
>JBEEJX010000135.1:0-3725 GCA_041168965.1 Actinomycetota bacterium
ACGGTGCTCTCGGTGATGCCCATCTTTTCGCGCACCTCTGGGGTGAGACGACGGTGGGTGGTGGTGGTCGGGTGTGTGATCAACGACTTCGAGTCGCCGATGTTGTTCGAAATGTCGATCACCTGCAGCGAATCCATGAACTTGAACACGCCGGCCTGATCTGCCTTGAGCACGAATGAAACCGTCGAACCGCCCGACTTCATCTGGCGCATCGCCAACTCGTGGTCTGGGTGGCTGGCAAGGCCAGGGTAATAGACGCGCTCTACGGCAGGGTGTGCCTCGAGAGCCTGGGCCACGGTCAGCGCGTTCGACGACATGCGCTCGACGCGCATGGTCATGGTCTCGAGCGACTTGAGCAGCACCCACGCATTGAACGACGACATCGACGGGCCGGTGTGACGAATGAACGGCATCAGCGTGCCCTTGATGTATTCCTTCGAGCCACAAACTGCGCCACCGAGCACGCGGCCCTGGCCGTCGATGTGCTTGGTTGCCGAATACATGACCACGTCTGCACCCAGCTCTAGCGGCTTCTGCAGCACGGTCGATGCCATGACGTTGTCGACGATCACGGTCGCGCCGACCTTGTGGGCCAGGTCGCTGACCATACGGATGTCGATGATGCCCAGCAGGGGATTGCTCGGGGTCTCGATGAACACGAGCTTGGTCGGCTCGTTCAGGGCCTCGGCCCATTCGGCCTCGCTGTTGCCGTCGACCAGGATCGTCTCGACGCCCCACTGCGGCAGGATCTCGCACAGAACCACGTAGCAAGAGCTGAACATGTTGAGCGAGGCGACCACGCGGTCGCCCTGCTTGACCATCGATGCGACCGAAGCGAACATCGCCGACATTCCGGTGCTGGTTGCCATCGCGGCCTCTGCGCCTTCGAGCTGCGCTAGACGCTGCTCGAACATGGCTACGGTCGGGTTCGCGAAGCGGCTGTATAGAAAGTGCTCTTCGTCGTCGCGGAACGATGCCGCGGCCTGCTCGGCCGAGTCGTAGGTGAATCCGCTGTTCATAAACAGCGCCTCACCGGTTTCTCCAAAGCCGGTTCGAGCCAATCCACCGCGAACGGCGATGGTGTCTGGCTGAAGCTCCCAGTCAACGATTGGCGACTGGTCTGGGCTGTGATAACCCCAAGGGCGGCTGTGCTTGGTCATTCTGAAATATTAGCGGGGCTTAAATGCGAAAGCCCAGACTGAGTCTGGGCAGTGGCACGTGCGGAACGCCTAGTCCTCGCCGATGTCCTCGTTCCAGAGGGTCGGGTTGGCGTCGATCCAGTCGCCCATCAGCTTGATCAAGCCGGCGTCGTTGAGCACGTGCAGCTCGGCGCCGTGTTCGGCAACCCAGTCCTGTCCGCCCATGAAATTCTTGTCGTCGCCCACGATCACGCGGCCGATGTTGAACTGACGAATCAGTCCGCTGCAGTACCAGCAAGGCGAAAGGCTGGTTGCCAGTGTGACCTTCTTGTATGAGCGCTGGCGACCCGCGTTACGGAAAGCCGAGGTCTCGCCGTGCATCGAGGCATCGCCCTCTTGCACGCGAAGGTTGTGGCCGCTGCCGAGCAGTCGACCCTCCTCGTCAAAGAGCGCGGCACCGATAGGAATGCCACCCTCTGAGAGGCCGAGGTGGGCCTCGGCAATGGCTACCTGGAGCTTCTCTTCGTCAGTTGCGAAGATCTGTCCTTTTTGGAATTCCATTGCCGAGGCCTCTCGTTTACTAGGGGTTGTTAGGGGTTAGTTGGGGTGACTACTTGGCGTTCTTGTCGGCCTTGCGGAACACAGCAAACAGAACTGCTGCGAGCACGAAGCCAACCAGAGCGGTCAGGTCAGGAACATCGACGATTGCGCCGTTGTCGAGGGTGATGTGGTGGATTGCGATAGCAATCGGACCGGTGTACATGACCTGGCTAGCAAAGCCCCAGATCGAGAACGCGGTTGCGATTACGAATGCTGCAACACCAGCCCACGAGTTCTTTGGAGCCAGTGCACGAGCAGCTGCGTCCTTGCCCTTCGACATGATGCGCTCGGTGAGCACAACTGCGATCCAAGGCGATACCCAGTACGAAACAACCAACAGGAAGCTGTCGAGCTGGTGAGCCACGTCGCCGTTTGCGATGCCAACGTATGAGATCACGCCACCGACGAGACCGGCGAGCGCAACCATGATTGCGCGGCGAGTCTTGAAGCCGAGGTTGAAGCCCATTGCGAGGAACGACATTGCGCCCGAGTAGACGTTGAGGATGTTAGCCGAGACCGAACCGACAACGATTGCTGCGAGAACGAGAGCTGCGAATGCTGGGTGGAACACCGAGGTGAAGGTCTCGGTTGGGTTCGCGATGCCCCAGAAGTTGCCCTTTGCCAGAACGTTGAAGCCTGCGGCACCAACGATCATGATCAGCGAGGTGCTGGTGAAGTTACCCAGACCAGCGAACCAGCCGAGAGCCTTCTTGCTGGTGTTAGCAGGCAGGTAGCGGGTGTAGTCCGAAGCGAAGGCGGTCCAGCCGGCGGTGTAACCGTAGGCTGCACCAGCGGTCAGGGTGAAGCCTGCCCAAGGGAACTCGCCCGATGCACCTGGAGCAACCGAGAAGGCGCCTGGCAGGTTGAAGATTACGACAACGACGATGATCCAAACGATCGCCAAGAAGTACGAAGCGTAGCGCTCCCACTTCTGGATCATGTTGTGACCAACGAATGCAACACCGACCTGAAGGACGATGATGATCGCGAGGGCGCCATACACACCGATTGCAGGCAGGAGTGCCAGCAGTGCGTAAGTGCCCGAGATGGTGTTGACGGCGAACCAGCCGATACCGGCTACGAGGGTCGACATGCCTGAAGGAACCAGGTTGCCCCACTTGCCGAAGGCGTTGCGGCTCAGAACCATCTGAGGAAGGCCGGCCTCAGGACCCCAGGTGCTGAGGATTCCGTGAGTGATGCCTGCAAGGGCGTTACCTACCAGGATGGCGAGGATGCCCTGCCAAACATTGAGGCCGAAGCCGATTGCAAGTGCGCCGACGAAGACGGTAGCGAACTCGAGGTTCGGGGAAGACCAAACCGTAAACAAGTGCCACGCCTTACCGTGACGCTCACCTGCGGAGATCGGGGAAACATCGTTAGTTTCGATTGAGGTTGCCTTAGCAGAGCCTGAGGTGTTATTAGCCATGAGAGAAATCTAGCGGTGAACGGCAGGTGAACAGCCGAAAACTGGATGTTTGCTGAGATGTTTTACAAAGCCGCAACATGCTTGCGGTCGCGGTTATTCTCGATGCGTCATGACGTTTGAAACCCCAGCCACTGCGCCCACGCTTCGAGGCGATGCCGCGACGCTCAGCCAGCTGCGCGAAGGGGTGCTTGAGGACTACCTCGAGATGCTGGTCGACCCAGAAATTGAGCGCTGGACCGGCCCTGGGCCAAAGTTCGACGAGGCCAAGATTCGCGATTGGTTGACTACTCGCCGCGACAAGACTGACCGCATGGATTGGGCAATCTTTGACAACGCCACCGGCGAATTCGCGGGCGAGGTTGTGCTCAACGAGTACGACCCAAAAAAGCACGCGATGAACATTCGGATTGCGATTCGCAGCGCGTTTCTAAATCGGGGGCTTGGCACCGAGGCAATGCGCCTGGCCAGTGAGTATGCGCTTGAACAGCTCGGCGTCGCTCGCGTGACACTGTCGGTGATGACCGACAACGCTCGGGCTCATCGGGCCTATTCGAAGGTTG
>JBEEJX010000136.1:0-6425 GCA_041168965.1 Actinomycetota bacterium
TTGGTGATCAGCATCAAATAGAAAGTTGCCGCTGTGATTGCCATCGCGGCCAAAAGCACCAGGGTCAGCGCTTGACGTTGAATCGAGCGAGGCAGCCGGCGATTGCCAATGTTGACGGCCGTTTCGCCACGAATTTCGGTCCACACGATAAACACCAACACAGCCGCAGTGCCGATCTTGATACCGCCCGCGGTCGAGGCCGATGCACCACCGATGAACATCAAAATATCCATGGCCAACCAAGAAGTCGGATGCGCCTGCGCCAAATCGACCGAGTTGAACCCTGCCGTGCGTGGCTGCACCGCCATCGAGAAGGCGTTGAGCCACTTGGATCCGTCGCTAAGGCCCCCGAACGTGCCTGGGTTGGCCCATTCGACTAGAGCGAAAAACACCGTCGGCAAAACGACCAGAATCGCGCTCGCCCATAGAACGATTCGTGCGTTTAGCGACCAACGCCAGACCTCGCGCACACCTGAGTTGCCTTGGTTGCGACGCAGGTTGTGCCGCGCCGCACGGAACAGCTCGATGAAAACCGGAAAACCGAGCCCGCCAAACAGCACCGCAACGTCGAGTGGTAGTTGAATCCAGGGGTCGTTCACGAAGCTCATCAGGCTGTCGCTATAAAGCGCAAAGCCTGCGTTGTTGAAGGCCGAAACCGAGTGAAACAATGCGTGCCAGAGAGCCTTGCCAACCGACATGTGATATTCGGTGACGAACCGCACAAAGAGCAGCGCGCCAATCAAGAATTCGATGCCCACGGTGATGAAAAATACGCGGCGCAAAATCGAACGCATTGAACCAAGGCCTGCGAGGCCCGATTCGCTCGCGGCACTTAGTCGAGCCTTGAGGCCAATCTTGTTGGCAAAGAACACGGCGACCAGCGCCGAAAGCGCCATGATGCCAAAGCCGCCGATTGCGATCTCGCCAAGAATTACGGCCTGACCAAAGCCCGTCCAATAGGTAGCCGTGTCGACAATCGCCAAGCCGGTTACGCACAGAGCCGAGATGGTGGTGAAGGCCGCCTCCATGACATTGGCGCTGCCAGGGCCCACCTTCGAGATCGGCAGCAGCAAAAGCAGAGTGCCCAGCACGATGCCGATCGCATAGGCGAGCGACACAACGCGGGCCGGGCCGGCCGAGCGGGTCGAGGCGCGCATACCCCTGCGATTTCTAAATGGCACGAGGTCAGTCTAGTTTTGTGCACCGAACTGCGGCGCGGAATTTGCGGTGCCCTATGCGAGTTGGCATTTGCATGCCGCCAAGCACGACCACCAAATCCGTAGCGCCAAGAAACACGCGCGTGCAGGAATTCTTCTCGATGCGCTTTCGTCGCCTGTTATCGGGCGCACCCGATGGCGTGCCACCCTGGCTCGACGTTATTGCCGCGGGTGACGGCCCCGGCCTGTATACGCCAGACTCGGCCCCTTGGCTAGTGCATGGCGATTTGGGCACGCTAGTTGGCGGCATTCGCGCCCTGCTCGTGCAGGCGCTGCACCCGGCAACGCTCGCGGGCGTAGCCGACCACTCCCGCTATGAGGCCGATCCCCTTGGTCGCCTAGCTGGCACGATTCGCTGGCTGACCGTGACGACGTTCGGCTCGCTCGAAGCCATCGAACGCGAGGCGAGTCGAGTGAATCGGCTTCACGATCGGGTAACCGGCGAGTACTCCTCAACTGGCACTTCGACCGCCCGATATTCGGCCCGCGACCCACAACTTTTGCTGTGGGTTCACATCGCCTTCATGGACTCGTTCCTGAGCTGCCACCAGCTCTATTGCGATGCCGAGATTCCGAGCGGAGCCGATGCCTACATCGAGCAGTGGGCACGATCGGTCGAACCACTCGGCCTGACCGGCGTGCCGACCAACCAGCGCGAACTCGATTTGGCCCTTGCCGAATTCGAACGCCAACAGATTTTGCGATGCGATGATCGGGCTGTGCGCGTTGTCGGATTCATTCGCAATCCCCCGCTGCCGTGGGTGGCGCGTCAGGTGTATCGCCTGCTATTTGCCGCTGCCGTGGTTAGCCTGCGGCCGCAACATCGGGCGCTGCTGGGTTTGACTACTCGCGCCGAACGCCTCGTGATTTGGGCCACGCGTGCCTCGCTGCGCACGATCCGGGCGATTATCGGCCCCGAGTCGCCAATCGAAGAGGCCGGCCGAGCGCGACTCGTTCGAGCCGGCGTGATTGCCGCTTAGCCTGCGATACTGAGCACGATTAGGTATGCGTTCAGCGCGGTCAACCCTGACGCCAACGTGTAGCCCAGCACCTTGGTCGCGAGCGAGTTTGCATAGGCGCCCATGTAGTTGCGGTTGCTCGTGAACCGCACGAGCGGAAACACCGCAAACGGAATACCAAAGCTCAAAGCAACCTGACTAAAGACCAGCGCCTGAGTGGCACCAACACCCGAAATAATCACGAGCGCAGCCGGCACCAGAGTGATCGCGCGTCGCACAATCGGCGAGGTCTTGCGGTGCAACAGCCCCTCCATGATCACGCTGCCGGCATAGGTGCCAACCGAGGTCGAGGCAAGCCCACTGGCCAGCAGGCCTATGCCAAACAGCAATGCAACCGAGTGTCCGAGCGCCGAATCGATAGATGCGTATGCGCCAGCAATCGAATCACCCGTCGCCTTGCCAAACAGAGTCTCGGCGCCAAGGCCAAGCAGCACGAGGTTGATTGCACCGGCAATGGCCATTGCGACCGAGACATCCCATCGGGTTGCCCGCAATAATTCGCGCAAACGGATGTGCGAATCGGCAAGGCCAAATCGGTCGAGGCTCAGGCGCGAGTGTGCATAGATCGCGTGCGGCATGATCGTGGCGCCCAGAATGCCAACGGCCAACAACACCGACCCCTGGTCGCCAAAGCGCGGTACTAGGCCGCCAACGAGGTCGGCCGCGCTCGGTGGCTGAATGAACAGGCCTGCCACAAACCCAGCGCCCGTAACCAGCACAAGGCCAAAGATCACGAATTCGAACGAGCGAATCCAGCCGCGTGATTGCAGCGCGAGCAGCGCCATCGAAACGAGTCCGGTGATTAGCCCGCCGACCAAAAGTGGCAAGCCAAAAATAAGTTGCAGCGCGATTGCGCCACCCAAGAGTTCGGCGATGTCGGTGGCCATGGCGACCAACTCGGCCTGCAACCAGTATGCGATTCGCACCGCCGGGCGGCCCTCGAAGCGGCTCGCGATCAGCGTCGGAATGCTCATGCCGGTGACGAGACCGAGCTTCGACGAAAGGTATTGCACCAGCCAGGCGGCCAGGTTTGCAGCCACGATTACCCACACCAGCAGGTAGCCATAGCCGGCACCGGCGCCAAGGTTGGTGGCCACGTTGCCTGGGTCTAGATAAGCCACGCCAGCAACGAGAGCCGGGCCGAGCATGGTCAAGCCGCGTGACTTGCGCTTGACGGTCGACAACACCTGTGACTCCCTAATTTCGAGCCACCCAGGGGAATTGAACCCCTGACCTGCTCTTTACGAGGGAGCTGCTCTACCGACTGAGCTAGGGTGGCGGATGCCAGCGCGAACGCCGACAACGTCATCCAGTTTAGCCAAAGAAAAACCCCGCCCAAACGGACGGGGTTTCTCGTGTTGTTGCGCTTAGTGCTGGACTGCCTTGCCGATGGCGGCACCCGAGAGCGAGCGAACTTCGAGCTCTGCATACTTTGCAGCGTTCTTTTCGCTCGAGGTAACGGTTCCGAGCCAGCCAAAGAAGAAGCCGAGCGGGATCGAAACGATACCTGGGTTTGCCAGAGGGAAGTAGTCGAAACGGAAGCCATACTCGCTGAACTTCAGGAAGCTGGTCTCGAAGCCGGTCACGTTAGGACCAAAGACGAGCAGCACCAGAGCCGAAATCAGACCGCCATAGATGGCCCAAACTGCACCGCGAGTGTTGAACTTCTTCCAGAACAAGGTGTACAGAACCGCAGGCAGGTTGCCCGAAGCCGCAATCGCGAAAGCGATGGCAACGAGGAACGCAACGTTGAGGGTCTGTGCGCCAATTGCCAGAACGATAGCAACCAGGCCGATTACTGCGGCAGCGATCTTGGCAACCTTGACTTCGCTCTCAGGCGAGGCGTTGCCGCGCTTGATTACGTTGGCGTAGAGGTCGTGTGCGAACGACGACGACGATGCCAGGGTCAGACCAGCCACAACGGCCAGAATGGTTGCGAATGCGATTGCACCGATAACAGCGAGCATGATTGCTCCACCGGTCGAACCTTCGCCACCACCGAGGAACTGAGCCAGCTGAGGAGCTGCCACGTTGCCCGATGGGTCGATTGGAACGAGTGCCTTCTTGGCATCAGCCGACAGGTTCTTGAGGTTGTCAAGAGTGGTGCAGGCGTCGCCGATCATCTTGCCGTCTTTGTCAATCACACAGCCGGCGTCGTCAACCTTGAAACCGCGGAACAGGGTCGTGCGGCTAACCAGAGCGGCAGCACCAAAACCAAGAGCGATGGTCATGAGGTAGAAAACACCGATGTTGCCGATTGCCCAGTTGACCGACTTGCGGGCGGCCTTCGAGTTCGGAACGGTGTAGAAACGGATCAGGATGTGAGGCAGACCGGCGGTGCCGAGCACGAGTGCCAGGCCGAGCGAGATCAGGTCGAGCTTGCTGTAGAGGGTCTTGGTTGCGTCAACCAGGCCCGTAGCAGGGTCGATGATGTCCTTGCCGAACTTCATACCCGGCTGCAAGAAGGTGTCACCCTTGCCCGAGTTCTCGGCAGCGTGGCCGAGCAGCGACGAGACGTCGAAGTTGAAGTGCCACAGAACCATGATGGTCAGCAGGGTCGCACCGATCATGAGCAGGAACGCCTTGACGATCTGCACATAGGTGGTGCCCTTCATGCCGCCGATGGTCACGTAAACGATCATGAGGATGCCCACACCAACGATGATGAGGTTCTTCATGTTCGGGTCAGTGATGCCAAGCAGCAACGAGACCAGGGCGCCAGCGCCAACCATCTGAGCGAGCAGATAGAAGATCGAGACGACAACGGTCGACACTGCCGAAGCGGTGCGAACCGGGCGCTGCTTCATGCGGAACGAGACGACGTCACCCATAGTGAAGCGACCCGAGTTGCGCAGAGGCTCGGCGATCAGCAGCAGGGCAACGAGCCATGCAACCAAGAAGCCGATCGAATACAGGAAGCCGTCGTAACCGAACAGGGCGATGGTGCCCGCGATACCAAGGAACGATGCGGCCGACATGTAGTCGCCGGCGATAGCGAGACCATTCTGGAAACCCGAGAACGATGCACCGCCGTCATAGAAGTCAGAGGCCTTCTTGGTGCCCTTGCCCGAACGCCAAACGATGACGAGGGTTGCGGCCACGAAGACCAGGAAGAGCACTGAGCTCAACATTTTTGCGTCCATTAGTGACCCAGCTCCTTCTCAACCTTGGCCTTGATTGCCTCCGAGGCGTCATCCAGGTGCTTGGTCGAGTGACGCTCGTAAAGCCATGCGATTACGAAGGTCGAGACAAACTGCAGGATGCCCAAAACGAAGGCGATGTTGATGTTTGGTGCAACCTGCGTCGATACCCAGTCGCGTGCGAATGCGGTGAGCAGGATGTATGCGAAATACCAAACCAAGAACGCGACCGTAAGCGGAAATGCGAAATTACGGAATTTGCGTCGCAGGGCCTGGAACTCGGGGCTGGCTTGGGTTGATTCCCACACCCCGTTTTGTTCTGTCGATCCCATTGAACTCCAATGTTCAAATTGATGCCCACGCATCTTTGCGCAGGCCGGGGCGCACAGCGCTCCATGGGTCAATCTAGCGAAAACAAGGCGCCGAAAACGGCTATCCGAAACTAGAAAATCATTCGTTATTTGAATGTGATGATGCCTCAAAATGCGCGTTTTTTACGTTCGCGCAATCACTAGCACTGCGGGTCGCTGGCCGGAATCTTGCCACTCACGAAATAGCTGTCAACCGTCTTGTCGATGCACGAATTAGAACGGCCGTATGCGGTGTGGCCCTCGCCGTTGAAGGTGACCATCACGCCCGAGCGCAGCAGTTTTGCCAGTGCCTGCGCCTGCGAATACGGGGTTGCCGGGTCGTTGGTGGTGCCGATTACCAAGATGGGCGCTGCTCCCCTAGCCGACAGGTCGGATGGTCGTTTTGCCAGCGGATACGGCCAGAGCGAGCAGGTTAGAGCGCCGTTTTGCCAGTAGCGACCAAAGACCGAACTGCCAGCGATGACTCGCTCGTTCTGCTTTGCCACTTCGACCGGATCCCAGTTGCTGCGCGAGTCCATGCACGCGATAGCAATGTTGGCCTCCATCAGATTCGAGGCATAGGTTCCGTCGGCGTTGCGGTCGTAATAGAAGTCGGCAAGGTGCATAAAGTTTGCGCCGGTTCCCTTGGTGAATGCCTCGGTAAAGGCATCGGTCGCGTACTTCCAGTATGAGTCTGAA
>JBEEJX010000137.1:0-3000 GCA_041168965.1 Actinomycetota bacterium
CCGAACGCGAAGCAGGCCTAACGCTCGAACCGGTCGCGCGCCTCTTGGTGGCCACCGATGCGCGTCGCAAAGAGGTTTACTGGGCCACCTATTCGGGCATCGGACTCGAGCGCGGCGAGGGCCCGGGCGTGCAGAAGCTCGAGGTCTTGCTGGGTGAACTCGAACCAGCTGGCCCTCTGGTTGCAGCAACTCAAAGCGTTCACGCCGAAAACATTGGGCGCCTATTTTTTGAACAGCATCTTGCAGGTGTCGCGAGCCTAGATATTTCGGCGCTCTATCTGCGCGAGCCAGACGCGGTGCCAACGCCGGCCAAGAAGGTGAGTGGCTGATGTCGTTGCACTCGAACTGGAACATTCGCGAGGCGCACGAGAGCGACCTGCCTGAGCTATTGAAATTGGAACACGAGTGTTTCGGCAGCGATTCCTGGTCTGAAGACAACCTGCGTTCTGAACTTGTCGAACATCACACCTACTATCTGGCGGTCGAAATCGACGGCCGGTTGGTTGGCTATGCGGGGCTAAGCAAATTGCCGGCAAACAGCCAGAGCGACATTCAAACCATTGCGGTTGCCCCGATGGCGCGTGGCATTGGCCTCGGTCACGAGCTGATGAACCGCTTGATTCGACGAGCCGTCGAACTCGGTGCAACCGAGGTGTTTCTTGAGGTGCGCGCCGATAACCCCATCGCCCAAAAGCTGTATCGCAAACTCGGTTTCGAGCAGATAAGCGTTCGCAAAAACTACTACCGCCCCGATGGCGTCGATGCGATCGTGATGCGCCTGGTGCCCGACGAGCGTTCGGTTCAGCAGCCCCCGCAGCCAATCGTGCTGGGCATAGAGTCGAGCTGCGACGAAACCGGCATAGGCATTGTTCGCGGCAACACACTGCTCGCAAATGTGATCTCATCATCAATGGATGAGCATGCGCGATTCGGCGGCGTTGTTCCCGAGATTGCCGCACGTGCTCACCTTGAGGCGCTGCAGCCAACGCTGCGCAAGGCCCTTGCCGAGGCGAACCTCGAACTGAATCAGATAGACGCGATTGCCGTGACCAACGGGCCTGGCCTCGGTGGTGCACTGATGGTTGGCGTTGGTGCTGCGAAGGCACTTGCCGTAGCAACCGGCAAGCCGCTTTATGCCGTGAACCACCTGGTCGGGCACGTAGGCGTAGATGTTCTCGAACGCGGAGTGCTCGAAACGCCGACCATCGCGCTGCTTGTTAGCGGTGGGCACACCAGCCTGTTGCTAGTGAACGACTTGCTCGACGATGTGCAGCTTCTCGGCGAAACCATCGACGATGCCGCCGGCGAAGCCTTCGACAAAGTGGCGAGAGTGCTTGGTCTCAAGTATCCGGGTGGCCCCGAAATTGATCGGGCGGCCGAGGGTGGCGACCCCAAGGCCATCCGTTTTCCTCGTGGTTTGAGCCTGCCGAAAGACATGGAAAAACACCGCTACGACTTTAGTTTCAGCGGCCTAAAGACGGCCGTGGCTCGTCACGTCGAGCTGGCCGAATCGCGCGGAGAGGCCTATAACAAGGCCGACGTGGCAGCGAGTTTTCGCGAGGCGGTGGCAGACGTGCTCGTGACCAAGGCCGTCAACGCGTGCATCAACCATGGCGTGCCGCGTCTTTTGCTTGGCGGTGGCGTGGTGGCTAATCGCCGACTGCGCGAGCTGGCACAGGAGCAATGCGATAAGCACGGCATCGAGCTGCGCATCCCAGCCTTCAGCCTCTGCACCGATAACGGCGCAATGATTGCGGCGCTTGGTGCCCAGTTGATAATTGCGGGTCGCGAGCCATCGGGCCTTGGTTTTTCGGCCGAATCGACCCTGCCGGTCACCACGGTTCAGTCGCGCTAGGTGCAACAAATCTCATAGCCGCCGCTCAGGCACCATTCAGGCGTTTCTCAGGCAACGTTGGTCGACTGTTCCTAGAACCAATTGCCCAACCAGGAGGAACCCAATGGCAAAGAAGCACGAAAACGACGCGGCTGCTGAGGCAACCGCCGAGACCGCACCAGTCGAGACCGCGCCGGCAGAGGCCGCGCCAGCCGCGCCTGCCGCAAAGAATTACAACTTCAATAACCTGAACACCCTCGCGGTGGTCTCGATCGCCACCGCGCTTAGCGGATTTGGCGCGGTAGCCGGTGTGATCACCGGTCACGTGGCCCTCGCCCAGTTGAAGCGCGACGGCAAGCAGGGCCGCGGTCTCGCGATTGCCGGTCTGGCAATCGGTTATGCGGGCATAGCGTTCGCAGTCATCGGCGGCGTTGCCAAAATCGCCCTTGGCATCTGGGGTGTGCGCAACGGCGTGCAGTTCGGCGGCCAGAGCGGCTTCGGCAACTTCGGTGGCGGATTTGATGGCGACAACCACGGCATGATGGGCGGTCAGTTCGACCAGAACGGCCAGAGCGGCCAGGGCAACATGGGCTGGAACAACGGCGGCGGCATGATGGGTGGCCAGGGTGGCCAGGTCACTGTCACCCCTAACCAACAGAACGGCTAAACCCCCTTTTTAGCCGGTGATTATTGCTGAGTCGATCCGGCGATAATCGCGCGATGGGCGTCGCCCACTCTTGTAACTATGAGTGTGGCGGCGCCTTCGCCTTTAAGCTGCAGTTCTTTGCGCAGCTGCTCGGGCAGGATGTCGGCTCCGCGCTTCTTGATTTCAAGCTTGCCGATGCCGCGCTCGCGCAGGTAGGCCTTGAGTTTTTTGCGATCGAATGGCATCGAGTCGAGCACGGCAAAACTGCGCAACCATGGCGATTCGACAGGTGCATCCGAGGTCAGGTACGCGATACCCGGCGCGAAACCCTGCAGCCCCAAGGCCTCGGCAAGAGGGCCGATCAGGTGCGAACGCACGATTGAGTTGTCAGGTTCGTGCAGGTACTGGCCTAGCTCGCCTAGTTCGGCTAGCGGTTGTTCCTCGAGCGAACTGGTGAACTCATGGTGCCGACCGGATGGGTCGATTAGCAGAGCGGAACGGCGAACATCGGCTCGAGCGA
>JBEEJX010000138.1:0-11580 GCA_041168965.1 Actinomycetota bacterium
AAGCCGCGATAGCGACCAGAGTCGCTTTCACCAGTTTTCGATTTCGATTCATGGCAATCCGTGTCCTTCCCCCAGTTGGCAGGCCAACCCTAGCAACTCCTGAGATTATGCCCGCAGCCCACGACATTTTTACTGGCAGCCGCAGTGCAAAACAGTGCAACCTTGGGATTTCGCTCTGAGCGTGGTGCAACTGATTCCAAAATGTCGGCCGCCAACCATAGAGTTGAGCCATGGAAATCTTCTATGTCCTCATTGGCGTTGTTGTCATCGGTGCAATCTATTTCTGGAGCACCTACAACAGCCTGGTCACCCTCGATGTTCGCACCTCAGAATCGTGGAGCGACATCACCATTCAGCTCAAGCGTCGCGCTGACTTGATCCCAAACATCATCGAGACCGTAAAGGGTTATGCGACCCACGAGCGCGAGGTTTTCGAGAACGTCACCAAGGCGCGCGCGGCAACCGTGTCGCCTGAGGTGCTTGCTCACCCGGCGCAGGCCGCCAAGGCCGAAGGCGAGTTCGCCGGTGCCATGAAGAGCCTCTTTGCCGTCGCCGAGGCATACCCTCAGTTGCAGGCCAACCAGAACTTTTTGAGCCTCCAGTCAGAACTGACCGACACCGAGAACAAGATCATGGCCGCACGCCGCTTTTATAACGGATGCGTTCGCGAGCTCAACACCAAGTTGACCCAGTTTCCGCAGAACCTGCTGTTCAAGAACGGCAAGGTCAAGGCTCGTGAGTTCTTCGAGGTAGCCGACTCGGCTGCGATCCAAGAGCCTCCTCAGGTCAAGTTCTAGTCACTAACCCTCAGATTCAGGCGCCTGGCGTCACACGGGAGTCACATGTATTCGGCGATTGCCGCTAATAAGCGCAACACCATCATCATCGTCGGCCTGTTCGTCGCGCTTATCGGCGGCCTGGCC
This sequence comes from Actinomycetota bacterium, assembly GCA_041168965.1. Lineage (GTDB taxonomy): Bacteria > Actinomycetota > Actinomycetes > Actinomycetales > Microbacteriaceae > Rhodoluna. Next base: position 924 of record JBEEJX010000138.1, read on the forward strand.
TACTGGTGGGGTCAAGCCTCGGGCAACGGCTCGAGTGCCTGGCTCATCATCGGTTTCGTGGGTGTCTATGCCCTGATTCAGTATTGGTTCGCCGCCTACTTTGCCATCGCGATGAGCGGCGCCGTGCCAATCGAGCAGCGCGATAACCCACGCCTCTGGCGAACCGTCGAAAACATCTCGATTAGCCAGGGCATGCCAATGCCAAAGGTCTACATCATCGAAGATCCGGCACCGAATGCCTTCGCGACCGGTCGCGACCCACAGCACGCCGTAGTCGCGGCAACGACCGGGCTGTTGGCGATCATGGATGACCACGAGCTCGAGGGCGTCATGGCCCACGAGATGGGTCACGTAAAGAACTACGACATCCGAGTTTCGACAATCGTCTTTGGCCTGGTCAGCGCAATCGGCGTGCTTGCTGACTTCGCGATTCGCATGGCGTTCTTTTCGGGGGGTCGCCGCGACGACCGCGACAACGGAGGATTAGGCGCGTTCCTGATCCTGATTGGCATCGTCGGCTGGATCATCGCAGCGCTCATCGGCCCGCTAGTCACCGCGGCAGTTTCGCGTCAGCGTGAATACCTGGCCGATGCCACCAGCGCCGAAATCACGCGCTACCCAGACGGACTGGCCTCGGCGCTCAAGAAGCTCGGCGAATACGGGCGCCCGATGCGCCGTGCAAGCTCGTCGATGGCCCACATGTACATCAGTGACCCGATCAAGCCGGGCCTCGTCGAACGCGCATTCTCGACCCACCCACCGATTCCTGCGCGCATTAAGCGTCTGCAAGAAATGGGCAGCAAGTACTAGTCGCTCGCGGCGCCTGATTTAGCGGCAACGGCCTTTGCCAAGGCATCGGCCAGATTGCCCTTGGTTGCAACCAAAGTCTGCGCGAGGCCCTGCCACTTCGCCGCCTCAGCAAGGTTCGCGGCCAGCGCCTTAGCAACCTGGTTGACCTTTGCTGCACTCAGGCGCGGCTCGTGCCACGCGGCCTGAACCAGGAGCGCCTTCGCCTTGCGGTCGCTCTTCAAATCGATGCGACCAACCAGCTCGCCGCGGTGCAAAATCGGCAGTGTGTAATAGCCATAGACCCGCTTGGGTTCGGGCACATAAATTTCGATCTTGTAATCGAAGTCGAACAAATCAATCGCGCGATCGCGAATGCGAACCAGTGGGTCGAACGGGCTCAGAATCGTCGTATGTGAAGCCGGCGCAAAATCGCCCCTGGTCAACAACGGCAGCCAATCGTTGTGCACAAACCCCGGCTTGCTCCAGCCCTCGACTCTGAACTCGTGAACCTTGCCGGCATCGACCAACTGTTGCACGAACGGCTTGACCTGCGACGGATACTCGCTGTGCGAAGAGCCGATGCCGGCCAACGAAGCGACACCCTCGGCCCGGATGGCTCGCTCGATCGTGGTGCGCTCAAGCTCGGCCGCGTCGAACTCGCGATTGGCGAGCACAGCGGCAAGCTCTGGCGCAAACACGTGTTCGGGCAGCGCATACCGCCTAGCAAAATTCGAGCGACCCGCGTTGGTGATCGCCCCGGTCGCAAACAGGTATTCGAGGGCCATCTTGGCCGGCGACCAACCCCACCAGTTGCCGGTGCGCTTGTTCATGTCGTGCTCGAAGTCTTTTAGAGTCAGCGGGCCGCGGTCGCGCATCTCGGCCAGTAACCAATCGACCAGAGCCTGATTAGCCGACACAAACTCTTGAAAACGACGCCCGCGATAGCTGTTCAGCATGCGAAAACGCCAAAGCGGCAAGTCTTCGGTCTTGATCCACGAGGCCTGACGAACCCAGAACTCTGAGATGGTCGGGCTGGCCTCGACGGTGAATGGTGCGGCAGACGGCAACGTCGAGTAGCGGGGGAGCGCCAACGAGTCGAGCGAGGCCTTATCGAATGCGCCGAGTCTCGAAAAGACAGGCATGTAGTGCGCACGTTCAAACACGTTCACCGAGTCGAGTTGCAAGACCGTCAAACGTTCGAGAACGTCGAGCGCGTTGGCACCTCGCGCGGCCTTGGTATCGAGGCCAAGGGCGTGAAGATTGAGTTTGCGCGCCTCATCGCGCGATAACTGCTCGGTCATGACACCTCTTCTCAAACTAAACTCTTACTCTATGACCACTTCAGCAGTGCCAAACCTAACTCTCGCCGACTTTCAGGCAGCACTCGAGAACGTGCGAGCGGTGGCAATCGAGACCCCGGTCATGCGCAGCCACCACCTCAGCGAACTCACCGGCACCGAGGTCATTCTTAAGGCCGAGAACCTGCAGCGCACAGGCGCATACAAACTTCGCGGTGCCTATAACCGCATCAGCAAACTGACCGCGGCCGAACGCAAGAAGGGCGTGGTGGCCGCCAGCGCCGGAAACCACGCGCAGGGCGTGGCCCTTGCCGCCAAGAAGCTGGGCATCAAGGCCACGATCTTTATGCCGGTTGGTGCATCGCTGCCAAAGTTTCAGGCAACGCAGAACTATGGCGCCGAGGTAGTGCTCGAGGGCGCCGTCTTTGCCGAGACTCTCAAGGCCGCCCAAGAGTATGCGGTCAAGACCGGCGCAATCTTTATCGCTCCGTTTGACCACGCCGACGTTGTCGAGGGTCAGGGCACGGTTGGTCTAGAGATTCTCGAACAGGTGCCTCAGGTCGACACGATTCTGGTCGGAATCGGTGGCGGCGGGCTCGCCGCGGGCGTCGCGGTTGCTGCAAAGCTGGCTGCCAAGGCTCAGGGGCGCAAGGTCAAGGTCATCGGCGTTCAGAGCGAGAACTCGGCCGCCTACGTGGCGTCGCTGAAGGCTGGCAAGCCAACTCAGATCGTCACCAAGCCAACGATCGCCGATGGCATCGCGGTGGCAAAGCCGGGCGCTATTCCATTCGAGCTCATTAAGAAGCACCTCGACAAGGTGGTCACGGTCAGCGAGACCGAAATCGTTCGCGCGATTGTGACCTTGCTCGAGCGCTCAAAGTTGGTCGTCGAGCCTGCCGGCGCCGTTGGTGTTGCCGCGCTGATGGCCGGCAAGGTCAAGCTCAAGGGCACCACCGTGGCCGTGCTCAGTGGTGGCAACATCGATCCGCTGCTGCTGCAAAAGGTCATCGGCACCGGCCTCGAGGCGTCGGAGCGCTACACCACAATCAGCGTGATGCTGCCAGACCGTCCTGGCCAGTTGGTAAAGACCGCCGAGGCAATCGCTAGCGCGCAAGGCAACGTCGTCGAGGTGCTGCACACGCGTCACGGCATGGGTCTCGATGTTTCTGAGGTCGAACTGAGCGTCTCGGTTGAGACCACGGGTCACGAGCACAAGATGCGCATTTTGAAGGCGCTAACCAATGCCGGGCTAAAGCTCGGCAAAAAGCACGACTAGGCCTTCTTTGCCTTGACCTGTCGGGTGAATGCGATCAGCATGACCACGATGTATGCGCTCCACGCCACCAGCTGAAGCCAGCTCGTCTGCGGGTTGAAGTTGAACAGGCCAGCCGCAATCGCGCCGAGCCAGTCGTTCTCGTTGATCGATTCTGAGACGTCGAAGGCCAGCGATCCGCCGCCTGGCAACAGGCCAATCTCCTGGTATTCGGCCACACCGTATGCGAGCACTCCGGCAGCGACCACGATCAAGAAATAGCCGGTCACCGCGAAGAAGCGCTTGAGGTTGATTTTGACCGAGCGGCGATACAGCAGCCAACCAAGCGCAACCGCGGCCGCGATGCCGAGCCCAAAGCCAACCACTGGGCCGACAGTTTGCCCGGCAGCCTTGACTGCGGCGAAGAAGAAGAACGAGGTCTCGATGCCCTCGCGAGCAACGGCGGCGAACGCGGTCAAGACCACGGTCAGGGCGCCGGTAGCCAGCGCGGTTTCGAGCTTGCCGTGCAGATCGCCGGCCATGGCCGAGCTAGCGCGGCGCATCCAGAAAATCATGAAGGTCACCAGAATCACGGCGACGAACGACATGGTGCCAGCGAAGAGTTCTTCGGCGTGAATGTTTTGCAGCAGAACCTGTTCGGTGAAGGTCAGCAGTGCGCCGACGCCAACGCTGACGGCCAGTGCCGAGGCAATGCCAATCCAAATAAATTTGAACGAGCCGCGGCGGTTGGTGCGAACAAGGTATGTGGCCAGAATGCTCACGATGAGCGCGGCCTCGAGGCCCTCACGCAGGCCGATCAAGAAGTTACTAAGCATCTTTTTGGTTTCGAGCGCAGTATCAGCTGCGTCGTCCTTTCGATTAGTTAGGTTTACCTAAGTAAGGCAAACCTAACTTAATCCTTGGTGGTGCGCAAGCCCCACGAAATGGCAAATGGGGCCACTAACGAGAGCGACCCCATTCACAGAAAAGCATTTTTAGCCCTCGAAGTGGCGAACCTCAAGAATCTCGACTGCCATCTCGCGACCATTCGGGGCAAAGAACGTCAGTTCGTCGCCAACCTTGTGGCCCATGATGGCCGATCCGAGCGGGCTGTCGGGCGAATAGACGTCGATCTCGGTGCCTTCGGCGATTTCGGCCGAACCAAGCAGGAATTCCATCTCGTTGCCACGCATGTTGATCTTGACGATCATGCCCTGACGAACCTCGCCGTTCGACTCGGGGGCGTCGCCAACCTGAGCGCCGGCCAGCAGGTTCTCGAGGCGCGAGATGCGCGCCTCGATCTTGCCCTGCTCTTCTTTGGCGGCGTGGTAGCCGCCATTTTCTTTGAGGTCGCCCTCTTCGCGGGCCTCTTGAATCTTGCGCGCGATGTCTTTGCGGGCAACATCCAACAGGTAAACGAGCTCGTCGCTTAGGCGGTCGTGGGCCTCTTGAGTCAGCCAGGTGGCCTCATGTGCAGAAGTCATAATCCCTAAATTTTAGTTGGCGAGGTGCGAAAAAGCTGGTTACCAGCAGCGCAGAACCGAGACGCTGACTGCCTTTTCGGTGGTGTTGATCGAGACATCCTTGACCTGATCGGGAACATAGTCGAACTTGACCTCGCGGTAGCCCACAATCGCGAACGATTGGCTCTGGGCCTGCAGCGCGCAGGTGGGGTTGTCGTTGCCCGAAATGCCAATCTTTACGCGTGCCGTGGCGTGCCACTGGTCGACCACGGTGAAACCGAGCAGTTCGGCTTTGGGCTCTAGATAGTTGGCCAACGATGTGTATGCGGCCCAACCCAAAAACGCCACAATCAGGATGCCCGCGGTGACCCAAATCCAGACGCGCTGCGACTTCGAAGTGGTTTTCTTCGACTTGCGATAGCGCGTGGCGAGGAGGTCTTCGGTCGAGCTCATAGCTTCAAGGCTACATACTTAAACCATGCACAATCTGCTTAGCCTGTTGGCCTCGACGCCAGTGCCAACCGAAACCGCCGACCCTGCCAGCACTTTCTATAGCCCTGGCACCCTCGGCTTCATCATGACGTTTTTCGTGTCGGCGGGCGCCATCGCGCTGATTTTTGACATGGTGCGCCGCGTGCGCCGCGTGCGATACCGCGCCGAGATCGAGGCCAAGCTTGATGCCGAGCAGCTGGCCGCTCCAGAAGCAGCGCCGACCCCGGCGGCCAAGCCCGCGGCCAATAAGCCTGCGGCGCCAGCGAAGCCGGCCCGCCCGGCGGCACCGCCAAAGCCAAAGCGCGACTAGCGCATCCGTTTAAAAACAAAAGAGACGCCCGCGAAGGCGTCTCTTTTTTGTTTAGGCTAGGCGCCGAACGAACCCGCGGCCGGCGCGAGTGCAATAAGCAGAATGCCAGCCCAGTGGCACATGAATGCCAACACCGTGAAGGTGTGAAAAATCTCGTGGAATCCAAACTTGCCTGGCCACGGGTTTGGTTTCTTGAAGCCATAGACGATTGCGCCTAGGGTGTAGCAAAGCCCGCCAGCCAGGATCAGGATCATCATCGGGGCGTTCGCGGCAAAGAAATCCATGATGTAGACCATGGCGGCCCAGCCCATGCCGATGTAGATCGGCACATAGAGCCAGCGCGGCGCACCAATCCAAAACACACGGAAGCCGATGCCGAGAAGCGCGATGCCCCAAATCAGAATCATGAGCAGCAGGCCTTTGTCGCGGGGGAGTGCCAGCCAAATGATTGGGGTGTATGACCCTGCAATCAACAAGAAGATGTTGGCGTGGTCGATGCGCTTGAGCACCTTCTTGGCGCGTGGCTTCCAGTTGAAGCGGTGATACAAGGCAGAATTTCCGAACAGCAAGACCGAGGTGCCAAAGAAGATAGCGGTGGTCGCTTTCGCAGCGACGCCGTTGGCCAACACCACAAGAACGATGCCGGCCGCGATTACGATCGGCAGCACGCCAGCATGAATCCAGCCGCGCCAAGTCGGGCGGTCGTCGTTTTGTTCGCGGAAACCCTGTGTGATTGGCATGCCCATATGGCAACTCTATTGCGTGCCTTGGCCGCCGAGCCCCTCTAGTAGCCTTGGACTCGTGCGCAACCTTATTTATCGGCTGTATGAGGCCCGGCTCGAGAGCCAGCTTCGCTCTGCCGACCTGCCAAAGCACATCGGAGTCATCGTCGACGGCAACCGTCGTTGGGCAACTAAAACGGGCAGCAAGGCCAAGGTTGGCCATATGGCCGGCGCGCAAAAGATCCCCGAGTTTCTGGAATGGTGTGCCGAGCTCGGAGTCAAGGTAGTCACGCTCTATTTGCTCTCGACCGATAACCTCACCGGCCGCTCGACAGCCGAGCTCGAGGCACTGCAGCCAATCATCGGCGACCTTGCCACGAACCTCAGCGAGACTAGCGACTATCGCCTGCAGCTGGTTGGCGACCGCGAGGCGCTGCCCGATGGCCTGCTAGGCAGCCTGGTCAAGGCCGAGTCGCGAACTAAACGCAACAAGGGTCTGCACGTGAATCTGGCCGTTGCCTATGGTGGTCGTCAAGAGATTGCCGACGCGATGCGCTCGATTGTCAAGGCGCACGCCAAGGATGGCAAGTCGCTCGAGGCGCTGGCCGACCTATTGACCCCCGAACTGATCGCCGAACACCTCTACACCAGTGGCCAGCCCGACCCCGACCTGCTGATTCGCACCTCGGGCGAGCAGCGCCTGAGCGGGTTCTTGCTTTGGCAGAGCGCCAACAGTGAGTTCTATGTTGCCGAGGCGCTCTGGCCCGATTTTCGACGCGTCGACTTTTTGCGTGCCGTGCGCGACTTCGAGTCGCGACACCGCCGCTTCGGCAAATAACGCTGCGTAAACAATAACCACCGCAGGCGTGTCGATTTGCCGCCGCAAGCCAATCGCGTTTTACGTTGACCTCAGGGCCACCTTAGGAGCGCAATGACCAAGTCGAAGCCGAACACCACACAACCAGCCAAGCGAACCTATGTGATTGACACATCCGTTTTGCTGAGTGACCCTAAGGCCTTGTTCAGGTTCAAGGAACAAGAGGTGGTCATTCCTATCGTCGTGATCAACGAACTCGAAAAGAAGCGACACGATCCCGAGATTGGCTATTTTGCGCGCCAAGCCCTGCGTCATCTAGACGACCTTCGCGAAGCCCACGAACGCCTTGATCAACCCATCGAGGTTGGCGACGGTGGAATCTTGCGCGTCGAATTGAACAACATCGATCAGTCGGCGCTGCCGGTCGGATTTCAGCTGGGCGACAACGACACTCGAATTCTGGCCGTGGCCTTCAACCTTGCGAATGCTGGTCACCACGTGACCGTAGTGTCGAAAGACCTGCCGATGCGTGTGAAGGCCGCCGCACTCGGAATGAACGCCGAGGAATATCGCAACGACAACGCGGTCGACTCTGGCTGGAGCGGCATTACCGAACTTGAACTCACGGGCGACGAAATGGCCGATCTGTGGGAGGTCGAGGTGATCAAACACAAGGCGGTCGAAAAGTTGCCGCTCAACACCGGCCTCATGCTCAAATCCGAGCGAGGCGACGCGCTGGGGCGTGTGGTTTCAGGTCACAAGATTCGTCTGGTCAATGCCGACAGGGATGTCTTTGGCGTGCACGGGCGTTCGGCCGAGCAGCGCATCGCGATCGACCTGTTGCTCGACCCCGAGGTTGGCATCGTGTCGCTGGGTGGGCGCGCAGGCACTGGCAAGTCGGCGCTTGCGCTGTGTGCGGCACTCGAGGCCGTGCTTGAGCGCAGACAACACAAAAAGATCATCGTGTTTCGCCCGATTTATGCGGTCGGCGGGCAAGAGTTGGGCTACCTGCCGGGCAGCGAGACAGACAAGATGAACCCTTGGGGGCAGGCGATCTTCGACACGCTCGGTGCGCTGGTTTCGAAGGAGGTCGTCGAGCATGTGGTCGATCGCGGCATCATCGAGATTCTGCCGCTGACCCACATTCGTGGCCGTTCGCTGCATGACGCGTTCGTAATTGTCGACGAGGCCCAATCGCTCGAGCGCAATGTGCTGCTGACCGTGCTGTCACGCATCGGGCAGAACGCGCGTGTGGTGTTGACTCACGACGTAGCCCAGCGCGACAACCTGCGCGTTGGGCGCCACGATGGCATCGCTGCAGTTATCGAGTCGCTCAAGAACCACGATCTGTTTGCGCATGTGACGCTAACTCGCAGCGAACGCTCCAAGATCGCTGCGCTGGTCACCGACTTGCTCGACGCCTAGCGCTAGTGTGGCACCATGACTAACCAAGCGATTGTGCTGCCCGCCGGCATCCAAAAATTGATGGATGACTATTTCGAGGTCATGCATAACCAAGACATGAACCTTTTCGACAGGGTCTTTCATAAGGACTGCTGCCTCTATTCGGCCCAGGGTGGCACCGCCAACCTTCGCCCGTATGCGATTTATCGCGAGGCCGTTGCCGCTCGTCAGTCGCCTGCCGAGCTCGGCAATCCGCGTAACGACCAGATTCTCGACTTCGACCAGATCAGCGACACCTTGGCCTGGGTCAAGCCGCAACTGCAGATGTTCGGCGGCATCATGCAGGATTACCTGAACCTGGTTTACCTGGATGGCCAGTGGTGGATCATGGCGAAGATGTGGGAGAAGGTCGGCGAATACTGATTCGCTGTGCATAACTTGCGTGGGCAGGCGGCCGCTGGGCTAGCCTGCCTTCGTGTTTCTTGAGCCGACCGCAGCATACGCCGTCAGTGCCCCGCTAACGGGCGCTCAGTTAGTCGCGCTCGCCGGCCTCGCCTATCTGTTGGCCGTGTCGCCCAGGCTCGCGTGGATCGACGCCAGCACCAGACGCTTGCCCAATCGCATTGTCGTGCCAGGTATTGGCGTCGCTTTGGTCGGCGAGCTGGCCGCCACGGCCCTAGATCCGCGATTGAGTCCACGCCTCGCTACGGCCCTTGCCTGCGCCACCACAGGGTTCGTGCTCACGTTGCTGGCGCACCTGCGCTTTGGTCTGGGCATGGGCGACGTAAAACTGTATGTGCTCATCGCGCTCGTGCTCGGCTGGCTGAACCCGTTGCTCGTGCCTGTCGTTTGGCTGCTCGCATCTGTGAGCGGCGTGCTCGAGCTTGCGGTGCGTGCCGTGGCAAAGCGCACCTTGCGCCTGACCGGAACCATTGCGCTCGGCCCACACCTGCTTGCGGCCTCAGCCACGCTTTGCGTGCTGCACTTTGCTGGTGTGGCGCCTTTGGCCTCGTGAGGCCGAACCTGTCGAGTTACTTCTTGAGCAAAGTAAATAGCTGAATCGACAAATCGGCAGTCATTTCGCCCTTGGCGGCCTCGCCCTCGGGTGAACTCACTTTATAGACGAGCGCATAGCGCTGACCCTTGCGAATCACATCGAGGAAATTAGCCAGTTGCGCGGCTGAACCCGTTGCCGAAACCGAGAGTTCCGAAACAAACAAGGCGCCGTTAGCAACGCGAGCCTGAGCCGCCGCAATGTTGGCAGTCTTGATCACGCTGGCCGGAGCGATGAAGTGCGCAGGTGGCTGCACGCTCAGGTTGGCCAAGGTCACCCCGGTGGCCGCAGCGTGCTCGTTTAGCGCGTCCATGTATTCGACGATGTTCAGCTGCGTCGGCATAAGGGTGCGCTGCTGCGAAACCTGAATAAAGTAGCTCTCTTTGTCGAGGGCGGTCTTTTTTAGGTCTTCGAGAAAACGTTGGCGATCGATGTTGCCGACGGTGATTTGGTCGGCTCGAGCGTTGATCTCGTTTGCCTGAAGCATCGGCGGCAGAATCGCCATCATCAGAGTTAGCACGACCATGAATGCCATCAGGGTCAGGCCGCCGAGCGACCATTTTTCTTTTGGAGTCATTAGTTATTCACCTTTGCAGTCGCGTCGGCGGTCGCCAGCTTTGCCTTTTCAAGCACTCCGATTCCGAGGTTAACCACGACGGTTGCCACATAGCCGGTCGGTTTCTTCACCATGCTCGTGATCGTTGCGTTCGAATAACCTGCCCATTGGCGAGCGTCGAGCAAGAAAAATTCGACGTCCTGAAAATTGGCAACCGACATGCCCACCTTGGCGCTAACCAGAATGTCTTGCCCGGTCAGGGGAGCAGTCACCGTTGGTGACTCGTTCGAGGATGGTGCCGTCAAGGCCAGCTCGAGGATGCTGCCGCCAGCAGGAACCGCCTTCTTGATCTGGCGAACTAAGACTGCCCAGTCGATTTCTTTTTCGCTAACCACGGTGTAGGCCGCGTTCAGGTTTGCCGAGTCGTTGATGAGCTCGACGATGTCTGAGTAGTGACTTTGCTGGGTGAGGATGTCTGATGTCGCGGTCTCGACCATCGA
>JBEEJX010000139.1:0-31254 GCA_041168965.1 Actinomycetota bacterium
CGCCGAGAAGCGCGATATTCCGTCGTGGTGATCCCAGCGAATAAACCGTGCGTCAAAAAAGATTCGATCAAGAGCCATTGCCAGCCACCTGGGTCTTCTGTTCTAGGCCGGCAAGGAACAGCCGGATGTCGTTGGCTACCTCTGCTGGTATTTCGTAGTGGGTCAGGTGCCCCACGCCATCGTGTTCACAAAGCCGACTTGGCACTCTCAAACTGGCAAACATGCGGTGTTGCTGCTTTGGAGAGGTGATGTCGTCCTTAGTGCCCGTGATTACCAGGGTTGGCACGGCAAAATCTTGCGCCCACTGCCCCACACATTCACTGGTCGATGCCCGGTATGCCTCTTGAACCACTCGACGAGTCGCAAAATCACTGAAGTTTTCGTCGTGCTGCTTGTGAATCCACCGGCGCAGCTGAGGGTCGCGGGTCTTGGCCATGATTATGCTCATGCCGCGCACCATCGGCCAGCTCTTCAAGGCGCGCTCAGCGCGTTTCAGGGGCATGCGCTCGGTTGCCGCATAAAAACCGTTGGCAATCTTGGTTTGGATAACCTTGGGGCCCTTTAGCGCCGGTGCGCTGACCGGGTTCTCGACCGTCAGGGTTCGCGTTGGGAGCCCCTTGGCAACGGCATGGGCTACCACGATCGATCCAAAACTATGACCAAGCAGGTGGCCTCGGCCCTCTAGGTTCAGCGCCCGCCAGAACTTGCCTAGCCAATCCGCATAGGCCGCGACGCTGTGCTCGCCAGCAAAAGCGCTGCTTTCGCCGAAACCAGGCAGATCGGGAATTACTACATCGAAGTCGTTCAACGCGCCGGCGATGGCCTCGAGTCCGCGGTGGTTGCCACGGAAGCCGTGCACCATCACGAGGGTTGGGGTTTCGGCAAGCACCGAAGGCACCGACTCGGCTGGGTAAACCCAATAACGCGTCGCGACGCCGTCGATCTCGACCTTATGGCGCACACCACGGGCCTGTGCCTGTTCGGCTAGGTGCTGTGGACTGTTGCGCATAATTGAAGACTAAACCGAGAAGTACTTTGCCTCGGGGTGGTGCAAGACCATTGCGTCGGTTGACTGCTCGGGGTGCAGCTGCAGCTCCTCGCTCAGCGTCACACCAATAACCTCGGGTTTCAGCAACTCAACGAGCTTGACGCGATCCTCGAGCTCTGGGCAGGCCGGATAGCCGAACGAATAGCGAGCACCGCGATATTCGAGCTTGAACAAGCCCTCGACCTCGCTCGGGTCTTCGGTCGAGAAGCCCAGCTCCTCGCGAACACGCGCGTGCCAGAACTCGGCAAGTGCCTCGGTCAGCTGCACCGAAAGGCCGTGCAGTTCGAGGTAGTCGCGATATTCGTTGTTCGCATACAGTTCGTTGGCAACCTCAGAGACGCGGTTGCCCATGGTGACCAGCTGGAACGGCACGATGTCGATGCGACCCGAATCCTTCGATGCGACAAAGTCGCTAAGACACAGGTGACGATCGCGGGCCTGGCGCGGGAACGTAAATCGCATGCGTTCGGTGCCGGGTGCTCCCCCGCTGCCGCCGTCGCTGGCCGGAATGCCGTTCAAGCCATCGGGGCCGTGGTGCAAAATTACGAGGTCGTCGCCGTCGGATACGGCTGGAAAATAGCCGTAAACCACTGCGGCCTCAAGAAGGCCCTCGGTCTGGATGCGTTCCAACCAGGCGCGCAAACGCGGACGCCCCTCGGTCTCTACGAGTTCTTCATAGCTGGCGCCGCCCTCGCCCCGACCAGGCTTGAGACCCCACTGGCCCATGAACGTGGCGCGCTCATCGAGGAACGCCGAATAGTCGCGCAGCGGAATGCCCTTGACCACGCGTGTGCCCAAAAAGGGCGAGGTGGGGATTCGATTGTCGGTTGAAACGTCGCTGCGAGTTGGCATGTCGGCCGCCTCGGTGCGCACCAGCTTCGCCCCGCCCTCGACGAGGCGCTTCTTCAGCGGAGGAAGCTCGACCGTGGCGTCGCCACGCTTGATGCGCACCAGGGCATCCATAAGTCGCAGACCCTCGAACGCATCGCGTGCGTAGCGCACTTCGCCATGAAAGATTTCGGCCAGGTCTTGCTCGACAAAGGCGCGAGTCAACGCGGCACCACCCAGAATGACCGGCCAACGCTCGGCAACGCCGCGTTGGTTCATCTCTAGGAGGTTTTCTTTCATGATCTGAGTCGACTTGACCAGCAGGCCAGACATGCCGATCACGTCGACGTTGTGCTCTTCGGCCGCACGCAGGATCTCGTTGATCGGCTGCTTGATGCCAATGTTGACGGTGTCGAAGCCGTTGTTGCTAAGGATGATGTCGACCAGGTTCTTGCCAATGTCGTGCACGTCGCCGCGGACCGTGGCGAGCAGGATTCGACCCTTGCCCGAGGCCTCGGTGCGTTCGATAAGGGGTTCGAGGTGGGCAACTGCGGTCTTCATGACCTCGGCCGACTGCAGCACGAATGGCAGCTGCATTTCGCCGCGGCCAAAGAGTTCGCCAACGACCTGCATGCCCTCGAGAAGAAAGTCGTTGATGATGCCCAGAGCGGTCAGGCCTGTGGCAATTGCCTCGTCGAGATCGGCCTCGAGACCCTTCTTTTCGCCGTCGATGATGCGGCGCTTCAGGCGTTCGTCGAGTGGCAGAGCGGCCAACTCGGCTGCGCGGCTCAGTCGCGCGCTGGTCGAGTCGACTCCGCTGAAGACATCCAAGAATTTGGTGAGTGGATCGAAAGTGACCAAACCCTCGGCGTCGTATTCGCGGCGGTCGTAAATCAGATCCATTGCGGCATCGAGCTGCTGCTTGGGAATCTGGCTCAACGGCATGATGCGGGCGGCGTGCACGATGGCCGAGGTCAGACCCACCTTCACGCACTCGTGCAAAAACACACTGTTCAAAACGTGTCGGGCAGCCGGGCTCAGACCAAACGAAATGTTGCTGATGCCGAGGGTCGACTGCACGCCAGGATATGCCTCGTTGATTCGGCGAATCGCCTCAATCGTTTCGATGCCGTCGCGACGGGTTTCGTCTTGGCCGGTAGCAATCGGGAAGGTCAGTGCGTCAACGGTGATGTCGACACGGCGCATGCCCCAGTTGCCGGTTAGGTCGTCAATCAAACGGGCGGCAATAGCGAACTTCGTATCGGCGGTGCGGGCCTGACCCTCTTCGTCGATCGTCAGCGCAACCACGGCCGCGCCGTGTTCCTTGACGATTGGCATCATTCGCGCAAATCGCGACTCAGGGCCATCGCCGTCTTCGTAGTTGACCGAGTTGACCATCGCGCGGCCACCCATGCACTCCAGACCGGCCTCGATTACGGCCGGCTCGGTCGAGTCGAGCACCAGCGGAAGGGTCGTAACGGTGGCCAATCGGCTAACCAATTCGCGGGCATCGCGCACACCGTCACGGCCTACGTAATCGACACAGACGTCGAGCAGGTGGGCGCCCTCGCGTGTCTGCGACTTGGCGATCTCGAGGCACTCCTCCCAGTTCTCGGCGATCATCGCCTCGCGGAACGCCTTTGAGCCATTGGCATTAGTTCGCTCACCGATTGACAAGTAGGTCATCGTCTGGTCGAACGGTTGGTGCTGGTACAGGCTCGCGAGGCCTGGGTCGTCGGTGACGGCTGGGCGCGAAGGAACCCGATTGGCTACGGCTTCGGCCAGGGCAGCAATGTGCGCCGGCGTAGTGCCACAGCAGCCACCGACCAGGCCAACGCCGTACTCGTTTACAAACTGCAAGTGAGCCTGAGCAAGTTCGGATGGGCCAAGCGGATAGCTAGCGCCGTTCGGGCCGAGCACCGGCAGGCCCGCGTTCGGCATGACCACCAGAGGTAGGCTCGAAAACTTTGAGAGGTAGCGCACGTGCTCGCTCATCTCGGTCGGGCCGGTGGCACAGTTGAGGCCAATACCATCGATTCCGAGGGCGCTAAGAGCTGTCAGTGCGGCGCCAATTTCGCTTCCAAGCAGCATCGTGCCAGTGGTTTCGATAGTGACAGAAACCAGGATTGGGGTCTCGAAGCCAAGCTGCTTCATGGCGCGCTTGGCGCCGATTACGGCCGCCTTGGCCTGCAGCAGGTCTTGCGCGGTTTCAATCAGCAGTGCATCGGCGCCGCCCTTGATTAGGCCAAGTGCAGACTGCAGGTATGCGTCGCGCAGCACAGAGAACTTCTCGTGGCCGAGGCTCGGCAGCTTGGTGCCTGGACCAATCGAGCCGAGCACCCAACGCGGCTTGTCGGCCGTGGCGAATTCGTCGGCTGCCTTGCGCGCCAACGCAGCGCCAGCAAAAGCAAGTTCTTCGATTCGGTCTTCAATGCCGTAGTCGGCAAGGTTAGGAAAGTTCGCACCAAACGTGTTGGTTTCGATTGCCTCGGCGCCCGCGGTCAGATAGGTGCGGTGAATGCGTTCGATGATGTCTGGTCGCGTGACGTTCAGAATCTCGTTGCAGCCCTCGAGGTTTTCATAATCGACGAGCGTCGGATCCGACTCCTGAATCATTGTGCCCATGGCTCCGTCGGCCACAACAACGCGCGACGAGACTGCTTCAAGAAGTTGCTGAGAACGAAGGCTGAACATAGACCTCCAAGTTTACCCGCGTCGCACTTGGATATACTTGTCTAATGCCTGATTACGACGTGCTTCGAAGCCCAGCGGCCACCACTCCTGCGAGTTCTGTTGCCGAGGTAATGAAGATGCGTGCGGCGGCATCTGAACCAACGCTCTCGTTCGAGTTTTACCCACCGAAAGACGACGAAGGCACCGAGAAGCTCTGGCGAACCTTTGATCACCTGCTCGAGGCGCGACCCGACTACGTTTCGGTGACCTATGGCGCCGGCGGTTCTAACCGCGACAAGTCGTTCGCAATTGTTGAACGCATGGCGCCACTGGTGTTGACCATTGGTCACCTGACGGCCGTTGGCGCATCGCGCGAATCGACGCGCGAAATCATCCAGCGCTACCGTTCCTGTGGCGTGAACACGATCCTTGCCCTCCGAGGTGATGCCCCAAAGGATGCGCCTGACGCGCTCGAGCAGGGCGAACTAAAGCGCGCCGTCGAACTGGTGCACCTTGCACACGACGAGTTTGGGCTCGAGGTTGGTGTCGCCGCGTTTCCGGAGGTGCACCCAGAGTCGCCTTCGATCGAACACGACGCCGAGGTTCTTCGCATCAAGCAGGATGCGGGTGCAACCTTTGCCATGACTCAGCTCTTTTTCACGGTCGAGGCATACACGACTTTGGTTTCGGCAAGCACGGCGGCGGGTGTCGTGATGCCGATTGTGCCCGGCCTGATGCCAATCGCTAATGCCCGCAACGTCATTCGCATGGCCGAACTTTCGGGCGCTGCCCTGCCTCAAGCGCTCGTTGACCGCCTCGAATCGGCCAGCGACGACGCCGAGGCGCGACGAATCGGCATGGATTACAGCATTCAGCTCGGCCGCGATCTGCTGGCCGCGGGCGCGCCGGGGCTGCACATTTTTACGCTGAATCACCACGTGGCAGCACTCGAACTGGCGCGTGGCGTTGGATTGGTGTCATAGCCAACCCATAGGCTGGGCGCGTGAATCAACTCAGCTTCGAATTTTCGTCGCGTCCCAAGTGGGCCGACAGCATCGCCGTCTTTGACACCGAGACCACCGGCCTCGACCTTCGTGAGGCTCGCATCGTGACAGCCTGTGTGGTCGAGCTCGGCGCCGACGGCAACGTCGTTGGTCAGAATGTGGAGTGGCTGGCCGATCCCGAGATCGAGATTCCAGAGGTGGCGGCAGCCGTGCACGGTGTCACAACCGAGTTCGCGCGGGCCAACGGTCGCCCCGCGGCTGAGGTCGTGGCCGAGGTGCTAGACGCCCTTCGTGGCTTCATGCAGCGCGGCATTCCAGTAGTCGCCTATAACGCGCCATACGACTTCACGATTTTGAAGTATGAGGCCCTCCGACACGGTCTCGAGCCAATCGCCGAGCCTTTTCCGATTCTTGACCCGTTGGTTATCGACAAGGCTGTTGACCGCTATCGCAAGGGCAAGCGCCGCCTTGAGAACGCCGCCGAGGTTTATGGGGTGGCACTTGACGATGCCCACAACGCGACGGCCGATGCCATCGCCGCCGGTCGAGTGATGCAGGCCATCGCGACTCGCTTCGCAGAGAAGCTGCCCGCCGATGTTGCCGAACTGCATAAGTTGCAGCAGACCTGGGCCGAACAACAGGCCGAGAGCTTCGCGCAGTGGTTGCGCGAAAAGGGCGAAACCGTTGTCGCCGACTCCGGTTGGCCGATCAAAAACGTTTAGCGCCTAGGGCAAAGAAAAACCCCGGTCGATTGACCGGGGTTTTTGAATTCCTGCGAATTACGCGCCGAAGCCCTTGTAACGAGCGTTGAAGCGCTCGACACGACCAGCTGCGTCCATGATGCGCTGCTTGCCGGTATAGAACGGGTGCGATGCCGACGAGATTTCAACGTCGAGAACTGGGTAGGTGTTGCCGTCTTCCCACTCGATGGTCTTGTTGCTGGTCACGGTCGAGCGAGTCAGAAATGCGACACCCGATGCCAGGTCGCGGAACACGATCTGCTCGTACTTTGGGTGAATGTCAGCCTTCATTGCGTAACTTCCTATTGATTGAAAACTTTTGATTGCTCATTGAGCACTAAGGGTCAAGCATACCAGACCCAACGCGCCCCGCCAAGCATCTGACACGTTTTGCGTCGAATCGCTTGGCGTCGTCGCTCGTTTAGTGGGCGGCACGAGCGCGGTAACGGCCGCCCTCGTTGGTGACGATCATGCCGAAACCGAAGGCCTCGCTAATTTTGTCGCTGGTCAGAGTGCTTGCAATCTCACCGGCCGCAAAAATCTGCCCGTCGCTAAGAATCAGCGCGTGAGTGAAACCTGCAGGAATCTCTTCGAGGTGGTGCGTGACCATCACGATAGCCGGAGCGTATGGCGATTGTGCGTATGCCCCAATCGTGCTGATGGTCTGCTCGCGGGCTGCGAGGTCGAGGCTGGCCACCGGCTCATCCAGAAGCAGTAGCTCAGGGTCTGGCATGACCGAGCGAGCGATTTGTGCGCGCTTTCGCTCGCCATCGCTGAGGGTGCCAAATGCGCGGTCGGCCAGGTCGGCAAGGCGCCACTCGCCCAGCACGCGACGCGCACGGCGCTCGTCGATGTCTTCGTATTTCTCGTTCCAGCGACCGGTCACGGCATACGCCGCGGTCATCACTGCGTTTAGCACGGTCTCGCTGTTAGGAATGTGCGAAGCCAAGGCGCTCGAGGCAAAGCCGATGCGGGTGCGCAGGTCGAATACGTTGATCTCGCCAAGGCGCTCGTTCAGGATCGTGGCCTGACCAGCCGAAGGGTGAATCTGGGCAGCCGCAACACGCAGAAGCGTGGTTTTGCCGGCGCCGTTAGGGCCAATGATTACCCAACGCTGGTTGTCTTCGACCTGCCAATCAACATTGTTGAGAATGGCACGGCCCTCTCGGAGGACGGTGACGTTGTTTAGGTCAATGACGCGCGACATGCCACCAGCGTATTAGATAACTTCGAGAGCCTTGCGATACACGCTGATGGTTTGCTGCGCGATGCTTTCCCAACTGAAGTGCTGTTCAACGCGCTTGCGGCCGGCGGCACCGAATTCAGCCAGTTTTGGGTGCTCGAGCATGCGATTCAGCGCCGCGGCAAAGTCGGCAACAAACTTGGCCTCGTCTAGTGGTTTGCCCGAGCCATCCTGAAGCTGCTCGATCTGCACCAAGAGACCGGTTTCGTCGTGAGCAACGACCTCGGGAATGCCTCCGGTCGCCGTTGCCACTACTGGGGTGCCACAGGCCATGGCCTCTAGGTTCACGATTCCCAGCGGCTCATAGATGCTTGGGCAGGCAAAGACGGTTGCGGCCGACAGGATTGCAATCAGTTCGGCGCGGCTGAGGTGCTTTTCGACCCAAATGACGTTGTCGCGCACCTTGCGCAGTTCGGCAACGAGCTCGGTGACCTCGGCCAGGATTTCAGGGGTGTCTGGTGCACCAGCGCAAAGCACCAGTTGAACGTCGCTAGGCAGCTCGCGAGCCGCCTTCAGCAGGTAAGGCAGGCCCTTCTGCATGGTGATACGGCCGACAAAGACCACCGAGCGCTGCTCTGGGTTCACACCGTTTTGGCGAACCAGGTCTGGGTTGTCGGCGGCCTTGAACGCCTCGAGGTCGATGCCGTTGTGCACGACTGAAACCTTCGCTGGATCGATTTGTGGGTACGCCCGCAGGATGTCCTTGCGCATGCCATCGCTCACCGCGATTATGCCGGTTGCGCCCTCATAGGCCGTGCGCTCAACCCAGCTCGACAGACGGTAGCCTCCCCCAAGCTGCTGCTCCTTCCATGGGCGCAACGGCTCGAGCGAGTGGGCGGTGATCAGATGTGGAATGCCGTGCAGGGTGCCGGCAACCTGACCTGCGAAGTTCGCATACCAGGTGTGCGAGTGCACGATGTCGGCGCCGGCGATGTCGGCAACCATGTTCAAGTCGACCGACATAGTCTGCAGGGCGCCATTCGCGCCGTCGAAATTCGGGCTGTGCGAGTAAGAAAAGGTATCGGTTTCATCACGGGCGTCGCCGAAGCAACGCACCTGAACGTCGATGTGCTTGCGCAGCACTCTCACCAATTCAGCGACATGCACGCCCGCACCGCCATAAATAAACGGTGGATATTCCTTGGTGATCAGATCGATTCTCATGTCGTCATGTTAATAGCGTTGTAATAACTGAGGGATAACATTCTGAACATGAGCGCTAAACGCATTTTTGGAATGGTCCTCGCGGGTGGAGAAGGAAAGCGCCTTATGCCGCTGACCGCAGACCGCGCTAAGCCTGCCGTGCCATTCGGTGGCAGCTACCGACTTATCGACTTCGCGCTCTCGAACTTGATCAATAGTGGACTGCGTCGCATCGTCGTGCTGACGCAGTACAAGTCGCACTCGCTCGACCGCCACATCTCGCAGACCTGGCGCATGTCGCCGCTTCTTGGTTCGTATGTGGCATCGGTGCCGGCCCAGCAGCGTCTGGGCAAGCGCTGGTTCTCGGGTTCGGCAGACGCGATTCTGCAGTCGATGAACCTGCTCGGCGACGAGCGTCCTGACATCGTCGTGGTAATTGGTGCCGACCACGTGTATCGAATGGACTTCGAGCAGATGGTTGAGGCTCACATTGCCTCGGGTCGTGGCGTCACTGTCGCGGCGATTCGCCAGCCGCTGGCCTTAGCCTCGCAGTTTGGCGTGATTGAGGTCGACGACAACGACCCAACCAAAATCGCCGCATTCCGCGAAAAGCCAGCTAACCCGAAGCCGCTGGCCGAGGCCCCAGACGAGGCGCTGGTCTCGATGGGCAACTATGTATTCACCGCCCAGGCGCTGATCGATGCAATCACCCAGGATGGCGACCGCGAAGACTCAAGCCACGACATGGGTGGCGACATCGTGCCTTACATGGTCGCGCGCGACGACGCGTCGGTCTATGACTTCACCTTCAACGAGATTCCAGGCTCGACCGAGCGCGATCACTCATACTGGCGCGATGTTGGAACCATCGAGAGCTACTACGAGGCTCACATGGACCTGATTTCGACAATGCCGATCTTCAACCTGTACAACAGCGAGTGGCCGATCTTTACGCAGCAGATCAACCTGCCGCCGGTCAAGTTCATCCACGACGCCGAGGGCAACCAGGGGCGCACCACCGACTCGATCGTTTCGCTTGGCACGGTGGTATCGGGCGGCATTGTTGAACGTTCGGTGCTCTCGCCTAACGTTCGAGTGCACTCTCGTGCGCTGGTCACCGATTCGGTGCTGCTTGACGGTGTTCAGATTGGCCGCGACGCAACGGTCAGACACGCTATCCTCGACAAGAGCGTCGTGGTCACCGACGGCGCGTCGATCGGCGTGAACCGTGAGCGCGACCTTGCGCGAGGCTTCACCGTCACTGAAACAGGAATTACCGTGGTGGGTAAGGGAGTACTAGTCACCCCGTGAGCAAGTTTTTCGTCGTTTTTGATGTCGATTCCACTCTCATCGAGAACGAGGTAATCGAGCTTTTGGCCGATGTGGCCGGTCGTCGCGAAGAGGTTGCAGCCGTAACCGAACGCGCCATGGCTGGCGAACTCGACTTTAGCGAGAGCCTAATTCAGCGCGTCGCGACCCTTGAAGGTCTGCCCGAAAAGGTATTTGGCGACGTCTTTCAGCAGATCACCATCACACAGGGCGCCAAAGAACTGATTCACCGCATTCACGAGGCGGGAGGCCGGGTTGGCGCCGTTTCGGGTGGATTCACTCAGGTGCTCACTCCCCTGGCCGACGAACTCGGTCTCGATTTCGCGCGCGCAAACGATCTCGAGGTCGTCGATGGAAAGCTCACCGGAAAGGTGCTTGGCCAGATAGTCGACAAGGCCGCAAAGGCTCAGTCGCTGCTCGAATGGGCAGAACGCAGCAACTTTAAACAGTCGCAGACGGTCGCCGTTGGCGATGGCGCCAATGACCTCGAGATGATGAGCTGGGCTGGCCTATCGATCGCCTTCAACGCAAAGCCAATCGTGCGTGCCACGGCTGACATCGTGGTCGAACGTCAAGATCTGCTAGAGCTCGCCGAGATTCTCGGCGTTTAGCCTTAAAAGCAAGAAAGAAAAACCCGGGCAGCCAATCGGCCGCCCGGGTTTTTTTAGTTATGCCTTTTATTCGGCGATGAAGTCGCTCGTGTCGCCAACGAGTCGCGTGTTGTCTGCCGGAACCGGCTCAACCGCCGCAAGGGCGATCTCGGCGGCGAATTCGGCAACGTTGTAGAGCTTGCCGGCACCTTCGCGGCGCGATTCGATTGCGCCAGGGTTGGCTCGCTCGAGCAAGGTCGCGGTGATGGTGCCCTCGATCATGTCGCCCGACACCACGACAAAACCGATTCCGCGCTCTTCAAGCGCGGGAATCATCTTGCGAAGCTCATCCTCACCGGCGCGCTTTGAGAGTGCCACCGGCACATACTCGGGCATGGTCGGTGTGGTGCGAATGAAGTGAGCCTGGTGGCTGGTCACGAAGACGACACGGGCGTTATCGGCCAAATAAGGCAGTGCGGTGGTGAGTAGGTTGACCTGCGAGTCGCGGTTGAGGCGCATTGCGTAGTCTTCGCCGAGGCCCGCCTCCATGCCGCCCGAGGCGTTCATCACCAAGATGTCGATTGCTCCGAAGGCCGACTTGGCGGCCTCGAACATGGCCTTAACCGAATCGGCATCGGTTAGGTCGGCGCCAACGGCGATTGCGTTGCCACCTGTCGCCTTGATGCCATCGACAATCTTGGTCGCACGTGCCTCCTTGTTACGGAAATTCACGACGACCGAGGCTCCGGCCTCGGCAAAGTAGCCGAGCGTGTCTGCGCCGATTCCGCGCGACGAACCGGTGACGAGTGCGGTCTTGCCAGCTAGACTGCCGGCTGCTAGTGGGTTGGTCATGATTGCCTTTCGGAACGAAGCGTTAGGTGAAGCTTTAGAAGTGCGCGACTCGGGTTAGTGGCCCATGCCGAGGCCGCCGTCGACAGGAATCACGGCGCCTGAAATGTAGCCAGCATCGTCGGAGGCCAACCAAGTGACCACGCGCGCGACCTCTTCGGGCGAGGCAAAACGGCCCGCCGGAATCTTCTTCTTGTATTCGTCTTGCTGCGCCTCTGGCAGCGCCGCGGTCATGTCGGTGTCGATGAAGCCTGGAGCCACCACGTTGGCGGTGATGCCACGGGCGCCGAGCTCTCGGGTGATCGAACGAGCCATGCCAACCAGGGCGCTCTTGGTTGCCGAGTAGTTGACCTGGCCGGCCGAACCCAAAAGGCCGACAACCGATCCAATCAAAATTACGCGGCCAAACTTGGCCTTGATCATGCCGTTGCTGGCGCGCTTGACCACGCGGAATACGCCGTTGAGGTTGGTGTTGACGACGGTCTCGAAGTCGTCGTCGGTCATGCGCATCAGCAGCATGTCGCGAGTGATGCCAGCGTTAGCCACCAGCACTTCGATTGGGCCAAGCTTCTCGGCGACCTCGGCGAATGCGGCATCGAGGCTGGCCGGGTCGGTTACGTCGGCAACGACGCTCAGTGCGCCCGCAGGGCCTTCGCCCGAGCGAACGGTTACGGCAACACGGTGACCCTGGCGAAGGAATTCCTCGGCGATGGCGCGACCGATGCCGCGGTTTCCGCCCGTGACCAATACTGTGCGTGGATTCGTCAAAATTTCGCCTTTCGCCAATTCGCGCTTGTGACAGCAAAAGTTTAGTCTTGAATGTGGATTTGGCAGCCTTGCCACCCCGCCCAAACATTGGGCAATCGGGCGATTTGAGGAGTTTCTATGGCACGTTTCGCCGGCTCCCCTGCCTCGCGAAATCGCGACGTGCAAAGTGCCACCTCGGTTGGCGTGAATCCAGAAGACGAGCGCAAGGCTCGCATGATCAAATACACGATAGCCATGAGCGTTCGCGTGGTCTGCCTGATTCTTGGCATGGTCGTTCAGGGCTGGCTGATGTGGGTGTTTTTCGCCGCGGCAATCCTGTTGCCATACATCGCTGTGGTTATCGCCAACGATGTGCGTCACGAGCACGAGAACCGTGCCGAGGTGGTTCAGGCGCCAACCCTAAAACTCGGTGCGGGCGACATCAAGGTCGTGAACCACGATGACTAAGTGCTCGAGGGCCGGTTGCTCTGCGCCGGCAACGGTTTTGTTGGATTGGCGAAACCCGACTGTGCATGCCCCCGACCGGGTCAAGACCTGGAGCGCTTGCCCAGATCACATCCAGTTTCTTTCGGAATACCTCGACAATCGCGGCTTTTTGCTAGGGATGCGCCCGCTGGACGCCGACTCGATGGCCGGTGAACCGGCATGAGTTATTTCAAGCTCTCGTGGCGTCGCTGGTTGAGTTGGCTGGCGGTCGTGATTGTCTTTGCTATCGCATGCACCTTTTTGTCGCGCTGGCAATTTGCCCGTCGAGCCGAGGTGATCGCCAAGAACGACCTCATCTCGGGCAACTACGACATGGCGATCGCTCCCATTGAAAAGCTGGCTCCACGCGGCCGTTTCGTTGCCGCAAATGAATGGCGGCCGGTGTCGATCTCGGGTCACTATGTGGCAGGCACCCAGTTGCTGGTGCGCAACAAGCCTTACGCGGGCGAGCCTGGCTTCTTGCAGGTTGGCGTGTTTCAAGCTCGCGACCTGAGCCTCTATCTGGTCGATCGAGGCTGGCTGCCGACGGGCAACGAACACGACTCCCCCGACATCGTTCCGGTTTTGCCAAGTGGCGAACTCGATATCGTTGGTCGCATTCGTGCAGCCGAACCGACTGGCTCTAAGACGGCACCGAAGGGGCAACTGCCAACGGTTGACCCAATCGCGGCCGCGCACCAGCTTGCCCTGAAGGAACCCATTGCTGCGGGGGTCTATGTTCGCCTTGCCAGCGAGACCCCTAGCGCCAAGGTTGCGCCGCGGCTCGAGACCATGCCCGAACTATCTGAGGGCAATCACCTGAGCTATGCCATTCAATGGATCATGTTCGCCATCTTGGCGTTTGCGACGCTCGTGTGGTTTGTGCGCCAGGAATTCGAGCACTACAGAGCGGCCACCGAGGCGAACTTCGTGCCGCGCAAGCGACGCGTGACTCGCGCTCAGCGCGATAACGAGGCCGAAGACGCTAACTGAGCGAGATCAGCTCGGCGTAAGACTCGTTCCAGTGGTCTTCGACGCCGTCAGGCAGAATCAGCACTCGCTCTGGGTTTAGAGCCTCAACCGCTCCAACGTCGTGCGAAACCAGTACGACGGCACCCGTGAACGTCGACAAGGCGCGAAGGATCTCTTCGCGGCTGGCTGGGTCGAGGTTGTTGGTCGGTTCGTCGAGGAGCAGCACGTTGGCCGACGAGACCACGAGCGAGGCCAGGGCGAGACGGGTCTTCTCGCCGCCCGAGAGAACTCCGGCTGGCTTGTTTACGTCGTCGCCCGAGAACAGGAACGAACCCAAAACCTTACGGGCATCGGTCTCGCCAAGCTGAGGCGCCGCGCGCTGCATGTTTTCAAGAACGGTCTTCGAGACGTCGAGCGTCTCGTGTTCCTGTGCGAAGTAGCCAATCTTTAGGCCGTGACCCGGTTCGATCGCGCCGGTGTCGGGCTTGTCGATGCCGCCGAGAATGCGCAGCAGCGTGGTCTTGCCCGCACCATTTAGACCGATGATGACTACCTTTGAGCCCTTATCGATCGCCAGGTCGACCGAGGTGAAGATCTCGAGCGACCCATAACTCTTGCTGAGATTCGAGGCCATGAGCGGAGTCTTGCCGCAAGGCGCAGGGTCGGGGAACTTGATCTTTGCGACGCGATCGCTCTCGCGCACGTCTTCGAGGCCGCTCAAGAGCTTTTCGGCACGGCGAACCATTTGCTGCGCGGCAACGGCCTTGGTGGCCTTGGCGCCAAACTTGGCGGCCTGAAGCTGCAGAGTCGCGGCCTTTTTCTCGGCGTTTGTGCGCTCGCGCTTGCGGCGCTCCTCATCGGCCTCGCGCTGCTTGAGGTAGGCCTTCCAGCCCATGTTGTAGACGTCGATCACGCCGCGCATCGCATCTAGATAAAAGACGCGGTTCACGGTCTCGCCAATTAGGTCGACATCGTGGCTGATCACAATCAAGCCGCCCTGGTAGCCCTTCAAGAAGTCGCGCAACCAAACGACCGAATCGGCATCGAGGTGGTTGGTCGGCTCGTCGAGAATCATGGTTTGCGCATCGCTGAACAGAATGCGGGCCAACTCGATGCGACGACGCTGACCACCAGACAGGGTCTTGAGCGGCTGGCTTAGCACCTGCTCTTTTAGCCCGAGGTTGCTTGCGATGGCCGCCGCCTCTGCCTCGGCGGCGTACCCGCCCAACGCATTGAAACGCGCTTCGGCGTTCGAGTATTTGCGCATCGCGGCGTCATAGACGGCCTCATCGACGCTGCCCATGTCTTCGGTCGCCGCCTGCATTTGAGCCAGCAGGTCGCCCAGACCGCGGGCATTCAGGATGCGCGTGCGGGCTAGTTCTTCTGGATCGCCGCTGCGGGGATCCTGCGGCAGGTAGCCGATTTCGCCAGATTTTTCGACCTTGCCCTGACTCGGCTGCCCATCGCCCGCCAGTATTTTGGTGAGTGTGGTTTTGCCGGCGCCGTTGCGGCCCACGAGACCAACCTTGTCGCCCTTGTCGACACGAAAGTTGACCTCAGACATGAGCGTGCGTGCGCCAATTTGAATCTCGAGGTCGCGAACGCTGATCATGTTTTGCCTGGCTTTGTGTCGATTTAGTTGCGGCGACGAACACCGCCAAAGCGCCTAGTCTACAATCGATACGTCCCCCGACAGAGAGAGAAAACCCATGTCAATGCTTTCATCGGCTCGCCCGACCCTTATCGACAGCGTCGTGCCGCGCAGCCTCGTATCAGACGCCACCCTGGTATTGTCGGGTGCCGTGCTTACCGGTCTTGCCGCGCAGGTCAGCGTGCCAACCCCAATCGGCGTTCCATTCACCCTGCAGACTTTTGCCGTTCTAGTTGTTGGCGCAGCCCTCGGTTCGATCCGCGGCGCGGCCTCGATGCTGCTTTATGTTCTGCTCGGTGCCATCGGTCTGCCGCTGTTTGCCGGTGCCACTAGCGGTTGGGCCATTCTCGTGGGCAACACCGCAGGCTTCCTCGCTGGCTTCGTCGTAGCCGGATTCGTGGTCGGCAAGCTGGCCGAGCTCAAGTGGAGCTCGAACGTTCTCAAGATGGCAGCCGCATACGTTGTTGGCTCGGTCATCATCTATGCGCTGGGCATTCCAGTGCTCGCCGCCGTCTCGGGTGTCGATCTGGCAACCGCAACCGGTTGGATGACCCCATTCATGGTTTGGGACGGCGTGAAGGCCGTAGCCGCAGGTGCCGCGCTGCCTGCAGCCTGGGCATTGGTTCGCAAGCTCAAGTAACACTTTCAGCAAAAAACCCTCCCGATTTCGGGAGGGTTTTTGTTTTAAGGTCTTCGGTCGATCAGATCGAAAAGCCGATGGCGCGCATCTGCTCTTTGCCGTCTTCGGTGATTCGCTCAGGACCCCAAGGTGGCATCCAGACCCAGTTGATTCGGTATGCGTCGACTATGCCATCGAGCGCCTGGCCGGTCTGCTCTTCGAGCACGTCGGTCAGAGGGCAGCCAGCCGAAGTCAGGGTCATGTTGATCAGCAATGCGCCGTCTTCTGACTTGAGCAGGCCATAGATCAATCCGAGGTCGACGATGTTGACGCCAAGTTCGGGGTCAATCACGTCTTTTAGTGCCTCGATGACCTCGTCGTATTTGACCGGGTCGAGTTCGTAGTCTTCGGCCACGATTATGCGTTCACGTAGCGGTCGTAGCCCTCGGCCTCGAGGCGCTCGGCCAGCTCTGGGCCGCCCTCTTCGGCGATCTTGCCGGCCACGAACACGTGCACGAACTGTGGCTTGATGTAGTTGAGGATTCGGGTGTAGTGCGTGATAAGAAGCACACCGAAGTCGTTGGCTTCCTTGGCGCGATTGACGCCCTCTGAGACGATCTTGAGTGCGTCAACGTCGAGACCCGAGTCGGTCTCGTCGAGCACAGCAAACTTGGGCTTGAGCAGCTCGAGCTGCAGAATCTCGTGGCGCTTCTTTTCGCCGCCCGAGAAGCCCTCGTTGACGTTACGTTCGGTGAACGATGAGTCCATGCGCAGGTTCTCCATTGCGCCACGGACATCCTTGATCCACTGGCGCAGAGCCGGTGCCTCGCCGGCAATCGCGGTCTTCGCGGTGCGCAAGAAGTTGCTAACCGAAACACCAGGGATCTCGACCGGGTACTGCATGGCCAAGAACAGGCCCGCGCGGGCGCGCTCGTCGACGCTCATCTCGAGCACGTTCTCGCCGTCGAGCAAGATTTCGCCCTCGGTAACTGTGTACTTAGGGTGACCAGCGATCGTGTAGGCCAGGGTCGACTTGCCCGAGCCATTTGGGCCCATGATCGCGTGGGTCTCGCCCGAACGAATGGTCAGGTCAACGCCCTTCAGGATCTCTTTGGTGCCCTGGTCGGTCTCGACTGTTACGTGCAGGTTCTTGATTGAAAGAATCGACATGGTTTGCTTTCTTGTTCTAAGTCTTGGCCGCTTATTCGGCGTCGTAATCGATGTAAATCTCGTCGTTTTCGACTAGCACCTCGTAGGTGCCAACCGGTTCGAACGCAGGAAGGGTCAGGGCCTCGCCGGTCTCGAGCGAAAACTTGGCGCCGTGCGCCCAGCACTCAACGGTCGTGTTGTCGACGAAACCCTCGCTGAGCGAGATCTCGCCGTGCGAGCACTTGTCGTCGAGGGCATACAGCGCACCGGCCTTGGTCTTGATCAGCGCAATCGGATGGCCGCTGATCACAAGGCGAAGGGCCTTGCCAGGCTTGAGGTCGTCAACCTTAAGGGTCGTGTTGATTGCAGGCATTAGGCGATGCTCCTTGCCAATTCTTCTTCGATGGATGCGGTCAGGCGAGCCTCAAGGTCTTCGACGCCGATGCGCTGAATGACCTCGTTCAAGAAGCCACGAACCACGAGGCGACGCGCCTCGAGCTCAGGGATTCCGCGTGCCTGCAGATAAAACAGCTGCTCGTCGTCGAATCGACCCGATGCGCTGGCATGGCCGGCACCTTCGATCTCGCCAGTCTCGATTTCGAGGTTTGGCACCGAGTCGGCGCGAGCGCCATCGGTCAAAATCAGGTTGCGGTTGAGCTCGTAGGTGTCGGTGCCCTCGGCGGCCTTGCGAATCAGCACGTCGCCCACCCAGATGGTGTGAGCCTTGTTGCCCTGGAGCGCGCCCTTGTAGGTCACGTTTGACTTGCAGTTTGGCTGTGAGTGGTCGACGAACGGGCGGTGCTCGAGGTGTTGACCCGCGGTGGCAAAGTAGGCACCCTGCAGATCGACCGAGGCACCCGGCCCCGCAAAGTCGACGGTCGGGGTGATGCGCACGAGGTCGCCGCCTAGGGTAACCACGACGTGCTCGAGCGAGGCATTGCGGCCCAACTTCGAGTACTGCGCCGAAACGTGCACCGAGTCGCGCGACCAGTCCTGCACCGAAACGACCTTGACCTTCGCCTCGTCGGCAAGGATCATCTCGACGTTCTCGCCAAGCACGGCCTTGCCAACGTGATCGATGACGACGGTGGCCTCGGCGAACTTGCCCGCCGAAATCACCAGGTGAAGCGCGCTGGCCTCGAGGTGGTCGCCGCGCAGGGTTAGATAAACCGGCTGGTCACCGACGAAGTTATCTGGAATCGAAATCAGGTATGCCTGGCTCGCAGCACCCCAGGCCGCCGCCGCCGCGCGGTCTTCGGGTAGGCCGGCCGAGCCGAACAACGCGTGGTCGCGGTCGATCCAACTGGCCGATACGGCCTCGGGAGCCTGCAGCTCGATGTCGCCGCTGAACTCATCCATTGGCAGGTTGTCTAGGCCCTTGAGGCGCGAAACCTCGACGTAGCGCCATTGTTCGTCGCGCATTGTGATTGCGTCGAACTCGGCCAGGTCGGCCGAACGCTTGCGCTCTGAGCGCATCTGCACCGGCGCGAGGCCGTGGCTGTGTTCGTTTAGAGTGCCGGCCATTAGCCAACCGCTCCTTCCATCTGCAGCTCGATGAGCTTGTTGAGCTCGAGCGCGTATTCCATTGGCAGTTCTTTGGCGATCGGCTCGATAAAGCCGCGCACGATCATGGCCATTGCCTCGTCTTCGGGTAGGCCGCGCGACTGCAGGTAGAACAGCTGCTCTTCGCTGACGCGCGAGACCGTGGCCTCGTGACCCATCGAGACGTCGTCTTCGCGAACGTCAACCGACGGATACGTGTCAGAGCGCGAGATGTTGTCGACCAGCAGGGCGTCGCAACGCACTGTGTTTGCCGAGTGGTGAGCGCCAGCCGCAACACGGATCTCGCCGCGATACGATGCACGACCGCCGGCGCGTGCGATCGACTTCGAAATGATCGACGACGAGGTGTGAGGCGCAAGGTGAATCATCTTGGCGCCGGCGTCTTGGTGCTGGCCCTCGCCCGCAAACGCAACCGAAAGGGTCTCGCCGCGAGCGTGCTCACCGGCAAGGATTACGGCCGGATACTTCATGGTGACCTTCGAGCCGATGTTCCCATCGATCCATTCCATGGTGGCGCCTTCGTGGCAGATGGCTCGCTTGGTCACCAGGTTGTAAACGTTGGTCGACCAGTTCTGAATCGTCGTGTATCGAACGCGAGCGCCCTTCTTGACGATGATCTCGACTACGGCCGAGTGCAGCGAGTCGCTCTGATAGATCGGTGCGGTGCAGCCCTCGATGTAGTGCACATACGAGTCTTCGTCGGCAATGATCAGGGTGCGCTCGAACTGACCCATGTTCTCGGTGTTGATTCTGAAGTATGCCTGCAGCGGAATCTCGACCTTTACGCCCTTTGGAACGTAGACGAACGAGCCTCCCGACCAGACGGCGGTGTTCAGCGCAGCGAACTTGTTGTCACCCGCCGGAATAACGGTTCCGAAGTATTCCTGAAAAATCTCAGGGTGTTCCTTTAGCGCGGTGTCGGTGTCAAGAAAGATGACGCCCTGCTCTTCGAGGTCTTCGCGGATCTGGTGGTAGACCACCTCAGACTCATACTGTGCCGCCACACCGGCAACCAGTCGTGCGCGCTCAGCCTCGGGAATGCCGAGGCGTTCATAGGTGTTGCGGATGTCTTCTGGCAGGTCTTCCCAGCTCTGTGCCTGACGCTCGGTCGAGCGCACAAAGTACTTGATGTTGTCGAAGTCGATGCCCGAGAGGTCGCTGCCCCAGGTTGGCATTGGCTTCTTGCCGAAGTAATCGAAGCCACGCAGGCGGCGCTCAAGCATCCATTCGGGTTCGTCTTTTTTGCCCGAGATGTCGCGCACCACGTCTTCGTTGATGCCGCGACGCGCGCTGGCGCCGGCCGAGTCTGGGTCGGACCAACCGAATTCATAAACGCCGATGCCCTCGAGTTCGGGGTTGCGATCCATGATCGTTTCGGACAAGCCATCCTCCTAATGCTTTGGGCGCGAGTATTAGCTCGGCCTGGCTATTGAGTCGATAAAACCAACTGGCGTTTTGGCGGGAACATTCCCAGGGGTTCGAAACCTTAATGTTGCTATGCGAAACTGGTAACACAGTCAACGCTCGCCGGGTCAAACAAACCGACGACCAGTCTAGCCGCCAGCCCAGCGAACGCCTAGGGTTCAGCGCGAGAGAAAGTCTTGATTTCAGTGAATAGTGCGCTCCAGAAACCTATTGCCGCGGTCTTCGGCGCGGCCCGACTGCGCATGTATGTCTGGGCCTCGCTTGTCGCCCAGATTCTGATCGTGGTAACCGGCGGCGCAGTGCGCCTCACCGGCTCCGGTCTAGGTTGCCCAACCTGGCCGAAGTGCACGCCTGAATCGCTCGTGAATGTGCCAGAAATGGGCATTCACGGAATCATCGAGTTCACCAACCGCACGCTCACTTTCGTGCTCGTTGTCATCGCGTTGCTCACGTTCGTGACCATAGTGCGGCTGCCAAAGCCTCAACGCGCCGGAATGGTTTGGCCGGCGCTGACCATCGGCTTAGGCATTTTCGGCCAGGCAATCATCGGCGGCATCTCGGTTCTGACCCAACTGAACCCCTGGGTCGTCGGGCTCCACTTTGTGCTCAGCGCGGCGCTGATCGCTGTGGCAACCATCTTGGTATGGCGGTTCTATCGGGGTTCGGTTGGCTCGAGCGGCTCCCCCGCACCAGTGGCCAAAGTTGCTGCGGCACTTGCCTGGCCAATCGCGGTCACCGGCCTGGTGGCACTGCTTGTTGGCATCGTCGTGACCGGCGCCGGCCCGCACGCGGGCGATCAAAAGGCGCCGCGCAATGGCCTAGACCTAGCTGTGGTTGAGCACGTGCACTCATACCCTGCGTATCTTCTCTTGATCTTGATTCTGATTGCCTTGGTCGCTCAATTGCGCTCGAAGGGCATCACGAGCCGCGGCACTCAGACTCTGCTGTGGCTGGTGCTTGCCTCGGTAGCCCAGGCAGCGCTTGGCCTCGCTCAGGCGCGCCTCGGTGTTCCGCCGTTGCTTGTGGCCCTGCACATGCTAGGCGCCAGCATCATGGCGGCCCTGCTCACCTATTCGGTGCTAGTGCTTCGCAGCAAACGAGTATGACCCACGCCTTCTGGTTTCGTCGCGACCTGCGCCTAGCCGATAACAAGGCGTTGAACATTGCGGCTCAGGCCGCCAAGTCTGTTGGGCACACGCAATTGCCCCTTTTGTATGCGCTGGACCATGCCAAGTTTGAGGCGCTCGAGGGCATTCGCCAGCACTCGCTGGTCGAGTCGCTTCGTGCGCTAGACGTCGACGCGTCTGGGGTGCTTGGGCTAGTTAGCGAAACCGGACTCGAGCGGCTTGCCGCGCGCATGGCCGACGTCGCCGCGCATGCCTCGATCACCACGCTGCACGCCACTAGAGCCTTCGACCCCGAGGGCGTCGCCGAGCAAAACGCGATTGGCGTGGCCTTGCGCGATCGCGGCATCTTCTTGCAACTGGACGACAGTTACTACGCGGTTGCCCCGGGCTCTATCGCCAAGGGTGATGGCACGGCATACCGCGTCTACACGCCCTTCTCGAAGGTCTGGTTCGAGCATGCTGGCGCTCTGCGCCCAGAGCCTCGTGTGACCATCGAATTTCAGCCTCGTTTGGCTGGCACTGCGCCGGTTTCGAATCTCGCCGCTATCAAGCCAGCGCCATTCAAGGTGGTTGCCGGCGAGGCCTTCGCGTTGCGCACGCTCGAACGCTTCAAGGCTCGCGCGCTGCACGACTATGACACGCTCCGCGATCGCGCCGATCTATCGGGCACCAGCCATTTGTCGCACGCCCTCGCCTTTGGCGAGATACACCCCCGCACGATCCTGGCCGCGCTGCGCGACCTACCTGGGCACAATGTCTATCGCAAAGAAATCGCCTGGCGCGAGTTTTATGCCGATGTGCTCTGGCACAACCCCGACTCGCTAACCGAGTACTACGACCCAAAATACGCGTCGATGCGCTACGACACCGGTAGCGAGGCTGACCGTCGACTAGCGGCCTGGCAACAGGGCCGCACCGGGTTTCCGATGGTCGATGCCGGCATGCGCCAGTTGCTCGAAACGGGCTGGATGCACAATCGCGTGCGCATGATCGTGGCGTCGTTCCTCGTGAAAGACCTGCACATCGAGTGGCAGCACGGTGCCCGCTGGTTCGAGCGAAACCTCAGCGATTACGACCCGGCCTCAAACTCGCACGGTTGGCAGTGGACCGCAGGCTGCGGCACCGACGCAAGCCCATACTTTAGGGTTTTCAATCCGATCACGCAGGGGCAAAAGTTCGACCCGCGTGGCGACTATGTGCGTCGCTATGTGCCCGAGCTGCGCCACATCTATGGTGCGGCAGTGCACGAGCCTTGGTTGCTGCTGGCTGGCCTTTCGCAGGGCTATCCGGCACCGATTGTCGATCACGCCGCCGAGCGCATCGAGGCGCTCGCACGCCTGGCCGAGTTGAAACAGGCCTAGCTAAAGATGATTAGCGGGTCGATTGCCACTGCCAAGAACAGCAGGGTCAGGTATGTGATCGAGCCGTGGAACAGGCGCATGGGATTCGTAGGTTCGTTGCGCAGGCCTTCGCGATACAGGCGGAACGACTCGACCAAGAACCACAGCCCCGAGGCGCTAGCCACGATCGTGTAGATCCAGCCCATGTGCGCTGCCGGAATCAGCAGCAGGCTCGAGGCCACGAGTGCCCAGGCATAAAGAATGATTTGAACCGCCACGACCGGTGACTGGCGAACCACCGGAAGCATCGGCACACCGGCAGCGGCGTAGTCCTCCTTGTAGCGCATCGATAGCGGCCAATAGTGCGGCGGAGTCCAGAGGAAAATCACCAAGAACAGGATCCACGGGGCGATCGACAAGTCGTTGGTCACGGCAGCCCAGCCGATCAACACAGGCATCGCTCCCGCGGCGCCACCCCAGACAATGTTTTGCGGCGTGCGACGCTTCAACAACATCGTGTAAACCAAAACATAGAACGCGATCGCCGCGAGAGAGAGCCATGCGGCCAATGGGTTCACCAGGTACCAAAGCCAGACGAACGAGCCAAAACCGGTTGCCCAGCTAAAGACGAAGGCCTCGCGCTTGGTTAGCTCACCGGTGACCAGCGGGCGCCCCTTGGTGCGGCCCATAATCTTGTCGATGTCGGCGTCGATGTAACAGTTGAATGCATTCGCGCTGCCAGCGCTCAGTGCGCCACCAACTAGGGTGCCGAGCACCAGCCAAAGGTTAGGAAAGCCGCCGCCAAAGTGCTCGCGCTGAGCCAAAATCATGGTCGGCACTGTCGTGATCAACAAAAGTTCGATCACGCGTGGCTTGGTTAGCGCAACATAGGCGCGCAGCTTGACCATCCAGCTGGCTTTTGGGGCTTGATTTTGACGCGACATCACAACAAGTCTAAGCCACCACATCTGGTCGTTCTTCCCGACAAAAAAGCACTGCGGCGTTAGGATTATGGCTGTAACGGAATGTGGCGAACCAGAGCATTCATTGCTTATCGGCATAGTGTTCACCAGATTTTTCCGGCCATCAGGCAGAGTCGCCACCAACTCAAACAATCCGTTTAACAGTTACGTAAGGAGCTGTCTTGTCAGCATTCCAGTGGACCGATCTAGATTCAAAAGCCGTCAACACCGCACGTGTTTTGGCCGCCGATGCCGTTGAAAAGGTTGGCAATGGCCACCCTGGCACCGCGATCAGCATGGCGCCAGTGGCATACACCCTGTTCAACAAGGTGATGCGCCACGACCCAAAGGATGACCGCTGGGTCGGCCGCGACCGCTTCATCCTTTCAATTGGTCACTCATCGATGACCATCTACAACCAGCTTTACCTGCACGGCTACGGCCTCGAGCTCGACGACATCAAGTCGCTGCGCACCTGGGGTTCGGCAACGCCTGGCCACCCTGAATACGGTCACACCAAGGGTGTCGAGATCACGACCGGTCCACTCGGTCAGGGCCTTGCCTCGGCAACCGGCTTTGCCTATGCGGCGCGCTATGAGCGTGGTCTGTTCGACCCAGAGGCTCCGGCAGGCACCTCGCCATTCGATCACTTCGTCTATGTAATTGCCGGCGATGGCGACATGCAGGAAGGCGTTACCGCCGAGGCCGCATCGTTGGCCGGCCACCAGAAGCTTGGAAACCTGGTTGTCATCTATGACTCAAACCAGATCTCAATCGAAGACGACACCAACATCTCGTTCACCGAAGACCTCAGCGCTCGCTACGAGGCATACGGCTGGCACGTGCAGACCGTCGACTGGAAGAAGACCGGCAACTACGTCGAAGACGTAGCCGAACTGTATGCCGCAATTGAGAAGGCGAAGTCGGTCACCGACAAGCCATCGCTCATCACCCTGCGCACGATCATCGGTTGGCCTTCGCCAAAGAAGCAGAACTCGGGCAAGATTCACGGTTCGGCGCTTGGCGCCGAAGAGCTGGCCGGCCTCAAGACCGTGCTCGGTTTCGATCCAGAGCAGACCTTCCAGGTCGATGCCGATGTGATCGCGCACACCCGCGGTTACCAGAACCACGCCGACGCAGTTCGCGCCGAATGGCAGCAGCGCTTTGACGCTTGGGCGGCAGCTAACCCCGAGCGCAAGGCGCTCTTCGACCGCGTGCAGTCGGGTCAGACTCCTGAAGGCCTCGAGGCCGCACTGCCTGTCTTCGATGGTGGCACCGAGGTTTCGACCCGTGCCGCGTCTGGCAAGGTAATCAACGCCATCGCAGCTGTAATGCCAGAGCTCTGGGGCGGTTCGGCCGACCTTGCCGAGTCGAACCTGACCACCATCAATGGCGCCAAGTCGTTCGTTCCTTCCGAGTGGTCGACCCACGAGTGGTCAGGCGACGCCTACGGTCGCGTGCTGCACTTCGGCATTCGCGAGCACGCCATGGGTTCTATCCTGAACGGCATCGTGCTGCACGGCAACACCCGTGCATTCGGCGGCACCTTCCTGATCTTCAGCGACTACATGCGTCCGGCTGTGCGCCTCGCCGCATTGATGAAGGTGCCTAGCATCTTCGTTTGGACCCACGACTCGGTGGCGCTCGGCGAAGACGGCCCGACCCACCAGCCAATCGAACAGATTGCGACTCTTCGCGCTATTCCGGGTCTCGACGTAGTTCGCCCTGGCGATGCAAATGAGACCGCATACGCCTGGAAGACCATGCTCGACCGTCGCGAAGGCCCTGCGGGCATCGCGCTGACTCGTCAAAACATTCCTGTTTTCAAGCGCGGCGAGACCGATGCAACCGGTTCGGTATTTGCCGGTGCCGAAAACACCGCAAAGGGTGCCTACACGCTGATCGATGCTGGCTCGGGCAAGAGCCCAGCGCTCGTACTGCTGGCAACCGGTAGCGAGGTGCAGCTTGCCGTTGCAGCCCGCGAGCAGCTAGAGGCCGCAGGTGTCGCAACCCGCGTTGTCTCGGCCCCGTGTGTCGAGTGGTTCGAGGAGCAAGACGCCGCCTACCGCGCGTCGGTTCTGCCTGCTGGCGTGCCGACCGTCTCGGTCGAGGCTGGCTTGGCCCTCGGTTGGTCGAAGTATGCGCAGGCGCACGTCTCGATCGAGCACTTTGGTGCCTCGGCCGACTTCAAGACCCTGTTCCGCGAGTTCGGCATGACCACCGAAAACGTGGTCGCCACCGCCAAGAGCCTGTTGGGCTAGTCGGAATACTCGGCCCTACTCCCCTGTTTTCAACAACACGATCAAAGGATTCAGAATGACTCACCCACTCGCACAGCTGGCCGCAAACGGCGTCAGCATCTGGCTCGACGACCTGTCGCGCACCCGCATCCGTTCAGGCGCACTGCGCGACCTGATCTCGAACCGATCGGTCTCGGGTGTGACCACCAACCCGACCATCTTTGCCGGGGCTATCGGCAAGGGCGAAGGCTATGGCGAGCAGATCGCCCAGCTGGCGGCCGAGGGCAAGACCGCAACCGAGGCGATCTTTGAGATCACAACTCAAGACGTGGCCGAGGCCTGCGACATCTTCGCCGGCGTCTATGCCGCATCGAAGGGCTTCGACGGTCGCGTCTCGATCGAGGTCGAGCCAGGTCTGGCAAACGACACCGAAGGCACCATCGCGCAGGCGAAGGAGCTGTTTGCCAAGGTTGGTCGCGAGAACGTAATGATCAAGATTCCGGCGACCAAGCCAGGCCTGGCTGCAATCACCGCGGTTATCGCCGAGGGCATCTCGGTCAACGTGACCCTAATCTTCTCGCTGCAGCGCTACCGCGAGGTAATCGCCGCTTACAAGGCAGGCATCGCGCAGGCCAAGGCGGCCGGCCACGACCTGAGCAAGATTCACTCGGTCGCATCATTCTTTGTTTCGCGCGTTGACACCGAGATCGACAAGCGTCTCGTGGCAACGGGCAACGAGAGCGCTATTGCCCTCAAGAGCAAGGCCGCGCTGGCCAACGCTCGCCTGGCTTACGAGGTGTTCGAGGTCGAGTTCGCAGCTGCCGACTGGGCCGACCTGGCCGCCGCCGGCGCCAACGTTCAGCGCCCGCTCATGGCCTCGACCGGCGTCAAGGACCCAAGCCTGTCAGACACCCTGTATGTGACCGAGTTGGTTGCTCCTCAGCTGGTGAACACCATGCCTGAGAAGACCATGGAGGCCGTGTACGACCACGGAATCGTGCCAGCAAACTCAATCACCGCACACTACGACGAGGCACGCGAGATTCTCGCGGCGGTCGCAGCCGAGGGAGTTTCGTACGACGACGCAACCGCACTGCTCGAGACCGAGGGCGTTGACAAGTTCATCGTCTCGTGGAACGAACTGGTCGAATCGGTTGCCGGCGCACTAGCCGCAGCAAAGTAATCCTCTGTCGTTGGGGCTGGCTCAGTCTGGCCCCAACGACAACCCCACAGCACCAACATCCCAAGCCGGTAGGCAGCTCAGTCAGCGAGCGCCTCGAAAGGTCAGTTTCAAATGTCACTCAAGGTAGTCACCGGCGGTTCGGTTAGCGCCGCAGTCGCAGACTTCGTTCCACAGCTAGTCGCCGACAAGGTTGCCAGCCGCATCGCAGCAAAAGACTTCACTTTGTGGGGCAAGGACGCCGAGGCAGAATCCTCGATTCGCTTGGGTTGGGTAACCAGCGCAGCGGACAGCGCCCAGCTTGTCGACGGCATCGTCGCACTTCGCGAAGAATTCGCCGCCAAGGGCGTAACTCGCTTCGTGCTCTGCGGCATGGGCGGCTCGTCGCTGGCACCAGAGGTCATCACTCGTACCGCGGGAGTCGACCTGATCGTGCTCGACTCGACCAACGCCGACCAGGTTGGTGCGGCTCTTGCTGGCGATTTGGCAAAAACCGCCGTCATCGTGTCGTCGAAGTCGGGTTCGACCGTCGAGACCGACTCGCAGAAGCGTGTTTTTGAGCAGGCATTCACCGAGGCAGGCATCGACAAGACCGACCGAATCGTGATTGTGACCGACCCTGGCTCGCCGATGGAGGCCGCGGCTAAGGCCGACGGCTACCGAATCTTCAATGCCGACGCCACCGTTGGTGGTCGTTACAGTGCACTCACCGCCTTTGGTCTGGTTCCTTCGGGCCTGGCCGGCGTCGACATCGCCGCACTCCTGGCCGAGGCACAGGCCGTGGCCGAACAGTTGTCGAGCGACGACGCAGCCAACCCGGCACTCGTTCTTGGTGCCGCCCTAGCCAAGACCCCTGGTGAGTATGGCCTCCGCGACAAGATTGGCATCGTCGTCGATGGCTCAGACATCGTTGGTTTTGGAGACTGGGCCGAACAGCTGATCGCGGAATCGACCGGCAAACTCGGCAAGGGAATCTTGCCGGTAGTGCTCGAGCCTGCGAGTGCCGAACTGCACTCGGGGCTTGCCGATCTCTTGGCCGTGCGCGTGGTCGCCGACGCAACCACAGCGGGCTATGACGAGGTTTCGGTCTCCGGCCCTCTCGGCGCCCAGTTCCTGCTCTGGGAATACGCAACCGTAATCGCCAGCCGTCTAATCGGCATCAACCCGTTTGACCAGCCAGACGTTGAGTCGGCCAAGATCGCCGCGCGTGGCATGCTCGAGAACCGAGCAGAAATTGCCGCACCGGCATTCGTTGCAGGCGCAGTCGAGGTGCGTTCGTCGGCACTCGAACTCGGTGCGGCCGCAGACCTCAAGGCCGCCGTCGGCGCGCTGCTCAAGCAGCTCGACACCGACTCGGGCTATCTGTCGATTCACGCATACCTCGACCGCAACATCGCCGGTGCTGCAGCCGAACTGCGCGAGGCATTCGCCAAGGCAACCCGTCGCCCGGTCACCTTTGGTTGGGCCCCACGCTTCTTGCACTCGACCGGCCAGTACCACAAGGGTGGCCCAGCTCAGGGAATCTACCTGCAGCTGGTCGCAACCGCCGAGGTCGACATCGCAGTGCCAGGCCGCAACTTCACTTTCGGTGAGCTGATTGCCTCGCAGGCTGCCGGCGATGCCTCGGTGCTTGCGGCACATGGTCGCCCGGTCTTGACCCTCACCCTCACCGATGTGGCTGCCGGCCTGGCCGCCCTTCGCGCGGCCATCTAAGCCCTAAGGAGCACCTTGAGCGCGGTAAAAATCAGCGCAGGCAACAACCCCCTGCGCGACCCAGACGATCGACGCCTTAGTCGCATCGCCGGCCCTAGCGGCCTGGTCATCTTTGGTGTGACCGGCGACCTCTCGCGAAAGAAGCTCATGCCGGCGGTCTACGACCTGGCAAACCGCGGCCTGTTGCCACCGGGCTTTGCCCTGGTCGGCTTCGCGCGTCGCGACTGGGCAGACCAAGACTTCGAGAAGATTGTGCACGACTCGGTTCGTCAGTATGCCCGCACGCCGTTTAGTGAAGAAGTCTGGCAACAGTTGGCCTCGGGTATTCGCTTTGTATCGGGCGAGTTTGGCGATGACGAAGCCTTCGACCGCCTGAAGCAGACCATCGAGAAACTCGACGAGGAGCGCGGCACCAACGGCAACCACGCTTTCTATCTGTCGATTCCGCCTAAGGCATTCGAGCAGGTATGCCAGCAGCTTTCACGCTCGGGTCTGGCCGCTCCGCAGCAAGACCAGTTCCGCCGCGTGGTCATCGAAAAGCCATTCGGTCACGACCTGCAGTCGGCACGCGAACTCAACGAGGTCGTCGAATCGGTGTTCCCTGCCGACTCGGTGTTCCGCATTGACCACTATCTGGGCAAAGAGACCGTCCAGAACATTCTGGCCTTGCGATTTGCCAACCAGATGTTTGAGCCGCTGTGGAACGCAAACTACATCGATCACATCCAGATCACCATGGCCGAAGACATCGGCGTTGGTGGTCGCGCGGGTTACTACGATGGCGTCGGTGCCGCTCGCGACGTGATTCAGAATCACCTGCTTCAGCTTCTTGCTCTCACCGCCATGGAAGAGCCTGTCTCGTTCGACGCGGCAGACCTGCGCGCCGAGAAGGAGAAGGTTTTGTCGGCCGTGCGCGTGCCACACGACCTTGCCAAGCACACCGCTCGCGGTCAATATGCCGGTGGTTGGCAGGGCGGCGAGAAGGTTTCCGGATTTCTTGACGAAGAGGGCATGAACCCTGAGTCGGGCACCGAGACCTATGCGGCCATGCGCCTCGACATCAATACTCGCCGCTGGGCCGGAGTGCCGTTCTATCTGCGTGCGGGCAAGCGCCTTGGTCGTCGAGTCACCGAGATCGCAGTCGTGTTCAAGCGTGCACCGCAGCAGCTGTTCGAGGAGTCGCAGACCAGCGCCCTCGGCCAGAACGCGCTCGTGATTCGCGTGCAGCCAGACGAGGGTGTCACGATTCGCTTTGGCTCGAAGGTGCCGGGCGCCGGCATGCAGGTGCGCGATGTGACCATGGACTTCGGCTACGGTCACGCGTTCACCGAGGCCAGCCCAGAGGCGTATGAGCGACTCATCCTCGATGTCTTGCTCGGCGACCCTCCCCTGTTCCCGCGCCACGAAGAGGTCGAACTCTCGTGGAAGATCCTCGACCCGATTCTTGAATTCTGGGCGAAGCAAGACAACAAGGTCGATCAGTATCGACCTGGCAGCTGGGGTCCAGCCTCTGCCGATGAA
Source organism: Actinomycetota bacterium (assembly GCA_041168965.1). Taxonomy (GTDB): domain Bacteria; phylum Actinomycetota; class Actinomycetes; order Actinomycetales; family Microbacteriaceae; genus Rhodoluna. The sequence continues at coordinate 30,143 of JBEEJX010000139.1, forward strand.
ATGATGGCCGCAGACGGCCGAGCTTGGAGAATCCCGTGATCGTCGATCTGCCAAACACCACAATCAGCAAGGTTTCAAAGCAGCTGGTTCAGATTCGCGAGCAGGGCGGCGCAGTGGCGCTTGGCCGCGTGCTCACGCTGGTCATCCAGACCAATCAGGATGGCCTCGAGGCTGCAATCAAGGCCGCCAACGAGTCGTCGCACGAGCACCCATGCCGCGTGATCGTGCTCGCCGAAGACACCGCTGCCGCGGGCGACTCGGCTAGCGAAGACCGCCTCGACGCACAGATCCGAATCGGTGGCGACGCCGGCGCCTCGGAGGTCATCGTGCTGCGTGCGTTTGGTGAGGTTGCCGACGACCCTGAGAGCCTCGTGACGGGTCTGTTGCTGCCAGATGCCCCTGTGGTCGCCTGGTGGCCTGGCGCGGCGCCTGAGAGCGTCTCAGAGTCGCAGATTGGCCGAATCGCTACCCGTCGTATCACCGACGCAGCCGAATCGACCGACCACAACGCGTTTCTGGCCAACCTTGCCAAGACCTACGCGCCTGGCGACAGCGACTTTGCCTGGACGCGCCTGACCCTTTGGCGTGCGCAACTTGCGGCAATTCTTGATCAGCCGCCATACGACGCAGTCACCTCGGTGATCGTCACGGGCGCCGAAGACTCACCAAGCACCGACCTGTTGGCCGCCTGGCTGCGCCTCAAGCTAAAGGTCGACGTCAAGTTGGAGCGTCACGCTCGAGGCAACGCCGTCAGCGGCATCCGCGGTGTAAAGCTGGTTCGCGCCAGCGGCGACATCGAGATCGTGCGCAACATGCCCGAGGTTGCCACGCTGATTCAGCCGACCCAGCCGACCCGCGAGATTTCGTTGCCACGCCGCAGCCTGCGCGACTGCCTGAGCGAAGACATGCGTCGCCTAGACCCAGACGACCTGTTCGGCAAGGTAATCAAGACCTTCAAGTCGGCAAAGTAACCGTGACCGAGACCGTCATCCACCGTTTTGCGACCCCCGACGCAACTGCAATCGCGGCCGCCGATACCGGCATCGAGCGCGTTCTTGGGCTATTGGCCGAGCGCGATGTTGTGCACATCGGTGTGACCGGCGGCACCGTGG
>JBEEJX010000140.1:0-8821 GCA_041168965.1 Actinomycetota bacterium
TGCTCCGATGCCGGTGCAGTATGCGATCAGGTAGCCAAAAACGTTCTGGTTCGAGCCGCTGCTAACCCACATGATCAGGGCCGTGATTAGCCCCAGCACGCCACCAGTCAACAGGAACGGCAGAAACTTTGGCATGCGTCGAATTTGAACGGTCTCGAGCTTTTCGCGGTTTTCGGTCATGCGTCAATTCAACATGAAAAGGGACGGGATTTTTTCCCGTCCCTTTCTGTGAACTTGGAGGTTCAGAGTTTCGAGATCTTCATCCACGCCTTGAAGTCAGGCTTCCCCGCTGAAATCCACTTAGTGAGGTCTGGATTTCCGCACTCATCCCACCACTCAAAGTTCGAAGACGAAAGATTTCTGCGAGCCCAATCGAGGGGTTCTTTCACGTACTCGCTAATTTCCTCAAGGACTGAAGGTGAGGAACCAGCAGAGTTCGCAACGGAACCAGTTGGTTGGGCTCTTTCCCAACCAACCAAAGGGCCTTGGGTTTGTTTTGTGGAAGGGATAGCATTCACGTTGCCGCCGAGACCCTCAACAATCGACTTCGCTGTTATTCGAAGAAACGCTCCAAAAATGGAGAGACCAAAAAGCGCAGCGCCAAGACTAAATAGCCAGTTAAGTAAGGGGCCAGAAAAATATCCAAAAGCAAACGCGCCTTGGTTACTTTCAGCTAGGCCTCGACCAATAGCGATATTGATCAAAATCGCAATCAACCAAATACACAGGCCCGAAATCCATAGACCCCGGACGACCTTCGAGAATTTTGCAAGTGAGTGATTCAAGATTGTTACCCCCAAGTTCATAAGTGCACCCCTGCGCACCATCTCCTAAGTTAGTGGAAGAACGCCACTCAGGTCGGCGCGCACACCCGAGGCGTGGATTAGGTGGGCGGCGAGCGCCGCATCCCATGTTGTGCGACCAGTTGCGAGGTCGAACCAGGTTGCCGGCGACATCTCGACCACGTTGGGTGGCGTGCCGCGAGTGTGGCGCGGACCCTCGATGCACTGGGTCGCGCCGAGTGGCGGAACGCGAACCTCGACGCTGTTGCCAGGCGCGCGATCGGCAAGCTCTTCGAGCAGGTAGCGCACGGCGGTTGCGAACTGGGGATCGGCGGCAGGGCCATCAGGAAAGGCAAGGCACGAGGCCACTGCGGCTCGGCCGGCCTCGGGGTTGGTCTTTCGTCTGCCCATAAATCAAGCCTATTGAGCCAGCGACTGCCGAGTTATCCACCAATTTGAAAAGGATGCGCCACGCGCGCTCTCGCTCGACGAAACTCAACTCGTTGGCGCCTCGTAATCCCCCAGCGAGGCGCCGACGCCAAACCTCTGGTCATTACCCGTCACCGCTGGTAAAATTTTTCTAAGGAAAAATCTAAGCAGATTGGAGGTGAAATCAATGACAAAGAAATCAAGCCGAAGGGTGATGCCGAACATAATGTCGATTACAGAGCTGAGTCAAAACGCATCTGGGGCCGTCGCGCGAGCCGTCGAGCTGGGTGAAGACATCGAACCCGTCGTGCTGTTGCGACACAACAAGCCAGTGGCAGTACTGCTGGAGTACGACGCCTACCAGCAACTGCTCGCCGCTTACATCGAGGTCGAGACCGAAGACGTTATTCGCATGTTCGAGCGCGATCGCGGAATCAAGCGCGAAGACCTGGCTGACTACATCGCGAACAAGGCAAATGAACCGACCGTGCCTTGGGAACAGGTTCGCGCCGAATTGGGTTTGCCGCAGCTGAAGTATTACGGCGGTGAGGGTGTTGACGACAAACCGACAGAGTGACTACATCCTCGATCTAGAGGACGAGGCCCTCGATGACATGCGTCGGCTCGACCCCGTCATGCGTCGACGAGTTGTTCAGGTTCTAGATCGCATTCTGACCAACCCGACTGCCGGCGGGAAACGACTCCGCGGGTCTCTCGCCAATTGTTTTGAACACCATGTGGCCAATCAATATCGCATCGTTTATCGAATCAAAGAACAAATCATCACTGTTCAAATCATCGCGATAGGCAAGCGCGAGAACCTCGAGGTTTATCGAGTCGCGACCGAACGAGTTGCGAACCAGCCCGAAAACCGCACCGCAGAGCCAAACTAAACTTGAACCCGTGAAAATCTTGGTCTTGGGGCAGGGCGCCCGCGAACACGCAATCGTCAAAGCACTGATCCGCACTGGCACTCCAGCCAGCGAGATCATCGTCGCGCCAGGCAACGCCGGCATCTCGACCGATGCCCCATGCGAGCCAAGCCTCAACCCAAACTCCCCTGCCGACGTGGCCGCATTCGCCACCGAGCACGGCATTGAGCTTGCAATCATCGGCCCAGAGGCGCCATTGGTTGCGGGAGTGTCAGACTCGCTGCGCGCAGCAGGCATCCCTGTTTTCGGTCCAAGCCAAAAGGCCGCAGCCCTCGAGGGCAGCAAGTCGTTCGCCAAGGAGGTCATGGCCGCAGCTGGCGTGCCGACCGGCATGGCGCGTGAGTGCTCGACCATCGACGAGGTCGAGGCGGCCATCGACGAATTCGGTGCGCCATACGTAATCAAGGCCGACGGCCTAGCAGCGGGCAAGGGCGTAATCGTCACCAGCGATCGCGCGGCTGCCGTTGCTCACGCCGAAAAGTTCATCGACATGGGCATCTTGGTCGAGGAGTTCCTCGACGGCCAAGAGGTCAGCCTGTTCTTCCTTGCCGACGGCAAGACCGTTCTGCCGCTGACCCCAGCCCAAGACTTCAAGCGCGCCTTCGACAACGACGAGGGCCCAAACACCGGCGGCATGGGCGCATACTCGCCGCTGCCATGGCTGCCCGAGGGTTTTGTTGAAGAGGTCGAGCGCACCGTTGCTCAACCGACCGTCGACGAGATGGGCAAGCTCGGCACCCCGTTTGTCGGTCTGCTTTATTGCGGACTGATCATGACGGCCAAGGGCATCCGTGTTATCGAATTCAACGCACGCTTTGGCGACCCAGAGACCCAGGTGGTTCTGCGCCGCCTGAATTCGAGCCTCAGCGGCCTGCTCTACAAGGCGGCAACTGGTCAGCTCGAGACCGCGGCCGCACCGGAATTCAGCGACGACGTTGCAATCACGGTCGTGCTGGCCAGCGAGGGCTACCCCGACACCAGCGCGCCAAACCGCCCGATTTATGGGCTCGGAGCTGTCGAAAACGAGCACGTTGAGGTTTGCCACGCAGCAACCGCATGGGCCGAAAACAAAGACGGCGAAGAGACCCTGATGGCAACCGGCGGTCGAGTGCTTTCGGTGGTCGCATCGGGCAAAGACTTTGCCGGGGCGCGCGCACACGCATACGCCGGCATCGAAAAGATTCAGCTGCAGGGTTCGCACTATCGCAACGACATCGCCGCAAAGGTGATCGGCTAATGGGCGCAACTGTTGGCGCCGCAGCGGTTAAGATTCCCGGCTGGAAGCACGTCTACAGCGGCAAGGTTCGCGACCTCTATGAAGCCGAAGACCCGAGCCTGCACCACCTGATCCTCGTTGTCGCCAGCGACCGCGTGAGCGCGTTCGACCATGTGCTCGAGCCAGCGATTCCGGGCAAGGGCAAGCACCTGACCACGCTCACCAACTGGTGGTTCGACCGCCTCGATGTGCCAAACCACCTGGCCACCGACGTGCCCGTGCCTGCCGAGGTTGCCGGGCGTGCAACGATCGCCAAGAAGCTCGAGATGTTCCCGATCGAGTGCGTGGTTCGCGGCTACATCAGCGGTTCGGGCTGGAAGGAATACCAGGCCGACGGAACCGTATGCGGCATCGCGCTGCCTGAGGGTTTGACCTTCGGTGGTCGTCTGCCAGAGCCAATCTTTACCCCGGCATACAAGGCACCGATGGGCGAGCACGACGAGAACATCACGTTCGAGCAGTGCGTTGCACTCGTTGGTCAGGCCAATGCCGAGGCGTTGCGCGACCTGAGCCTTGCGGTGTTCAAACGTGCGAGCGAGCTGGCCGAGAAGGCCGGCCTGATTCTGGCCGACACCAAGTTCGAGTTCGGAATCGACCCGGCAACCCGTGCGATCACCCTTGGTGACGAGGTTTTGACCCCAGACTCATCGCGCTTCTGGTCGAAGTCGGCCTGGGAGCGCGGCGAGCGCAAAGAGAGCTTCGACAAGCAGATCGTGCGCAACTGGCTGGCCGACAATTGGAACCAGCAGGGCGAACCACCCGCGCTGCCTGCGGCGATCGTCGAGCAGACCGCCGACAAGTATGCCGAACTCGTCGAACGCCTAACCCAAGAGGTTGCCTAACCGCGGAATCGACCGCGACGCGCAACGGTTATAAGAATCATGGTCAGAGAAGAAACCCGCGACGCACGCCAGGAGCGAATCCTCGGCGCTGCTCAGGCATTGATTGCCGAGCAGGGCGTCGATGCGGTTTCGATGGCCGAACTGGCCGCGGCTACTGGCCTTAGCCGCCCTGCAATCTATCAATACTTCGCATCGCGTGAGCACGTACTGGCCGAGCTCGTCATCAACGAAATGGCCGACCTCAGCAACGCAATCGACGAGCACATCGCGCATTTCGATGAGCCGCTAGAGCGCATCCGCGTTTGGATTCATTACTCGCTGGCACACCTGGCCAGCGCCGAGCACCGGGTGATTCGCGAGATTTCGATTGACTCGCTGCCCGAAGAAAGCCGCGGCATGATCAATGCCATGCACGGGCACTTCATGATGGCCCTGGTGAGCCCGGTTTCGCAGGTCGGGCTGACCGACGTGACCTCGACTTGCCACCTGATTTTTGCCTCGGTCGCGGCCGCAGCCAAGCGCATCGACGAGGGTGCTGAGTTTGTGCGTGAGGCCGGCGCACTCGAGAAATTCACGATCGCCGGCCTCACGGCTCAACTTAGCTAGTTGCTCAGTGCGGCCTTCACGACCTGCTTGCGCAGCACGTTTGCGCTAACCGCAAACTTGCCCTTTGGTGCTGCAACCGCGAACACGAACGAGTCGTTGGTTACGTTGCGAACATACTTGGCGCCGTTCACCACGAAGGTGGCTTGGTTGCCCTTGGCGTTGCTGACGGTGAACTGAACCTTGCCGGCCTTGACAGCCACGGTTGCCGCTGCCGCTGGGGCTGCGCCAAAAGTAACCGGAATGAAACGGTCGAGCGAATAGTCGGCCGAGCCACCATTGTGGTCGCGACGAATGTGAATGCCGCAGGCGTCAACCGAGCAGTCGACAGCGGTGCCGTTTGAGGTGAAGGCTGCCTGAACCGCAAGCACGACCGGCTTGGTTGCATCGCCGGCACCATAGGCCAGCTGAGCCGCATCGGTCGAAATCCATGCGCCCTGACCGAAGCACAGGGTTGGGCGACCCTTCATGACGTCGGCCATGGTGCCCTTGCAAAGACGAACATAGACACCCTGACCGGCCGGAACGCCCGCGAGGGTGACGGTGACCTTGTCGCCTGCGACCGTTAGGTGCTGACTGCGGTCGGCGGTCACGGTGAAGGTGTCGGCGTGCGCCGGGGCAACGGCGCCGATCAGTGCGGTTGCGGCGAGCGCTGCGGTTGCGAGTGCCGCGCTGGCGCGACGAGCGAACTTGTTGTTCATGTGTTTCTTTCTTTTGATGGGTGGCCGCGAAAAGGGGGTAACGCGGCCAGGCTTATGGCTTGAAGCTCACGGGGATGAACACATCGGCCGTGCGGTTGTCGCTTCGCGTGTGATCTGCTCGGGTCGTGAACGCGCAGCGAACCACCGCGCAATCGGAATCTCCGATCTTGCGAGTGGCAGTCATGTTCACCATGAAGGTGCCGCCCTTGCCAAACGGCGTCACGAGCGCCGTCGCATACAGCGGCGGGTTCGACGAAATCCAGAACGAGGCATTGTTTTGACCGGTGATATCGAATGGGCCACACAGCTCGGGGCGCTGCCCCTTTGGCGGAATCACGCAATACGTCACATAAATGCCGATGCGGGTGTTGTAGCCCTTGCCCGTGAGCGTAACTTTCTGACCGTCGGTCAGGTTGCGGTATGCGCTTGCTGCAAACACCTGGCCCTTGGCGCCTTTGGCGGTGGGGCCGGTTGCGGTGCCTGCGGTTGCGGCAAGGCTCGGCGTTGCCGCAACCGCGAGCAGGCACGCGGCTGCGGCACTGGCAACAAGCAGTGTTTGGCGCATGGGTTTCTTCACGCCGACAAAGTTAGACGCGCAAAAAATCAAACCACTGACAGCCTGTCAGCGTTGCCTAGCCGCTAGTCGCGGGCGTCAACCACCCAGTCGAGGCCGAGATCAAGCAAAACGCTGTCGGCGGTGAATAGAGTCGTGCCCGGCACAACCGCCGCTTGACTCAAAATCATGCGATCGAACGGGTCGTGGTGATCGAGAGCGCCAAATCGACTCAGGTTTTGCGCCGCCCAAACGTCGAACGGCTCGACATCGATTCCTGCTGACTCGAAATCCTGCACAAGATTGACGGCCCCGCGCATTGCGCCAAAGGCACGGTTCACCGAAAATTCGACGATAGTCAGCGCCGAAATGACCCGGCTGCCTGAGTTCGACAACGCCCTAAAAGAATGCTTGCCGAGACTTGGACTGCCCGTGGCGAGCCAATAGGCAACGTGCGAGTCAAGAAATGCTCGTTGCACGACTAGGCGCTCGCTTCGTCAAAGTGACCGGCAAAGCCCCGCCTGAATTCGGCGCTGGCCGCTTGCCATTCATCATCAGTCCACCCAGGGAACCAATCTTTTCCAAATCCGGCAACTAGGGGTCTCACGGTTTCCTCGATCCTGACCAACTTCATGACCGGCTTGCCGCGGCGAGCGATGATGACCTCGCCACCGGCCTCAACCTCGGCCGCCAGTTCTGAAAGATGTGTCTTTGCAAAATGAATGTTTACGATTCGCCCCATATGTCAAACCTACTTAGTCCACTTAGTCCAGTCAAGCATCGTTTGTGGTCAAGACATATCCGCCGGCTGGCTCTGAGTCGACCCCGAACGCCCGCTAAACTAGAGGGGTCTGGCAGCGTTGTCGACGCCCGAGAATCCGCGCGACAGGCGCATCCTCGTGGCTAAACTCCCCACACAAGCTTGGAGATTTCTGTGCCAAAGATCATCGTCGAAGTCATGCCAAAGGCCGACCTTCTTGACCCTCAGGGCAAGGCCGTGAACAACGCCCTGCACCGCAGCGGCAACGCACACAACCAGGCGATCACCGCCGTTCGCATCGGCAAGCGCATCGAGCTGCACTTTGACCGCGAGGTCACCGAGGTCGACATCGAGAACGCGCGCAAGGTCGGCGAGAGCTTTTTGAGCAACGCCGTCATCGAAGACGTCGTCGCCGTCACCGTCGAGGCCTAATCGCCATGAGCATCAAAATCGGCGTAGTCACCTTTCCTGGCACCCTTGACGACCGCGACGCCCAGCGCGCCGTTCGCCTTGCCGGTGCAACACCTGTTCCGCTGTGGCACGCAGACGCCGACCTGAAGAAGGTCGACGCTGTCGTTCTGCCTGGCGGATTCTCATACGGCGACTACCTGCGCTGTGGCGCGATTGCCGCTCAGGCGCCTGTGACCCAAGAGATCGTTCGCGCGGCCGGCAAGGGCCTGCCGGTGCTCGGCATCTGCAACGGTTTCCAGGTGCTCGTCGAAAGCCACCTGCTGCCTGGCGGCCTGATCCGCAACGAGAACCAGCACTTCATCTGCCGCGACCAAAAGCTGCAGGTCGAGAACATCGACACCGCCTGGACCAACCAGTTTGAGCTCGGTCAAGAAATCACGATCCCGCTCAAGAACGGCGAGGGCGGCTACATCGCCGACGACGAGACCCTGAAGCGCCTCGAGGGCGACGGGCTCATCACGTTCCGTTATGTCGACGTCAACCCAAACGGTTCGATGAACAACATCGCGGGCCTGCGCAACGAGCGCGGCAACGTCGTTGGCCTCATGCCACACCCAGAGCACGCCGTTGAGGCTGGCTTTGGCCCAGACACCAACGCCGCGATGCGTTCGGGCGTCGACGGCCTCAAGTTCTTCACCTCGGTCATCAACGCGCTGGTCAGCGCCTAATCCGCGAGAGGCATTCGGGCTCACTCATGGCACTTTTCAAGAAGAAGACCGCATTCGTTCCTAGTGGCGTCGACACCGTCGAAAACGCCGCGATCACCCCAGACAAGGCTCAGCCTTGGGCCGAACTTGGCCTAAAGGCCGACGAGTATGACCGCATCAAAGAGATCCTCGGTCGTCGCCCGACCTCGAGCGAGCTCGCGATGTATTCGGTCATGTGGTCGGAGCACTGCTCATACAAGTCGTCAAAGATCTACCTGCGTCAGTTTGGCGAAAAGGTCACCGACGAAATGAAGAAGCACCTGATGGTCGGCATGGGCGAAAACGCCGGCGTTGTCGACATTGGTGAGGGTTGGGCCGTCACGTTCAAGGTCGAGAGCCACAACCACCCGAGCTACATCGAGCCGTTCCAGGGCGCCGCAACCGGCGTTGGCGGCATCGTTCGCGACATTTTGACCATGGGTGCCCGCCCGATTGCCGTCATGGACCAGCTGCGTTTCGGTGCACCTAGCGACCCAGACACCGCTCGTGTTGTGCACGGCGTGGTCAACGGCATCAGCTTCTATGGCAACTGCCTCGGCCTGCCAAACATCGGCGGCGAGACCGTGTTCGACAAGGTCTACCAGGGCAACCCGCTGGTCAACGCTCTGTCGGTTGGTGCGCTGCGCCACGAAGACCTCAAGCTGGCCAAGGCATCGAACCCTGGCGACCTGGTGATCCTGTTTGGTGCTCGCACGGGCGCCGATGGCATCGGTGGCGTTTCGGTTCTGGCTTCAGAGACCTTCGATTCGACCGGCCCAGCAAAGC
>JBEEJX010000141.1:0-3737 GCA_041168965.1 Actinomycetota bacterium
CTTGGATTGGTTGCCGCCGCCGCAATCGCTGGCGTGGTTTGGCGTGTGCGCAGCGGCCGGGCTAAGTCGGTAAAACCAAAATCGGGCGCCGCCGACGGCCCGTCAGTCGACCTTCGTGAACTGGCCGCGATCAAGGATGGCGAACTCGTCACGGCCTTCGGTTCGGCAACGACCTTCGTGCAGTTCAGCAGCGAATACTGCACCCAATGCCGCCAGACCGCTCGCCTTTTGAGCGAGCTCGAGCAGGCCGACGATTCGATTCTGCACATCGAGGTCGACATCACGAACCGTCTCGACCTGGCCAAGAAGTACGCGATTCTGCAGACTCCCACCACCCTCGTGCTCGACTCGCGTGGTCGCATCCGTTCGCGCATCGGCGGAGCCGCCAAACCAAACGTTATCCAAGAAGAAATCCAGAAAGCGAGCTTCGAGATCTAATGAGCAACCGCGACCTCACCGCACCCAATGGCATCGACCCACGTGGCCCACGCTTTGGCGCAGCAATCACCTCGGTGTTGCTGCTGATCACCGTATTTCTGGGCCTGGACTCGGCCACCGAGGCTGCTGGCTTTGCCTTGCTTGCGGTGATCGACGCTTTGTTCCTGGTTGGCGCAACCCTCGGCAATTCGCGCCACCCATACGGTTGGTTGTTCAAGAAGCTGGTTCGCCCACGCCTAGCCGCACCAAAAGAGCTTGAAGACCCACGCCCACCACAGTTTGCACAGACCGTTGGTTTTCTGGTTGCATCGCTCGGCCTGGTCACTTCGGCCTTCGGCTTTGAATATGGCGTTGCGCTGTTTGCCGGTTTCGCGTTCGTAGCCGCGTTCCTAAACGCTGCGTTCGCCTATTGCCTCGGCTGCCAGATTTGGCTCGGCCTTCGCCGCCTAGGCCTTATTCGCGGCTAACCGAATGGCCTTGCGCATTGCGACGCGAGCACGGCGACGATCGCCCGCGGCGTCGTAGGCGAGGCCAAGCGCAAACCAGGCCTTCCAGTCGCCCTCGTTAGCCTCGACTAGTGCGCGAACTCTCTCGAATTCGGCCGCGGCCGAGTCGCGAGTTGGTCGGCCACTGGGGCGCAACACAAAGTTGAACTGCGGCCACTGCCCGGCGTCTTCGAGGCGCTTGCCCAGCTTTTCGATGCGCAAGCCAAAAAACAGTTCGCTGGCGATGGCCCAGAGCGCAACCACAGGGAATGCCAAAATTCCGATGCCCATCAACTTCGAAATCGCGTTCGGCTCGGCAAGCAGCAGCAGGCCGCGCTGCCCTAGGAGCACCACATACATGAGGGTCAATGCGGTCATTACGACCGCGCCGAGCTTGGCTCCGGTCACGGTCTAGACGCCCAGTACGTCGGCCAGGCCGACGGTCAATCCGGTCGCAGTTGAGGCATAGCGAATCGACGCAACAATGCCCTGACCGTATGACTTGACCGACGAAACCTCGTGGCTGATGGTCAAGACCTCGCTCTCGCCGCCGAACATCACGTCTTGCTTGGCACTGACTCCGGCCAAGCGAATCGAGTGAATCGGAACTCCGGCAACCACATCGCCACGGGCGGTCTGGCCGACACCTGGAATTAGCGGCTGGACGAGCCCCTTGCGGGCCTCGGCAATCATTTCGGCGGTGCGAACCGCGGTGCCCGATGGCGAATCGATCTTGCCGGCGTGGTGTGCCTCGACGATCTCGATCGAGTCAAAGAATTTTGCCGCCATGGCCGCGAACTTGCTGCCGAGCATCGAGCCGATCGAAAAGTTTGGCACGAGCACGATGCCGGCCTCGGTGCCAGCGAGCGACTTTTCGAGCACGGCCAGGTGATTTGCGCTCCAGCCGCTGGTGCCAATGACCAGCTTCATGCCGTTGGCGGCAGCAAACTTGGCGACCTCTTGGCTGACCTCGAGGCGAGTCACCTCAAACAACACGTCGGCACCGAGTGCCTCGGCCAGCTCGCTCTTTGAGTCGAGCGCAGCGTGCAGCGAAAGGTCTTGGGCGGCCTCAATGAGGTCGAGGGCAAGCTTGCCCATGCGTCCGGTGGCGCCGATTACGGCAACTTTGATGCTCATGGCTCTAGGTTACAGAAACTCGTCGAATGCGGATTCGACCACGTCGCCAACGGCCACGATCGAACGCTCGCGCCCCAGCAAATCGGCGGCCAGTAGGCGCACGTCTTCGGCGGTCACGGCATCGAAGGCCTCGATCGTCGCGTCGAGGTCGAGGAACTCGCCGGCTATTAGCTCGGTGCCCACCAAGCGGCTCATGCGAGCCTGGGTGCTCTCGAACTTGAGTGCCATGCCGCCATTTATGTTGCCCTTGGCCAGCGCCAGCTCGTCTACGGAAATGCCGTCGTTAGCTAGCTTGCCGAATTCTTCGAGCATTAGTCGCGTCACCTCGGTGGTCTTTGCCGGTGAACAACCGGCGTAAAGACCAAAGTATGCGCCGTCGGAATAGCCCTGATTGAACGAATACACGCTGTATGCGAGGCCGCGCTTTTCGCGAATCTCTTGGAACAGTCGCGAACTCATGCCACCACCAAGGACGGTGTTCAGAATTGCCATCGCGTATCGGCGGTCGTCTTGGCCAATTAGGCCCTGGCACCCGATCAACACGTTCGACTGCTGGATTGGGCGGTTGATGACCTCGAGGCGTCGACCAACCGGAATCTGGGCAGCCTCTTGAGCGCGACGCGGAGTCGGCGCTGCCTTGAGGTCGAGATCCCACTGGGCATCCATGAGCGACTGCTCGACCAGGCGTACGACCTGATCGTGGTCGACTCCGCCAGCGGCGGCAACCACGAGGTCTTGCGCGCGGTAGTTGGCACGGTAGTGCTCCCACACCGCCTCGCGCGTGACGGCGTTGATGGTGGTCTCGGTGCCGCCGATTGGGCGGCCCAGCTCGTGAGCGCCCAGCACGGCCGCGGCGAAGGCTTCGTGCGCCACATCCTGTGGGTCGTCGTCGTTCATGGCGAGCTCTTCAAGAATGACGGTGCGCTCGTTCTCAAATTCGATTGGGTCGATTAGCGAGCTGGTGAGCATGTCGCCGATCACATCGATGGCCAGCGGCAGGGCCTTGTCTTGCACGCGAGCGTAGTAGCTGGTGTGCTCCTTGCCGGTGGATGCGTTCGACGAACCACCGACCGAATCGAAGGCGATTGCGATGTCGAGCGCCGTGCGGCGCTTGGTGCCCTTGAACAACAGGTGTTCAAGAAAATGGGTCGAGCCAAAGTGCCCGTTGGTTTCGTCGCGCGAACCGACGGCCACCGAAAACGATACGGATGCGCTTTGCGAACCCGGAACCGACTCGGTTAAAACGCGAACACCGCTCGGAAGGACACTACGGCGAACCGTGGTGCCTCCCGAAGCGGTGAACTCGAGTTCGTTCTGGTCAAGCGGAAAATTGACAACGTTCAAGACGCAGAACTTTCTGTTTAGTTTTGGACTATTCCTCGTCGGCCGAGTCGGCAGCTGCCTCGTCGCCCTCACGAACCGGAGCCAGCGAGAGCTTGCCACGGTCGTCGATCTTGGTGATTTCGACCTGGAGCTTCTGGCCAACTGCGAGCACGTCTTCGACGTTCTCGACGCGCTTGCCACCGTTGAGGTGCTTGAGCTCCGAGATGTGCAGCAGGCCGTCCTTGCCAGGAACCAGCGAGACAAACGCGCCGAAAGCGGCGAGCTTGACTACGGTGCCCAGGAAGCGCTCGCCAATCTCAGGAACGTGAGGGTTGGCGATTGCGTTGATTGCAG
>JBEEJX010000142.1:0-5578 GCA_041168965.1 Actinomycetota bacterium
GCCGCGCACGAGGCAATCTCATCCGAGGCGATCGGTGAGGCGAATGACATCCTCGGCTTGCTTTCGATGGCTCGCAAACAGCTTGAGGCTGGTGCCGCATTCGAACCTGCCTTTGAGGGTCTAGCTCAGCAACTGAAAGACCTCGGCTTCCAGGCCCGTGAAATTGCCGGTCAGCTGGCCTCGATCATGGCCTCGCTCGAGAGCGATGCCGAGATGGGGTTGGATGAGATTCAGTCTCGCCGCGCAGTCTTGAACTCGCTCATGCGCCGCTACGGGCCAACTCTCGACGAAGTCATCGCCTACCGCGAGAGCGCAGCGCAGCGCCTATTTGACCTTGACGTAAGTGACGACAAGCTGGATGCTCTGCGAGCTCAAGTGGTCGAGCAGGAGCAGAAGTTGACTGCTGAGGCTGGCGTCATTTCTGGGCTTCGCAAGGCCGCCGCAAAACGGCTGGCCACCGAGGTAACCGCCGAACTACAAGAACTTGCGATGCCGGGATCGACTCTGGTTGTGGAGGCTGCTCCGACCGAGCTCGGCCCGCACGGCGCCGATAACGTGGCAATCTTGCTTTCGTCTTATCCGGGAGCCGAACCTCGCCCGCTGGGCAAGGGCGCCTCGGGCGGTGAGTTGAGCCGCATCATGTTGGCCATCGAGGTTGTGCTGGCACAGACCAAGAGCAACCCGACCTTCATCTTCGATGAGGTGGACGCGGGTGTTGGCGGTGCCGCTGCGATTGAGATCGGAAAGCGCCTCGCTCGTCTGGCGCGACAGGCACAGGTCATTGTGGTCACGCACCTCGCTCAGGTAGCAGCATTCAGCAACACTCATCTGCGGGTTCTCAAGAACCACGACGGCGAATTCACCACGAGTGACGTGGTCGCACTGACAGAAGTAGCCCGCGTAGAGGAGCTTGCTCGCATGCTCAGCGGTTTGACCGAGAGTGAACTGGGTCGTGCTCATGCCGCGGAACTCTGGCAGCTGGCCAAGGAGAGCTGGCCTCACGCCTAGAGGCTCGGCAACACCGCGATAGGGCGGCGAGAAAGCCGTGACAAAACCCGCAAGATTAAAGGTTTATTTGGCGAGTTGGTCGGACACGCCGAAGCGCCAATGTTAGACTCTAATTCCATGGCACAGAGCATGGATTCGGGTAAAACACGTCACATTTTCGTCACCGGCGGTGTGGCCTCGTCCCTTGGTAAGGGATTGACGGCAGCCTCCCTCGGTAACCTTCTAACAGCTCGCGGACTCCGCGTGGTTATGCAGAAGCTAGACCCATACCTAAACGTCGACCCGGGCACAATGAACCCGTTCCAGCACGGTGAAGTCTTCGTCACCGAAGACGGTGCTGAGACCGACCTCGACATCGGTCACTATGAGCGCTTCCTCGACATTAATCTTGCTCAGTCTGCAAACGTCACCACCGGTCAGATCTACTCGGCTGTTATCCAGCGCGAGCGTCGCGGCGAGTACCTAGGCGACACCGTCCAGGTCATCCCGCACATCACCGATGAGATCAAGCGCCGCATGCGCCTGCAGGCTCACGAAACCCCAACTCCAGACGTCATCATCACCGAAATCGGTGGAACCGTCGGCGACATCGAATCTCTGCCATTCATCGAAGCCGCTCGTCAGGTTCGCCACGACGTAGGCCGCGACAACGTGTTCTTCGTTCACGTCTCGCTAGTTCCTTACCTTGGCCCATCGGGTGAGCTAAAGACCAAGCCAACCCAGCACTCGGTTGCAGCACTCCGCTCGTACGGTATTCAGCCGGACGCAATCGTTCTACGTAGCGACCGCCCAGTGCCAGACGGCATCAAGAACAAGATTGCTCTGATGTGCGACGTCGACAAGCAGGCCGTTGTAAACGCCGCCGACGCAGCTAGCATCTACGACATCCCAACCGTTCTAAACAGCGAGGGCCTAGACAGCTACATCATCAAGCACCTAGGTCTTTCGGCCAACGAGGTTGACTGGTCGCACTGGACTCCTGTTCTAAACGCGGTACACGACCCTAAGCACGAGGTAACCATCGGTTTGGTCGGTAAGTACATCGACCTTCCAGACGCTTACCTCAGCGTTACCGCTGCGCTGACCGCAGGTGGCTTTGCCAATTCTGCCAAAGTCAAGCTCAAGTGGATTGCCAGCGACACCTGTGAGACCCCAGAAGGCGCCGAAGAAGCGCTTCGTGATGTCGACGGAATCTGTGTTCCTGGTGGATTCGGTGTTCGCGGTATCGAGGGCAAGCTTGGCGCTTTGAACTACACCCGCAAGCACGGCATCCCAACCTTGGGTCTCTGCCTAGGTCTTCAGTGCATGGTTATCGAATACGCTCGCAACGAGGCTGGCCTCGAAGGCGCGTCATCGACCGAGTTCGACCCTGAGGCAAAGTACCCGGTTATTGCAACCATGGCTGAGCAGGTAGACATCCTTGCTGCAGGTGACATGGGCGGAACTATGCGTCTAGGTACCTACACCGCAGCGCTAAAGCCAGGCTCGATTGTTGAGTCGGTTTACGGTAGCTCGACAAGCGAAGAGCGTCACCGTCACCGCTACGAAGTTAACAACGCCTTCCGCGACCAGATCTCGGCTGCAGGTCTAGTGTTCTCGGGCACCTCGCCTGACGGACACCTAGTTGAGTATGTTGAACTTCCTCGCGAGGTTCACCCTTACTACGTTGCAACCCAGGCACACCCTGAGTTCAAGAGCCGTCCAACTAACGCACACCCACTGTTCCGAGGCCTAATCTCGGCAGCGCTTGAGCGTCAGGCTGCGACCCGCATCTTTGACGGCGAAGACGCCTAAATAATGCCAAAGGACGAGCGCGTAGAACTTCCAGTTCTAACCTCGGAGGTTGCCTTCAAGGGCAAAATCTGGGACATCAAGCGCGAGTCTTTCGAGTACAACGGTGGCACCTTGGTGCGCGAGTTCGTCGCGCATCCGGGTGCTGTCGCAATTCTGGCCGTCGATGCTGAGCAGCGCGTGCTGCTGATTCGCCAATACCGCCACCCGGTTCGCTCCTACCTGTGGGAGATTCCAGCGGGCCTCACCGATGTGCCGGGGGAGCCTCGCATCGATGCGGCAAAGCGCGAACTGATGGAAGAGACCGGTTACGTTGCCGGTAAGTGGACCAAGCTGACCGACTTCATGACCACCCCAGGTGGCAACGACGAGGTAATCACAATTTTCTTGGCTGAAGAGTTGGAACACGTGGGTCACGACCTCGAGCTCGAAGGCGAAGAGGTCGACATGATCAAGCAGTGGTTCCCGCTTTCTGAAGCTTTGGCGAGCGTGCTCGCATCGGAGATTCAATCGCCGAGCGCGGTGGTGGGCATTATGGCAGCCGCACTTCGCTACGGGTTGACCACCGACGGTAACGCTGGCCAGGCTCGGGGCTAAGGCCCAAAGGCGCTCGCCGAGTTTAGAGTTTTCTCATGACAGCATTCGAGGACACCGCAAAGCGCGACAGTCTTGAGAAGCTGGTAGACCGCTACCTCCGTCACCTGTCGCTCGAGCGCGGGCTGGCTAAAAACACGCTTGCCGCCTACAACCGAGACCTGGGCGATTACCTTGGATTCTTGCGCTCCCAGGGTGTCACGAGCATCGATGAAGTCACCGATGTGCAGATCGAGGCCTTCGTGGCTAAGGTGGCCGGTAGTCGGGCAGCTAGTTCAGCCGCCCGCACCCTTGCTGGAGTTCGAGGATGGCACAAATACCTTTTGCTCGAGGGGCTGATTGCGAGCGATAAGGCAAACAAGGTCTCTCCTCCGAAGCTCCCGAAGCGCCTCCCTAAGGCAATCTCGGTCGACTCCGTGGTTGCGCTGCTGGATGCCGCCGGCCCGGAGCCTTTCGAAATCTCAGAGACAATCGACCCGATTCGGGTTCGCGACCGAGCCATCTTAGAACTGCTCTATGCAACCGGTGCCCGCGTCTCGGAGATCGTCGATCTCGACATCGATGACCTCATTGACCCGACAATGATTCGCCTTTTCGGAAAGGGTTCCAAGGAGCGCATTGTGCCGGTGGGCAAGTATGCTCAGCGCGCGCTCGAAAACTATCTGGTGCGCACTCGGCCGTTGCTTGTCGAGAAGGGCAAGGGCACGCCGGCGGTGTTCCTGAACCAGCGCGGAGGCAGGCTCAGTCGTCAGAGTGTATGGCAGGTTTTGACCGATGCGGCCGCCGCCGCAAACCTCACTGTGGAGGTCTCGCCGCACACGCTGAGACACTCATTTGCGACCCATCTTTTGGAGGGAGGCGCCGACGTTCGAGTGGTCCAAGAGTTGCTCGGGCACTCATCGGTGGCAACCACCCAGATTTACACGCTCGTGACGGTGGATACATTGCGCGAATCGTACGCTCTGGCCCATCCGCGCGCCACAAATCCAACCTTCAAGTAAACCTTCGAGGAGGCGTGTCGTGGCGCACCAAAACGATAGGCTGGATGCAATCAAGAGGCACCACCGGGAGGTTCTGCAATGGCTAAGAAAGACGCAAACGACACACGTTTTCCGATCCCTAAGCCGTTAGCTTCGCACGGGCCAGCGCGCACCATTGCGATGTGTAACCAGAAGGGCGGCGTGGGTAAGACCACCTCGACCATCAACATCGCTGCATCGCTCGCCGAATACGGCCGCAAGGTGCTTCTCGTAGACTTCGACCCGCAGGGTGCGCTCAGCGCCGGTCTTGGCATCAACGCTTACGATGATTCGCCAACCGTCTACAACCTGCTCACCGATCGCAACCTCGACCCGCGCTCGGTAATCGTGCCAACCGGAACCCCAAACCTCGATGTCATCCCTGCGAACATCGACCTCTCGGCAGCAGAAGTTCAGCTGGTTACCGAAGTTGGTCGCGAGCAGATCCTTCGCAAGGCCCTCAAGAAGGTCGAAGACGACTACGACGTAATCATCATCGACTGCCAGCCATCACTGGGCTTGCTCACCGTGAACGCGCTTACTGCCGCGCACGGCGTTGTGATCCCGCTTGCCTGCGAGTACTTCGCACTTCGCGGTGTGAAACTGCTGATGGACATCGTTGAGCGCGTTCGCGAGAACACCAACGAGACCCTGCAGCTGGACGGCATCCTCGCCACCATGTACGACGGCCGCACCCTGCACAGCCGCGAGGTCTTAGAGCGTCTGCACGAGGCATTCGGCGACAAGGTCTTCCGCGCTGTGATTCACCGCACCGTGAAGTTCCCTGACGCAACCGTGGCAGCACAGCCAATCAACTCTTACGCTCCTGATTCGGAGGCCGCATCGTCGTATCGCACTGTGGCCCGAGAGTTGGTCGCCCGTGGCTGCGCCGCTTAGCGAACTAGAGGTCAATCACGGTTTCGAGCTAAACCTCGGAAACTTCGAAGGTCCGTTTGACCTCCTGCTAAGTCTTATTTCGAAGCACCAGCTCGACATCACCGAGGTGGCGCTTTCCCGCGTCACCGATGAATTCATCAAGTACGTTCGTCAGCTCGACGACGACGAGGAGATGGAACAGGCCAGCGAGTTCCTGGTTATCGCGGCCACTCTTCTAGACCTCAAGATCGCCAGCCTGCTGCCTAAGGGCGAAGTTGTCGACGCCGAGG
>JBEEJX010000143.1:0-5402 GCA_041168965.1 Actinomycetota bacterium
CGACCCCCGACGCAACGGCAATCGCGGCCGCCGATGCTGGCATCGAGCGCGTACTTGGGCTCTTGGCCGAGCGCGATGCTGTGCACATCGGTGTGACCGGCGGCACCGTGGGCATTAGGACTCTGGCCATGTGGGCGCTGCACGCAAAGCGCGACGAGATCGACTATTCACGCGTGCACTTCTGGTGGGGCGACGAACGGTTCGTTGCCGCCGATTCGGCCGATCGCAATTTCGTTCAGGCACAGGATGCGCTATTCCAGCACATCAACGTGCCACAGGAAAACCTGCACGCCTTTCCGGCTGCAGAAAACGGCCTCACCTTAGCCGAGGCGACCCGCACATTTGCCGAGCACTTCGCCGAGGTGAACCCGCAGATCGCGTTCGCATACATGGGTATGGGGCCAGATGGCCACATCGCGTCGCTGTTTCCCGGCAAGGAATTGCCAGCGGCAGGAATCGACGTAATTGCCGAGCCCGACTCGCCAAAGCCACCGGCCGAGCGAATCAGCTTGACCTTTGAGGCGCTCAACCGCATCGACGAGATTTGGTTCACCGTCGCCGGTGCCGACAAGGCCGATGCCGTCGAGGTTGCCTTCTCGAGTGAACCAGACCGCCTTCCGGTCGGACGAGTTCACGCTGCGACGCGCAACGTCTGGTTCATCGACGAGGCCGCGGCCGCCAAACTTTAGTCTGCAACCAGAGCCTTAAAGCGAAAACCCCCGAGCCGTCTGGCTGCGGGGGTTTTCAAATTCTGCAGGCTGTTACTTGCTGGCCTTTGCGGCCTCGGCCAAACGAATGCGGCGCTCGCGCACTGCGGCAACCGCCTCGTCGAGCAACTGCTCGGCCTCTTCTTCGGTGCGCCGTTCCTTCACATAGGCCAGGTGAGTCTTGTATGGCTCGTGCTTGGCGATTTGAGGTGGGTTGGCCTGGTCTTGACCTGCTGGCAAACCACAGTTCGGGCAATCCATAAACTCTGGGATGTCGGTCTCGTCGATCGTTGCCGCAAAACGGGGGTTCTGAACGTGACCGTTGATGCAGTAATAGCTGCGCAGAACGCGCTCAGCCATGTAGCCGCGGTCTTGTTCACCCATTGGTCCCGCGCCGATTCGCGAGCCGCGAATTGCTGATCCACCTGTGCTCATGCTGAATGCCCCGTTTTCTTAAGTCGGATTCGAGTCGTTTAGCCGCGCGGCTTAGACGATACCGAAGCGAGTGAACAGGCCAAGCGCCACAATCACGACAACCCAGACCACGCCTAGGATGATCGTGATGCGGTTCAGGTTGCGCTCTGCGACACCCGACGACTGCAGGCTGCTGGTCACACCGCCACCGAACATGTCTGACAGACCGCCACCGCGACCCTTGTGCAACAGGATGAGCAGGGTCAACAGCAGGCTGGTGATGCCCAAGAGCACATACAGCGCGATGTGGATTGCTTGCATTGGTGTGTCCTATTCGGTAGTTGCCGCGATGGCGTTAGGTGCGGCCTCACAGCGAAGCGAAGCCTTAGAAATTATAGGGCTAGAGGGCGATGTGCTTCTGGAAGCGAGCGATTCCGCTGAACTCGTCGGCATCGAGGCTTGCGCCACCGACCAGAACGCCATCGACCTCGACGCTCTTCAAGAATCCGGCTACGTTGTTTGCCTTGACCGAACCACCGTAGAGAACGCGGGTTGCATCGGCGATCTCAGGGCCGTGCTCCTTAGCGATGGCCTCACGAATCTTGCCGCAAACGTTTGCTGCCTCTTCAGGGGTCGCGACCTTGCCGGTGCCGATGGCCCATACCGGTTCGTATGCGATCACGAATTCGCCAAGCTTGTCGTGGCCGGCCAGCGCGGCCAAGGTCTGACGAACAGGAACCGCACTCGCGCCCTCGTTTTCGAGTTCCTCGAGGGTCTCGCCAACGCAGATCACAGGAACGATGCCGTGGCGGAATGCCGCGGCGGTCTTGGCCTGCACGACGGCGTCGTCTT
Organism: Actinomycetota bacterium; assembly: GCA_041168965.1. GTDB lineage: Bacteria > Actinomycetota > Actinomycetes > Actinomycetales > Microbacteriaceae > Rhodoluna. The sequence goes on from JBEEJX010000143.1 coordinate 1,974, forward strand.
CGGCGTGGTAGCTGCGACGCTCGCTGTGGCCGATCAGCACGTACTTAACGTCTAGCTTGCTCAGGAATGCACCCGAGATCTCGCCGGTGTATGCACCGCTGTCGTGCTTCGATAGGTCTTGTGCGCCAAGTGCGAGCTCGAACTTCTCGGCATCGATCAGGGTCTGAACGGTGCGCAGGTCGGTGAACGGAGGGAAGACCGCTACCTCGGCCGACTTGTAGTCGTGTGCCGCCTCGTTCAGGGTCCAGGCGAGCTTCTGCACCAGGGCGATTGCCTGCTGGTGGTCGAGGTTCATTTTCCAGTTGCCTGCGATGAATGGAACGCGGTTTGCCATGATTTAGTCCTTGAGTTTGCGTTGAATGTTTGAGGGTATGTCTAGGCGTCGAAACCGAGCACCTCGAGGCCAGGCAGCGCCTTGCCCTCGAGGAATTCGAGGCTTGCGCCGCCGCCGGTCGAGATGTGGCCGAACTGGTCGTCGGCAAATCCGAGGATGCGCACAGCAGCTGCCGAGTCTCCACCACCGACGACGCTAAAGCCATCGGTCTCGGTGAGCGCGGCCGCAACGGTCTTGGTGCCGTTGGCGAACTTCTCGATCTCGAACACACCCATTGGGCCGTTCCAGAAGATGGTCTTCGACTCGCGAATGACCGCGGCAAAGTGCTTGGCCGAGTCAGGGCCGATGTCGAGGCCTAGCCCAGCAGCTCCGAACGGGGTTGCCTCGATGGCGTCGGCCGCGGTTATTGCAACCTCGGCGTCGGCACCAAACTTGCTGGCGACCACGATGTCGGTAGGAAGCACGACCTCGACGCCCAGCTCGGCTGCGCGCTTGAGGTAGTTCTGACAGGTCTCAATCTGGTCGACCTCGAGCAGGCTGGAACCAACCTTGTGACCCTGCGCCGCAAGGAAGGTGAACACCATTCCGCCGCCGACGAGCAGCTTGTTGACGTTAGGCAGCAGGTGGTCGATAACGCCCAGCTTGTCTGACACCTTCGAACCGCCGAGAACGACGGCGTATGGACGCTCTGGGGCGGTGGTGAGGCGCTGGAGCACCTCGACCTCCTTCTCGATGAGCAAACCTGCGGCGCTTGGCAGCGCCTTCGCCAATTCAAAAACGCTGGCCTGCTTGCGGTGCACGACACCGAAGCCATCGCTCACGAAGAAGTCGGCAAACTCGGCCAATTCGGCGGCGAAGGCCTCGCGCTCGGCTGCGTCCTTGCTGGTCTCTGCTGCGTTGAAACGCAGGTTTTCGAGAACCACGACTCCCCCGCGGTCTAGTGCCTTGACGGCGCCGCGCGCCTCGCTGCCGATCGTGTCGGTGGCAAAGAAAACCTCTTGACCGAGCAGTTCGCCAAGGCGCTTCGCCGCAGGAGCGAGCGAATACTTGGCGTCTGGTGCGCCTTCAGGGCGACCCAGGTGCGAGATCACGATGACGCTGGCACCCTTGTCGGTCAGCAACTTGATGGTTGGCACCGATGCCACGATGCGGCCATCGTCGGTGATTCGGTCGCCATCGAGTGGCACGTTGAGGTCGCAACGGATGATGACACGCTTGCCATCGAGGCTTGGAAGGCTGGCCAGAGTTCGCATTTGAGTTCTTTCGCGAGTTGTTGTTGGTCTTTATAAAAGAACTGGGTTCAGACCTAAATCCGAACCCAGTTCTTGTATGTGCTCAGTCGTGCTGGGCTTAGAGCTTGCTTGCGACGAGCTCGGTGAGCTCGACGAGGCGGTTCGAGTAACCCCACTCGTTGTCGTACCACGAGCTGATCTTGACGGTGTTGCCGATTACCTTGATCAGGCCGGCGTCGACGATCGACGAGTGTGGGTCGGTGACGATGTCCGACGAGACGATTGGGTCTTCGGTGTACTTCAGGATGCCCTTGAGTGGACCACTTGCAGCGGCCTCCTTGTAGGCGGCCTTGATCTCGTCGACGGTGACGGCGGTCTTCGAAACCAGGGTCAGGTCGGTGATCGAACCGGTTGGAACTGGAACGCGGAGTGCGTAGCCGTCAAGTTTGCCCTTGAGCTCAGGCAGAACCAGGCCGATGGCCTTTGCTGCACCGGTCGACGAAGGAACGATGTTGATTGCTGCTGCACGAGCGCGGCGCAGGTCGCCGTGTGGGCCATCCTGCAGGTTCTGGTCGGCGGTGTAGGCGTGAACGGTGGTCATGAGGCCGTTCTCGATGCCGAACTTGTCGTTGAAGACCTTCGCGAAAGGTGCGAGGCAGTTGGTGGTGCACGATGCGTTCGAGATGATGTGGTGCTTCTCGTTGTCGTACTGGTCTTCGTTCACACCGATGACGAAGGTTGCGTCTTCGCCGGTTGCAGGTGCCGAGATGATTACCTTCTTGGCGCCGGCCTTGATGTGAGCCTGAGCCTTCTCTGCGTCGGTGAAGCGACCGGTCGACTCGATGACGATGTCAACGCCAAGCTCGCCCCATGGCAGGTCTTCTGGGTTGCGCTCTGCGAGCACCTTGATGACGTTGCCGCCAACGATGATGTTCTGACCATCGACCGAGACGTCCTGGTTTAGGCGGCCGGTGATTGAGTCGTACTTGAGCAGGTGAGCCAGCGAAGCTGGGTCTGAAAGGTCGTTTACTGCAACGATCTCGAGGTCGGTGCCCTTTGCGAGTTCTGCGCGAAGGTAGTTGCGTCCAATACGGCCAAAGCCGTTGATGCCAACACGAGTTGCCATTGTTCTCTCCGAACGGATTAGGCGCCAAAAAGCTGGCGCATTTTCATTTGGGATTTGGGTCGATAGACCCGAAATTTAGCCACGCGCCATCGGGTGGAGAAACTTCTTTTAGCCTAGCAGCAGGCCGCTCATTTTGGTGCGAGCCGACTCGAAACGAGCCTGCACGTCGGCCCAGTTGACGATGTTCCAGAAGGCCTTGACGTAGTCGCCCTTGACGTTCTGGTAGTCGAGGTAGAACGCGTGCTCCCACATGTCGAGCATCAGCAGTGGCACGGTGGCCGCAGCGAGGTTGCCCTGCTGGTCGTAAAGCTGCTCGATGATCAGACGCTCACCGAGGCTATCCCAGGCGAGGAATGCCCAACCCGAACCCTGAATGCCCATTGCGGTTGCGTTGAAGTGCGCGCGGAAGGCGTCGAACGAACCAAAGAACTCGTCGATCGCGGCGGCAAGCTCACCCTCTGGCTTGTCGCCGGCGTTTGGCGCAAGGTTGTTCCAGAAAATCGAGTGGTTGATGTGACCACCGAGGTGGAAGGCGAGGTCTTTCTGGAGCTTGTTGATGTTGCCGAACGCCTCGTTTGCACGAGCCTCTTCGAGTTGCTCGAGCGCCGTGTTGATGCCTGCGACGTAAGCCGCGTGGTGCTTCGAGTGGTGCAGCTCCATGATGCGAGCCGAGATGTTTGGCTCGAGCGCTGCGTAGTCGTAGGTGAGTTCCGGAAGGACGTACTTGCTCATTTTTG
>JBEEJX010000144.1:0-4114 GCA_041168965.1 Actinomycetota bacterium
TGCTGAGCGACCCGGCTGAACTCGACCGCCTGCTTGCCAAGGGCGCCGATAAGGCCAACGAACAGGCCGAGAAGACCCTGGCCACCGTCTATGACCGAATCGGATTCATCGCCGCCAAGCGCTAAATCTCAAGCAGTTTCGCTGCGGTAATCGAATCGGTAACCAAGACGTCGATCCAGCCACCTTTTGCAGCGGCTGCGATGGCCTCTAGCTTGCGCTGACCACCCGCAAAGCCAACCTTGCGGTCGACGGCTTTGAGGTTTTCGCGCGACAAACCGATGAGGCGGTCGTCCAAGAAGGCTCCGGCCTCGGCTCCGTCGGCACCAAAGAAATGCGAACAGACATCGCCAACCGCACCCTGGCGGCGCAACTCGGCAAGGTCGTCGTCGTTGATGATGTTGCCCGATTCGCGCAGCAAAGCCGACGGTTCGAGGGCGCCGATGCCCAACAAGATCACATTCAATTGGCGCCAGGACGAAACCGCATCGCGCAGGTATGGGTCCCCCAGCAGGCCGTCGCGGACCGCCTTGCTAGCCACCAGGCCAGGCGCGGCAACATAACGCGGTTCAGACTGAGTGATGCGGGCAAATCTTTCGGTTAGCCGAGTTGCCAGCACTTGAGCGCGCGCGTTGCCGATGCCACCCTGGATCTGAACGACCTCAACAACGGGGGTATTGCGCGACTGCATCGACTCGGCCACAGCCAAGAGCGTCGACGACCACGACGAAATGCCAACGTGGTCGCGCGGCGAAAGCGTGGACTCAAGGTAGGCGGCACCCGCCGAACCAATGGCGCCCAGAATCGCGTCCTCGGTGTCGGCATCGCAATGACCAATCACAACGTCTCGTAGACCCAACTTGGCGCGCAGGGCGTCTTCAAGATCGGCATAAACCTGATCTGGGGTCACAACGATGATTCGCACGACGCCCAATTCGAGGGCCTGCGTGAGAAGACGCGAGACCCTCGACTGCGAGATTCCAAGACGCTCGGCGATGGCCGGTTGCTTCATGCTCTGTTCGTAGTAGAGCTTGGCGACCTTGGTCATCAAACCAAGCTGCGTCTTTGAGATTCGTGCGGCGACCATGCAAAAACCCTAACTAGATTTGCTCAACGAACTAGCCGAAGAGCGCCTCACGAGCGAGACGGCCTGCGGTGATTGCGTCGTGTCGCGACTGCGCCTCAGCCATTGCCGAGAAGTCGAGCTTGTCTAGGCCGCGATCGATTCTCTTCAAGAATTCGATTGCCATCTTGGCCGCCTCGACGTGGTCGTCACGGAATGGGAATTGGTCGAGCTGCCAGACACCTTCCCAGTTGTTCTTGCGCAAAACGTAGAAGAACTCGAACAACTCGATCGGGTGAACTGTGCCGGCAATCAGGTCGTCGTCCCAGCCACGGAAGTTGTCATTCACATCCATGCCAAAGAGGCGACCGTAGTCAATGGCCAGCTGAGCCGAGTCGGCCGGCGACTCGCCACCGAACAGCGCGTGACCAAAGTCGAGCAAGATGCCGACGTTTGGAGCATCGATCTTCTCGAGGGCCAACAGGGTGCGGCTCACCGAGTCGTAGGCCATTTTGACGCGTGGCTCGCGCGGCTTGTACTCGATGACAAACTTCACGTCAGGATTTTCGTGTGCGAGGGCGGCAACGCCATCCATGGCCAGTTTCCAGTGGTTGTGGTGGTCGACCTGGAATGGGTAATCCCAGCCATCCTGGCCAGGCCAAAGCTTCACATAGCTTGCATCGAAGTCTTTGACAACGGCCACCGCCTCTGTAATCAGCTCGTGGGCAAGGCGTCGGACTCCGGCGTCTGGGTTAGTAAATGCGCCATTGCGAAAGCGACGTGTGTAAATCTCGGGAGTGATTCCGATGACCTCGAGCTGGTTCTTGGTCAACTGGGCCTTGATTTGGTCGTGAGTGATGCCCGGGTCAACAAAAGGCCAGGTCAGGTCGACCACACTGAGGTCGCCAACCGATCCGGCCATGTCAATCATTTCGAGGAGCGTACGCGCCGCGCCATAGCCGTCGGTCGCGTAGCGGTCGATGTAATTGGCGAAGTGCCAGATGCCTGCGCCGAATTTAGGTGCTGCCATTTGTTTACCTTTCACTTAGCGCTCGGTGCACGGCTGCGTGCCACGATGCGATTCTATTTGCGGCCAGTTCGGCCGGTAATTTTGGTGCAAATCTGGTGGTGGCTCCGACCGCAGACGATGCCCAGATGCCGTGCTCACGAGCGCCGAAGGCCGCAGCCCCAACGGCCGAAAGGCTGGCATTCGCAGAACGCACAACAAGACGTTGAGATAGGTCGGCCAGCAACTGCAGGAGCCAGTCGTTCGAAGCCGGACCACCGTCGACGAATACTTGACCTGCGAAAGATTCATTGGCGGCGTCTACGGCATCGAGCAGGTCACCTATCTGCAGGGCAATGGCTTCGAATGCCGCTAGCGCCAACTCGGGCAACCCGGTGGCCAAGCTCATGCCGTCGATCATGGCTCCGCGAGCCGACTGCCACCATGGTGCACCGAGACCGCCGAACGATGGCACGAGATTGACGAATTCGGATTCAACGACGTGCTGCTGTGGGCTAGTGCCAGCGCTAGCGCTACTGGCACGATTGGTGTGAAGGGCCTCTGCCATTTCGGCAAGTTCGTTAGCGCTGCGACCGAACGATTCGGCAAGCCAAACCACGGTGCTACCCGAACTCAAAATATTGCCCTCAAGGGCATTGACCAGTGGCGCCAATGGGCTTTGCCAGGCAATGGTCGACACGAGACCGTTGCTGGTTGCCCGTTGCAGAGCCGATTGCTCAGCCACTGCCATGATGCTGGAGCCGGTGCCCAAGGTGGCCTTGACGCACGTGGCGCCAGGCTCAAGATTCAAAGATTGGCCAAACAGGGCCGCGTGCGAATCGGCCAACACGGCAACGATTGGCTTGCCTCGCAGCGCCTGTGTTATTTCTTGCGAATTGACCGGCTGACCAAGGTATGCGCTGTTCACCACTCGAGGCAATGCGGCCATTGGGATGTTGAATAGCTCAAGAAGTTCGATTGACCATTCGCCGGTTGCTACATCGAGCAGCTGCGTGCGACTCGCGTTTCCGATCTCAATCACGTGCTCGCCGGCTAGCTTGAAACGCAAATACGAGTCGACCGTTCCAAGAAGCACATCGCCGGACTCCGCTGCAGCTCGAGCGCCATCAGTGTTGTCAAGCAACCATGCGAACTTGAGCGCCGAAAACATGGGGTCCAGCGGCAATCCCGATACGGCACGGATACGCTCGGCGTCGCGCTGGTCAAACGCTGCGGCCGCGGATTGCGTTCTGCGGTCTTGCCAGCCGAGCATCGGCCCGATGGGCTCGCCTGTTTTCGCGTTCCAGGCGATTGCCGATTCGCGTTGGTTAGACAGGGCGATGCCAGCGACCTCGGCATCGGTCGGCACGGCATCGCCCAGCTCGTTTAGGCAGCGCAATACCGACTGCCAAATTTCTGTTGCATCTTGCTGCACCCAGCCCGCCGCCGGGGTCTGCAGCGCCACGGGTGCGTGCACTGAAGCCAGTTCGGCAAACTGCGTGTCGAGCAGCAAACCCTTGGAACTTGAAGTTCCCTGGTCGACCGCAACGATGAGCCTGTTTGCCATGGTTTGAACTTACTTCCTTAGCCGCGCGCCGCGACCTGGGCTGCAAGCGCATCTAGCGCCTGAAGCGAGATGTTTTCGGCGGTAAGCCCGAAGTGCTCATACAGGCCATCGGTGCTTTGCGTCGGAGACCAGTCGTCGGTGCCGACGATACGCAGCACGGCCTTGCTGCCCGACATGCTGGCAACCAGAGACGCCACTGCCGAACCGAGGCCGCCGCTCACATTTGCCTCTTCGACGGTGACAATTACGGCGGTTTCGCGTGCCGCACGCTCGATTGCAACCTCGTCAAGCGGCGCCACGAATGACATGTTGATGACTCGCGCCGAAACACCGCGCTCGTTTAGGTGCGCAGCAGCAGCCAGCGCGCGAGAAACCATCGAACCGATAGCAACGATGGTCACGTCATTACCGCCTCGCAACTCTCGCGAGGCGCCAGGCACGATTTGAGGCTCGACCGCATAGACATTTGGCACCTTGTGGC
>JBEEJX010000145.1:0-4656 GCA_041168965.1 Actinomycetota bacterium
CAGCACCTTTGAATACCTACCTGGCGTGCCGATCTATCACTCAACCGACCTAGTCGAGTGGAGCCTGATCGGTCACGTGGTGACCCGCGAGGGTCAGCTTCAGGGCAGGGGAGTGCCAACCGCCGGTGGTGCTTGGGCGCCAACCATCCGTCATCGCGACGGCAAGTTCTATGTCATGGTGACCGACGCCCTTGGTCGCGGAACCTTGATTTTCACCGCCCAGAATCCGGCAGGCCCGTGGTCTGACGGCATTGTGACCGACATCAACGGCATCGACCCAGACATCGCTTGGGACGACAACGGCGATTGCTATGTCACATACTCGGGTCTGCTATTGACCGGCGAGCAGCTGGGGCAGCACCTGGGCATCATGCAGGTGAAGATCGATGTCGAAACCGGCAAGTCGCTTGAAGAGCCGCGTCACATGTGGTCGGGCACTGGCCTGATGTTCCCAGAGGCACCGCACGTCTACAAGGTGGGTGAGTGGTGGTATTTGATGATCGCCGAGGGCGGCACCGAGCGCGGCCACAGCGAGAGCATTGCCCGGTCTAAGTCGATTACCGGCCCGTTTGAGGGTGCGCCAAACAACCCGATTCTGTCTGCGCGATCAACCTCGCGGCCGGCTCAAAACACGGGTCACGGCGACCTTGTGATTGCACCCGACGGCAACTGGGTCATGGTGATGCTTGGCATGCGCACTCGCGGCATGACCCGCGCGTTTTCGTCGCTCGGTCGCGAAACGTTCATTACCGAGGTTGCCTGGACGCCCGACGGCTGGCTAACCGCCGAGCCGGTGATCCTGAACGACATCAACCCGGCCCCAGAATTCCGCGATGACTTCGCGGGCGCCGAGCTATCGGGCGAGTGGGTGGCGGTTCGCCGTTTCGCGCACGAATTCACCGAGCTCGGTTCTGGCGGCCTGATTCTTCACGGCGAGGGTCGCTCGATGTTCGAGGAGTTGCCGGCATTCGTGGGTCGCCGTCAACGGCGCTTTGAGGGCATCGTGGTGGCCGAAATCAAGGTGGCAGCCAATGGCATCGGTGGTTTGAGCATGCGCTACGACGAGGTTTCGCACTACGACCTCGAGTTTCGTGAGGGGCGCTTGTTGGCCCGCTTTGCTGCAAACCGACTCGTGCACGAGGTCGAGGCCGAGGGCTTCGATCTTGCGGCAGCGACCGACTCTGCGGGCTTCGTGCGTGCATACCTAGAACTAAAACCGGCGCCAGGGTTCTTTGGCACGGACGCCCAGTCGAGCGACTACATCGAGTTTGGTTGGATCGACCCAGCCGGCCAAAAGCACGCGGTCACCGAGTTCGACGGTCGATTCTTGTCGGCCGAGGTTACTGCCTCATTCACCGGCCGTGTCATCGGCATGTATGCGCAGAGCGGCGACGTCGTTGTGCGTAACTATGCAGAGTTGGCAAGCCTCTAAAACCGAACCTAGGGTGAACCCATGAACACTGATCAGCACTGGCCAATCTCGGCAATCAAGCCTCGCGTTCGTGTCATTAGCGACAACGATTATTCGGGCGATCCTGATGGCCTGATTCAGTTGGCGCATCACTTGTTGAGCAAATCGTGCGATATGCGCGCGATTATCGGCAGTCACCTCGGCAGCTATGACGATGCCTGGTTGCCGCCAGAGCCATCAGCTGCTGCGGCTGTGAAGAAGGCTCACGAGGTGCTGGACCTGTGTGGCATGACCGGGCAGTTGCCTGTTTTGCATGGCTCTGAAGACCCGATGGCCGCCGCAGACCAGCCGGTCAGCAATGAGGCCGTCGATTTCATCATTGCCGAGGCAATGCGCGACGACACCGATCTGCCACTCTTTGTGGTTTGCGGTGGCAGCCTCACTCAGATCGCTAGCGCCTGGCTCAAAGAGCCTCGCATCGCTGATCGCCTTACCGTGGTTTGGATCGGTGGCGGCGAATACCCTGGCGTGCACGTTCCTGCAGGTGCTCCGGTGCGTGAGTACAACTTGCACGAAGACCCACACGCTGGCATGGTCGTGTTCAACCAGTCAAACCTCAAGCTGTGGCAGGTGCCGCGCGATGTGTATCGTCAAACCATCTACAGCCGTCACGAACTCGCGCTGCGCATGGCGCCTCACGGCCCGCTCGGCGACTACCTGTTTGCAGAGCTTGGTCGTGTTGTTCGCATGGTTGAGCAGTTTGGTTGGAATGCCGGCGAATCATATGTGTTGGGCGACAGTCCGCTGGTTTTGCTGACGGCCCTGCAGACCACGTTCGAGCCAGACACCGCTAGCTCGTTCCACCGAACCCTGCCTTGCCCGACCCTGAACTGGGACGGCACGTACACCATGAACGATTCGGGTCGACCAATCCGTGTTTACCACCAGGTCGATAACCGACTGATGTTCGAAGACTTTTATGCCAAGTTGGAGCTTTTTGCGGCTGGTCGCCTCTAGGCGATGCGTTGCACATCGCGCAACGTTGCACAAAGTGCAACAATGCGTTAATCTAGCCGGGTGACTCTCGACAAACACCAGGCACTCAAACTCGGCAACCGCGAGGCCATCAAGGCTGCCGCCCTCGAAATGGCTCGCGACCGGGGTCTTGCCGGCTTCACCGTGACCGAACTGGCCGAACGCTCGGGGGTTTCGCGCCGCACGTTCTTTAACCACTTCGGTTCGATCGACGACGCGATTCACGCAGGCCTGCGCGACCTGGTCTTGGCGCACTTCGAGGCGTTGACCGCTCAGCTCGAAGGCGCAAAGGTTGCCAGCATCGCCGAGCTCTTCGAACGCATCGAGGGCGTGCTGCTAAGCGCCAACCTCGATCACCTGATTTTGCAGATCCAGCAGATCGTGGGCGCCGAGCCAAAAGAAAACCGCGCCTTCGCCGCGTGGTTGCCTGGCATCCTAAGCACGGTTGCCGAAGACCTTAACGAGCTGTTTGCCGCCAAACTGCCTCACGAGAGCCACCTGCGTATCAACCTGTTTTCGCTCACGCTTCTGCAGGCAATCATCGCCAGCGCCGAGGAATGCGCACAAGCTCCGGCCAGCAACCTGACTCCCGAGCGTTGGCGCGCGCTGCTAACCGAGGCCCTCGGCAGCCTGCGCGGCGGATTCGGCGCCTAGGGAATACCCGGGCCAACTAAAGACTTCAAACACTCTGCAACTAGATCGGTGCACAAAGCACCAAAGGAAATAACAAGAATGGCAACTCTGCTTCAGCGCCTAGGCCTGTTTTCGGCTCGTCGAGCCTGGTTCGTAATCATCGGCTGGATACTGATTCTCGGTGCAACCGCCGGCTCGATGGTGGCCTTCTCGGGCACGCTGTCTTCGGCCATGTCGGTCGATGGCCTTCGCGCTATCAAGGTTGCCGATGGCCTCAAGAGCACTTTTCCGCAGGCAGCACAGGCCGCCGGCAAGATCGTGTTTCACAAGACCGATGGCAAGGCATTCACCACCGCCGACAAGGATTCGATTAGCGCAATCCTCGCCGACGCAGCCGCCGTGCCGCCCGTCGACTCGATGATTGACCCGTTCAAGGTCGACGCAGATCGCAAGGCGCAGTTGACCAAGCTGGCCGATGCGACCAAGGCGTTCAACGATGCACCGGCAACCATGGCAGCCGCACAGGCCAAGATCGACGCGGGCCTCAAGCAACTCAATGCGGCGCAGGCCGAGCTCGACGCCAATAGAGTCAAGCTCGAGGCAGGGCTAAAGCAGCTCAACGATGGCATCGCGCAGCTAGCGGGCGGCATCAAGCAGCTGCAGGCAGCCAACCCACAGCCGGTCGGTGCCGCGCAACAGCTCGCCGGAATGCAGGCTCAGCTGACCGGTTTGAACCAGCAGCTGGCGGCACTCAAGGCCAACCAAGCCAAGCTCGAGGGCGGTCAGGCAACCATCGACGCCAACCGCAAGAAGTTGGCCGATGGCCAGGCCAAGCTCGATGCCTCGCGCGCAACACTCAAAGACAAGCAGGTGCTGCTGAGCAACTCGCAGACCATCGCGCAAGGCGCATCCCAATTTTTGACCGTGTCGAAAGACGGCCAAACCGCGGTGGCTACCGTGCTGTTCAAGAAGCCGGCCTCGAGCCTTCAGGTCAGCGAAAAGAACCAGGTGATCGATGCGGTTTCTAAGCTGGCACTGCCGGCCGTCGCCGTCGACTTTTCGCAAGAACTGACCCAGTCGATGGAGGGCATCCTTGGTGTCGGCGAGGTTCTTGGTTTGGTAATCGCCGCCGCCGTGCTGCTAATCATGCTCGGCAGTCTGGTGGCTTCGGGTCTGCCGCTGTTGGCCGCGATTCTCGGTGTGGCCGTCAGCGCCACGCTAACCATGTCGCTTTCGGGAGTGATCCAAATGACCAGCACCACGCCGGTGCTCGGCGTCATGCTTGGCCTCGCAGTCGGTATCGACTATTCGCTGTTCATTCTGAATCGCCACCGCCGCCAGCTCAAGGCCGGCATGCCACTGCGTGAATCGATTGGCCTGGCCAACGGCACCTCGGGCAACGCCGTGTTGTTCGCGGGCATGACGGTGATCATCGCTCTCGTTGCGCTCAACCTCACCGGCATCGAGTTCCTTGGCCTCATGGGCACCTTCGCGGCCGTGGCAATCGTCGTTTCGGTTCTGGTTGCGCTCACCATGACCCCGGCCTTCATGTCGCTGGTCGGCATGCGAATCCTGTC
>JBEEJX010000146.1:0-7974 GCA_041168965.1 Actinomycetota bacterium
GCGTTTGGCCACCCGCGCACCAGAGGCATATGGCTACCTGGCCGATTCGATCTTGGCCTGGCCAGATCAGAAGGCTCTGGCCAAGTTGATTGCCAAGGCGGGTTTTGAGCGCGTCGAATTCCGCAACCTCACCATGGGTGTCGTTGCCGTGCACCGCGGCTTTAAGGCCGCCAATTGAGCAAGCTGCCGAGCCAATTCAAAAAGGTTCAAGACCGAGCGTTGCTGAACGCCATCGAAGCCGGCCTTGATCTGGTCGAGCTCGAACTAGCCGATGCGGTTGCCAACACCAACGAAATCGTCGACGCCGCATCGCGCCATTTGCTCGCCGCCGGAGGCAAGCGCATCCGCCCAGTTTTGACGCTGCTCACGGCCCAGCTCGGCGACGCCAAGAAGCCCGAGATCATTCGCGCCGCCGTCGTTAGCGAGCTGACCCACCTGGCCACTCTGTATCACGACGATGTCATGGATGACGCCCCGACCAGACGCGGTGTGCCAACGGCGCAGCACGTTTGGGGCAACTCGGTGGCGATTCTTGCCGGCGACCTTTTGCTAGCCCGCGCATCGTTGCTCGGCACATCGCTTGGCGCCGAATCGCTGGCGCTACAGGCTCGCACGTTCGAGCGACTCTGCGTTGGGCAACTCAACGAGACCATCGGTCCAAAGCCGGGCGACGACCAGCTCGCGCACTACATTCAGGTGATGGCCGACAAGACGGGTTCGTTGCTTGCCTCGAGCGCACTGCTTGGCGTGATGCACTCTGGCGCGAACCCGGCGTTCCGTGAGCCAATTTCACAGTTTGCCGAGCGCATCGGAATCGCGTTTCAGCTGATCGACGACGTGATTGACATCAGCGAAGCCGGCCCCTCGGGCAAGACCCCCGGCACCGACCTACGAGCCGGTGTGCCGACGCTACCGACCATCCTGTTGGCGCGCGCAGCGGCCGATGGCGATCAGGCAGCCATCGATTTGCAGGCATTCCTGGCCGAGGGCCTCGAAGACGACGAGCGGTTGGCCGAGGCACTCAAGCGCCTTCGCGAGCACCCAGTCGCTGCAGAGGCCGAGGCCGAGGCTCGTCGCTGGGCCAGTTCGGCGCTAGAGGCGATTGCCCCGCTGCCAGACGGCTCTGTAAAACGCGCCCTCGAGCAGTTTGCCGATGCGGTTGTAAACCGCGACAATTAAGCACTTCAGCTCAACTCGCGAGAGGAAGCCCCACATGGGTCAGACCGTTCACCTCAAGTCCGATGGCGTTTCGCTAATCATCGACACCTCGGCGGCAACGCCCGTCATCGTGCACTGGGGGCGTGCCGTCACCGACTCAGACGTCGATGTGCTTGCCATCACCGAGCCGAGCCCGCACTGCGACTTCGACGCGCCTGAGCTAATCGGCATTTGGCGCGAAAACGCGCGCGGCTTCATTGGTGAACCGGCGCTTCGCGGGTCTCGCGTTGCCCGCGATTGGTCGCACAAGTTTGAACTGCGCAACACCTCGGTCGACGGCAACGTCGCGACCTTTACCTCGGTCGACGTCGAGGCCGAGCTCGAGGTGTCGGCTCGGTTCGAGTTGACCGCCCAGGGTGTGCTGAAGGTGTCGCAAAAGGTCACCAACCTCGGCTTCACCGAATTCAATGTCGAGGCGCTGAGCGCATACCTGCCGATTCCTGACTACACCACCGATGTGCTCGATTTTCACGGACGATGGATGCGCGAGCGCCAGCCGCAACGTCAACCGATTCACGTCGGTCAGTGGGTGCGCGAGGGTCGCGAGGGTCGCACCGGTCACGACTTCACTTTGATCCAGTTGGCGTTGACCTCTGGCACCACCTTCGAAGCGGGGGAGGCCTGGGGTGTGAGCCTGGCTTGGTCGGGCAACAACCGTCACCTGGTCGAGCGCACCGCGATTGGCCGCACGTTCATGGCTGCAAACGAGTTGCTCTTGCCTGGCGAGGTGGTTCTGGCCAGCGGCGAAACCTACGAGGCGCCAACCGTGGTTGCCACCTATTCGTCGGCGGGCATCGATGGCGTTAGCGATCGCCTGCACCGCATGGTTCGCGCTCGCGCCAACCACCCAACCAATATTCGACCGCGACCAATCACTCTCAATGTTTGGGAGGCCGTCTATTTCGACCACGACTATGCCAAGCTCGCGGCCCTAGCCGAGGCGGCGTCGAAGATTGGCGTCGAACGCTTCGTGCTCGATGATGGTTGGTTTGGATCGCGTCGCGACGACCACGCCGGGCTCGGTGACTGGGTGGTTAGTGCCGATGTTTGGCCAGAGGGCCTAGGCAAATTGATCGACAAGGTCAAGGCTGAGGGCATGGAATTCGGGCTTTGGTTCGAGGGCGAAATGATCAACGCCGACAGCGACCTGTACCGCGCGCACCCGGAGTGGATCCTGCATTCTGGTGGTCGCGTTCCACCAGAGTTCCGCAAGCAACAGGTGCTCGACCTTGCTCACCCTGGAGCCTATGCCCACGTTTTCGAACAGGTCGATGCGATCCTGAGCGAATACGACATCGCATACATCAAGTGGGATCACAACCGCGTGCTTACCGAGGCCTCGCACCTTGGCCAAGCGGCGGTGCGCAAGCAGGTTCAGGCCGTCTATCGCATGTTCGACGAACTCAAGGCGGCACATCCCGGCCTCGAGATCGAGAGCTGCGCATCGGGTGGTGCCCGCATCGACCTTGGCATGATCGAGCACGCGGATCGTTTCTGGACCAGCGACAACAACGACGCTCTCGAGCGCCAGAGCATCAACCGTTACACCTCGATTGTGATTCCTCCCGAACTGCTCGGCACCCACATCGGCCCGACCAAGGCACACTCGACCGGTCGCACGCACACGCATACCTTCAGAGCAGTCACCGCGCTTTGGGGTCACGCGGGTCTCGAATGGGATCTGACCGAGGCCAGCGACGACGAAATGGCGCTGCTGCGCGGCTGGGTCGATTACTACAAGGCCAAGCGTGGTTTGCTGCACACCGGTCGCACCGTTCGCGGCGACCAGAGCGAAGCCAACTCGCAGACCCACGGTGTCGTGGCTCAGGACGCCAGCGAGGCAGTGTTCATGTATGCGGCGCTGCGCCCGAGCGACTACAGCCGCCCGGCTAACATTCGTCTGCCCGGCCTCGACGCCGATGCCACCTATGAGGTCAAGCTCGTCGAGCCAGCCGGTGCGGCCACTGTAATGCAGCTGTTGCCACCAAAGTGGTATTCGGGCGTTCGCATGAGCGGCGCGCTTCTTGCCAGCATGGGCCTGCGCGCACCGGTGTTGCGCCCAGAGCAGGCAATCCTGATTGAGGCCAAGCGCGTCTAATGATCTCGGTCGCGCGCAGCAAGGTGGTGCAGAACGCCCTGTTTGTGGTGTTCTTCACCCAGGGTTTTTTGTTCACCTCAATCATTCCGCGCATTCCCGAGTTCATCGATCGCATCCACGTCGACTTCGTCACCTGGGGCCTGATCACGGGCTTCGCCGGCCTCGGCTCGCTGTTTGGTCTGACCCAAACCACTCGCCTAATCGCGCGCTTCGGCACCCGCAACCTCAACCGCGTGGCCGCAATGCTTTTGGCGGCGGTCACCATGACCTTCCCCTACATTCACTCGGGCTGGGTTTGGTTCGCGGCTAACTTTTTGTATGGCCTCATCGGTTCGGTGTTCAACATCACATTGAACGCCCAGGCCGTCGCGGCGCAAAAGATTGCCAACCGTGTGTTGCTCGGCAGGTATCACGCCGCCTGGGCGATTGGGGCCACCAGTTCGGCGGCACTCAGCGGCCTTCTCGCGGGCTTCTTGCCGCTCGAGTTGCACTACTTGTTCTTGCCGCTGCTGGTCGCCGCAGCGTTCTTTCTTGCCGGACGCTTTCTGTTGCACCCCACCGAGGAGGCCGCGGCCGAATCGCGCGTATCCAGCAAGCGCGTGCCGTTCTTCAAGACTCCAAAGTATGTCTGGCTGCTGACCGCCGGTCTGTTCGCCGGCATGTTCCCAGAGTTGGTGATGATGGATTGGAGCTCGGTGTTCGCCAAAAACACCCTGCACGTCGACGCGACTCTTGGCGCATTGCCATACACGATCTTCACCGGCGCAATGATTGTTGGGCGCCTTAGCATCGGCCGCCTAACCAAGGCGTTTCACTTCAGTGAGCTATCGAAATGGGGTGGCGTGGTGGGTTCGATCGCCATGCTGCTCGGCCTGCTGATTGGCCCGCCGATCGCCGCGCAACAACCGCTGCTTGGGCTCATCGTCACCGCTTCGTTCTGGGCCGTGGCCGGCCTAGGCATCGCGCCGATGGTGCCTTCGTTCATGAGCGCCGGTGGGCACGTCAAGGGCATGGCAACCGCGACCGTGCTCTCGCGCATGAGCCTGGCCAATTCAGTCATCGTGATGTTGGCGAAGTATGTGATGGGCGCGTTGGCTCAAGGAATCGGCCTGGTTTGGGCGCTCGGGTTTCCGATTGCCTCGTTCTTTATAGCTGGGCTACTGGCTGGCGAGGTGGCCAAGCGGGCCAAGCGCAAAGACGCAGTTGCGAACGCATTCCCACCGACAGGGCCGCTGGCGATCATCGAATAACAAAAAAGGGACGCCATCGGCATCCCTTTTAGTTTCGCTAGCGACTAGCGGTAGTTGGTGAACTGAAGGTCGATCTCGAGGTCTTTGCCCTTCAGCAGGGCGATGATGTCTTGCAGGTCGTCGCGGCTCTTTGAGCTCACGCGCAATTCGTCGCCCTGAATCTGCGCCTTCACGCTCTTTGGGCCTTCGTCGCGAATGATCTTCGAAATCTTCTTGGCCTGGTCTTGTTCGATGCCCTGCTTGAGCGTGGCTTCAATCTTGTATTCCTTGCCCGATGCGTATGGCTTTCCTGCGTCGAGGCTCTTAAGTGAGATGCCGCGCTTGACTAGCTTCGACTGAAAAACGTCGAGCACCGCGCGTACGCGCTCGTCGGCATTCGCGGTCATGAGAATTTTTTCGCCAGACCACTCGATGGTTGCGCCAACGCCCTTGAAGTCGTAGCGCGACTCGATCTCTTTTTGGGCCTGGGTGAGGGCGTTAGACGCCTCCATCTTGTCCACTTTGCTCACGATGTCGAATGATGAATCAGCCATGCCAGAAATTCTAACGTGCGCCCGGTGCGGGGCGGGCCGTGCTTGACCTGATGCGCAGGTGCACGGGCCATTCCACTTCATCGGTTACGTTGACAGTGTGCTCGAGCTTTGGGTCGCCCAAGACACCGAGCAGGTGCTCAATCGCGGCCTTGCCTTGCTCGCGCACTCGCTGATCGATCGTGCTGAGGCCAAAGAATTCCGACATGTCGTGGTTGTCGATTCCGATCACCGAGATGTCTTCAGGAACCCGGAGTCCCATGTCTTTCGCAGCCATGATGGCGCCAAAGCCCATCTCGTCTGATGCACAAAAGATGGCGGTTGGTGCGTCGCGCGGGTCGCCCAGCAGCTGCTTGGCCTGGTAGTAACCGCTCTGAATCGTGTAGTCGGCGAACGTGAGCCAGCTGGTCTTCGAGCTGAGCCCTGCAGCCTGCAGAGCCGAGATGTAGCCGTCCTTGCGCATGTCTTGCTGGCGGAATTCCTTGTCGCTGCCCTCGACGCCACCAATGAATGCAATCTTGCGGTGACCCAGCGAGATCAGGTGTTCGGTTGCCAGGCGCGCTGCCTTTGTGTCATCCATCACCAGAGTGCGAGCACCCTCGATTCGGCCGCCAATACCTACGATGGGCTTGCGCATGCGGGTGAGCTGTTCGAGTTCATCGCGAGACGGCGCGACCGCAGCGGTGAAGACGGCATCGACTCGCTTGCGCAACAGCAGGTCGTTGAAAATACGATCGCGCTGCGCCTTGCCGCCGCTCAGGTTATAAAGAGTCAGGTCGTAGCCGTTTTCAATCAAAACCGTCTCGACGCTTTCAAGAATTGCAGAAAAGAACCAGCGGTCTACGTAAGGCATTACAACGCCGATGTTCTTGGTGCGGCCGGTGGCCAGTGTGTATGCGGTGTGCGAGGCGACGTAGCCCAGCTCTGCCGCAGCGGCCTCGACCTTGGCGCGAGCCTTTACTGAAACGTGGTCCTTGCCACTGAGCGCGCGCGACACAGTTGCGGTCGAAACTCCTGCAAGTTTCGCTACATCTTCAATGCCAGCCATGGTTTTCCTGTAATTTCTGCAAAAAACTGTAAGGACTTTACAACCTACCCTGCTTTCAGCAACGCCTCAATCGGCGGTTATCAAAGGGTTACCAGCGCTCAAGAATTCGACTAAACTATTGCGAGTGCCAAAAGCGCAAGCTTCGACACAATGGCTAGTTACCCAAGCGGCCAAAGGGATCTGACTGTAAATCAGCCGGCTCAGCCTTCGGGGGTTCGAATCCCTCACTAGCCACGAAAACCCACCTCTCCACAGGTGGGTTTTTGCTTTCTGGCCCGGGCTCAGGGGAATAGCCAAGCGACTCATAGGATTTCAAACCACATGTCTAAAACCATCAAAGTCGACGTCTGGTCTGACATTGCTTGCCCCTGGTGCTACATCGGCAAGCGCAAACTTGAAAGCGCAATCGAGCAATACACCCAGAATGGCGGCCGGGTAGAGGTCGAGTACCACAGCTTCTTGCTCAACTCTGATATGCCCCTCGACTACGAGGGTTCACAAAAGGAATACCTGGCCAAGCACAAGGGATTGCCGATTGCTCAGGTCGAGTCGATGAGCGACCGTGTAAAACAGATTGCCGCTTCGGTCGGCCTTGTCTACGACTTTGAGAATCAGATCATGACCAACAGCACGTTGGCGCATCAGGTGATTCACTTTGCCAAGGCCAAGGGCAAGCAGTCTGAAATGAAAGAGCGCCTGATGGCCGCTCACTTTGTTGAGGCTAAACACGTGGGGCAAATCGAGGTGCTGGCCGACCTCGCCGAAAGCATCGGTCTCGATCGCACCGAGGCGATCCAGGCCCTTGAGAGCAAGCAATATCTGGATGCGGTAGCCGCCGATACCGAGCAGGCCCGCGCATTGGGCGTCAACGGCGTCCCGTTTTTCGTATTGCAAGGAAAATACGGGGTCTCAGGCGCACAGGACAGCGGCGTATTTCTGCAGGCCTTTGAGCAGATCCGGGCCGAAGAAAGCTAGATCGCGCTTTCTTAATTCGTAACCTTTGAGTTCGAAACCCCTGAAACGCCTAACTTGGGGGCTGGAAAGGCCTTATATGTCAAAATCTCGGTCCCGCTCATTTGTCGCGACGCTTGCGGCAGCTTCAGTCCTGCTTATCGGAGTCGCGGCACCCCAAGCTGCCTCGGCTACGGGCGCATCCAAGATTGACCAAGCAGCCGCAGCCCTGTTGCCGGCTTCGGTCAAAGCGAACGGATTGACCGTTGGGTCTGAGATTCCATATGCGCCGATGGAATTCTTTGACGCCAACAACAAACCAATCGGTTTTGAAGTCGATCTCGTCGCTGCAATCGCTGCCAAGCTCGGCATCAGGATTGCCTTCCAGCAGCAGTCATTTGACACCATCATTGCTTCGCTCCAGTCCGGCAAGCACGACCTGGCAGTGTCATCGATGAGCGACACCGTTGACCGTCAGAAGGTTCTAGATTTCGTTGACTACTTCGACGGCGGCGCAAGCCTCATCGTCGCCAAGGGTAACCCGAGCAAGGTGACCGGACTCTCTGGCCTCTGCGGGCAAAAGGTCGCGGCCGAGGCAGCTAGCTGGGAGGTCGACGTTCTTGCTTCGGCATCGAAGGAGTGCACAAAGGTGGGCAAGAAACCCATTGTTACCACGGTCCTCCCAAGTAACACAGCGGCCCAGACCGCGCTTCGTGCCGGAAACGTGCTCGCATACCTCGCCGACTCACAGGCTGCGGCTTATGCTGCCAAGGTCGCGGGCAATGGCAAGTACTTCGAGCTTGTTGTCGACCGCAAGTTTCCAACCGGCTACGAGAGTGGCCTCATCGGCGTTGGCATTTTGAAGAAGAACACCAAGGT
>JBEEJX010000147.1:0-9828 GCA_041168965.1 Actinomycetota bacterium
CGATGACCACGGCCGCGAGTGCGTCGAGCTCACGACCGGTGCCCGCCGAAGGCGAGCCCGCACCGAGGCGGCTGTAGACATACATGCCGGCGAGTCCAGAGAGTGCACCAGAAAGTGCATAAATCTTTGTGATGTGCTTCTCGACGTTGATGCCGGCTGCGCGAGCGGCGAACGCGTTCGAACCGATTGCGTAGGTGTAAAGACCGAAGCGGGCCTTGTGCAAGAAGAGTCCGGCGATCGCAACCACAACTGCGACCAGAATCACGACGACCGAGAACGGGTTGGTGTTGTAGTCCATGGCGGCAATCAGGTTGAAGTCGTTAGGGCCACCGATTGGCATGCCCGACGAGAAGATAACCGAGAGGCCGAGGCAGGCACCCATGGTGGCCAGGGTCGCAATGAATGGAACGATGCGGGTCTTGTTGATCAAGACCGCGTTGACCAGGCCAACAACGGCGCCTACCGCTACCGACACAATGGTGCCGACCAGCAGTGGCCAGTATGCGTCTTGCGCTGGCGTGCCACTCGTGTAGCCCATGACATTGGCCATGACGTAGGCCGAGACCACGCCACTGAGGCCGATGATCGCACCGACCGAGAGGTCGATGCCGCCGCTGATAACGACGAAGGTTTGACCGACAGCAATCAGCACAACCGAACCCCAGTCAGTGAGGATGTTGTTCGCTGTTGCGACGCTGAAGAACTTTGGTTCGATGACGGTGAAGACGATTGTCAACACCGCTAGGACGCCGACCAGGATTGAGGCCTGGTTTGAAACCAGGCCTCGCACCTTGGCGACCAGCTGATTGCTGTCGGTCATTTGTTTCCTTTGTTACTAGTGCTGCTTTGTAGCGAAATCCGCAGGGATTACTTGCTTGCTACGTAGGTGTACTTAGCGAGGTCTGCGTCGCTGGTGTTGGCGTCGATTGCGAAGTTAGGAATAACAACCTCGTGTGCAACGCTGGTCTTGCCGGTCTTGATGTACTCAACCAGAGCCTTGATTGCCTGGCGTGCCTCTTCGGCAGGAACCTGAGCGATCAGAGCGGTGAAGATGCCCGACTTAACCTTGGCAACGTTGTCTGGGTAGGCGTCGTAGCCAACGAGAGCGATCTTGCCGGTGAGCTTCTTGGCCTCAAGTGCCGAAGCAGCGCCCGATGCGTTGGTGCCATCGATTGCGAAGATACCGTTCAGGTTTGGGTACTTGGTCAGCCAGTTGTTGACGTTCGAAGCGGCCTTCTCTGGGTTCGACTCCGAGTAAGCGACATCCTTGATCTCGATGCCTGGGTACTTGGCGGCGACCTGCGCCTTGAAGCCCTCGAGGCGAGCAACGTTGGTGGTTGCGGTTGCCGAGGTCAGACCGATAACGACCTGGTACTTCTTGCCTGCGGTGTAACCGATCTTGGTTGCAAGTGCGTCAGCAGCCTTTGCGCCACCGTCAGCGTTGTCACCGGTGATGAAGGTAACAACCTTCGACAGGTCGTTGACGTGGGTGTCAACGTTTGCAACTGCGATGCCCTGAGCGATTGCCTTGTCGGCCGATGCCTGGAGTGCGGTTGGGTCGGTTGGGATCAGCACGAGGCCGTCAGGCTTCTGAGCCAGAACGGTGTCGACGATTGGAATCTGGGTCTCTGGCGAGTAGTTCTTTGGGTCACCCTGCCAGATGAGGTCAACGCCCTCAGCTGCTGCTTCTGCCTCGGCGCCAACCTTCATTGCCTGGAAGAACGGGTCCGACTCTGCTCCCATTACGAATGCAATGCTGAGCTTCTTGTCGGTTGGGGTGGTGGTGCTGCTCGACGACGAGCAACCGGTTGCAAGTAGCGACACAGCTGCTACAGCACCGAATGCTGCGAATGCGCGTACCGAACGCTTCATTTATGTCTCCTTAGTGTTTTTGTGAGAAATGCGAGAACGTTCTCGCAAATCTTGATATAATCAAACCAGTTGCTAAAAGCGCATGACAACTTTTCGCGATAACAGTTAAGTCACGTTTGATTTCGAACACACAGGGAGGCCCGGATGGCGTCAAGGGGAATGCCCACGATCAACGATGTCGCCGCCGAGGCCGGGGTCAGTCGCGCAACCGCATCGCGCGCGTTGAGCAACTATGGCCGCATCGCGCCCGACACGGTCGAGCGTGTGCGCGCCGCCGCCGAGCGACTCGGCTATCGAACCAATCAGGTCGCCCAGGCCATGCGCGCCGGCCGCACTAAGACCATCGGTCTAGTCGTTCTCGCCGACTTCACGAATGCGTTTTTCGATCGTGTCACCAAGTCGGTGGTCGACGCCGCGAAACAAGCGGGCTACCAGGTGCTGATTTCAAACACCGACGAAGACATCGAGGTCGAACGCCAGGCCATCGAGAACCTGCTCGAAAAGCAGGTGGATGGCCTGATCGTTACCCCCTCGACCGCCGCCGTGCACGACCACCTATCGCCCAAGTCGCTCGCCAACACCCCCGTTGTGCTGATCGACCGACGCCTCGATTCGGTGCGCCTGACCTCGGTCACGACCGACGACTTTTCGGGCACCGACGAGGCGATCCGACACGCATACTCACTTGGTCACACGCGCTTCGGTTTCTTGATTGCCGTTCCAGGCATCAAGGGCTTCACCAGCGATCGCCCGGCAGTCTTGATTTCACCGATTGAAGACCGCGTGAACGGTTTTGCCAACGGCGCCATCGAGGTCGGCGTAAAGCCCCGCCAGCAGAGCTGGTATTACTGCGAAGACCACCCGGTCGCATCGCAGGCTGCGGTCGCCGCACTGCTAGACCAACCCAAACCACCGACAGTGATCTTCACCTCGAACAACGACATGCTGCTTGCGGTGCTAAAGGTTGCCGGAAATCGTCGACTCGCAATCGGCACCGACATCTCTGTTCTGAGCGTCGACGACAGCGAATGGGCAGCGGCGATGGTGCCCGGCATCACTGTCGTGGCACGCCCCGTCGAAGACGTCGGGCGACTCGCGGTCGAGCACCTGCTAGCCGAAATTGACGACCCGACCACGGCAAAAGAGAAGATAGTCTTGCCAACCGAGCTACTGGCCCGCGAATCGGTGGCTAATCTAAAACTGCGTCCTGAACTGGACCCGGAAAAAAGGAAGCCATGATCCTCGTAATCGGCGAAGCCCTAATCGACCTAATCGAAAACCGCTACCAGCCAGGCAGCTTTACCGCCGTCGTCGGTGGCGCCAACGCGAACGTGGCGCTCGCCCTCGCGCGCCGCGGTACCAAGCACCAGTTTCTGGGCCGCTTGAGCAGCGACCGATTCGGCAAGATCATCCGCGATCGCCTCGAGAGCAACGGCGTTGCGCTCGAACACAGCATCGATGCGACCGAATTAACCACCCTTGCAGTGGTCAGCATCGATTCGCAGGGCGTTCCTAGCTACAGCTTCTATGTCAACGGCACGGCCGACTGGGGCTGGACCCCGGCCGAGTTGCCAACCGACGTAGACCTCGAGAACATGCACGCGACCGCCATCCAGTTCGGTTGCCTGACCATGGCCATGGAGCCAGGCAACAAGGTGATCGAGGCCTGGGCAAAAGCGCACTTTGAACAGAAGTCGGTCACCATCAGCCACGACATCAACATGCGCCCTGCCCTTGGTTTCGAGCGCGAACACGAGCGCCTGCGCGTCGAACGCGTCAACGAATTCAGTCACCTGATCAAGGCTTCGGATGAAGACATCGAATGGCTCTATGGCCTAGATGCCGGTGCCGACCTTGACGGCATCGTCGCCGCTTGGATTGGCGACACCAGCCGGCAGGTATTCGTGACTCGCGGCGGCGACGGTGTCTCGGTTTACCGCCTCGGCGGCGACGGCTCGGTCAAGCGCTTCGACGTGGCATCGCGCAAAATCAACGTCGTTGACACCGTGGGCGCTGGCGACACCTTCTGCGCGAACCTACTCGGCCAGCTCAGCGATTTTGGCGCTCTTGGCACCGATCCATTCGATCGCCTCAGCAACCTAACCGACGACGACCTCGCCAACTTCGTTCGAGTTGCCGGCGTGGCTGCCTCGATCACCTGCGAGCGCGCAGGATGCGAGCCACCTACCGTTGCCGAGCTTGAGGCCGTTCTAGCGAACTAGGTCGCCAGCGCAATCGTTGCAATCAACAGCACGCCTTTAGAGCGATCTTCGATGCTCCAGTTGTGGCAAATCTCGTCGAGAATTTGACTACCTAGGCCGGTCGCACCGATCGCGAGCGGCTTGCCATCGTTTCGCACGCGCACCTCTACGAGCGAGCGACCGAGCAGCGAAATCATGACCGATGCATTGCTGGCCTTGCCATGCTTAATCGCGTTGCTGATCGACTCTTGAACCACCTCGACCACGCATGCCGCCGCATTCATGTCGCGTCGCAAGGCCAGTGAACATTCCTCGGTGGTGAACACCGATATCTCGCAGCTGCCTCGCCACAGAGACACAATTTCGTTGATGACCTCGGCGAAATCGCGCTGCTGTAAGTCGTTCACTGAATCTAGGCGTTCCAACGCGTGGGCGATATCGCCCTCAACCTCTGAAACCAGCTCGGGGCCGATCTCTTTGGCCTGACTTAGCTTCATGCCCGCCGCATAGAGCGCCGCCTGAACGGGTCCATGCAAAACCGATGCCATGCGTCGGTTGTTCAACCAGACCTCTTGCCTTAGTCGCGAAACCAGAAGCGCGAGCTTCGAGGTAACCTCGCGCAGCTGCCCCACCGCCATGCCTCGCGCCAGCTGGAGTGCCTGGCCGGCGGCTACGAAAGAGCCGAAGACATAGCCAAAGGCATACACGTTTATGGTTTGTTGCGCGGTCAGATGCATGCCCAACTCGCCAATAACCCAAATCACAAACCACTGTGAGCCCGTGAAGGTTAGGGCAACAAAAATGGTCGCAAACAAAATCGGCAGGCGCAGTCGGCCAACCAGTTGACGCATCGCGCTCAACGAAAGAAGAATCACCAGACCCTCGACCACTGCCATCGCCGCACCGCCCAGACCGGGGCGCAGGGCAACCGCAGCTGGCAAAGCCGAGACCGTGATTAGGAGGGCGCTAACACCAGGCAAAAAGATTCCACCAACCGAAATTGGGTGAAATGGGCCGATTGCAGAACGACGCCCCGGGCGACCAGCAGAGCTGTCAGTGATCAATGTGTCATCGGCGTTCGCGATGTTGTGACTTAACGGGCGCACCACCTCATCGATTGTGTGGCTAAGGGTGCCAATGATTTGGCGCGATTCGTTGGCGTTGGCAAGGTGCCGGCGCACATCCTCAAGAGCAGGCGCAAGGATTCCCTGAACGCGTCCGGCCAATTCGGCTCGCTGAGTCTCGATGCGCTGCTGCATTGTTTGGCTTAGCTCGCTCAAGCGGCGACGCTCACCACGCAGCCGAACGCCTTCTGCCGCCGAGTTGGCAAAGATGATGCCCACGACCACGCCAATGCCCAGCGTGGCGCCCGTGAAGACCGGGCCACCCAGCAACCGGAATAGCCAGTCGGTGGCGGGAATCAGTTTCCATTCGGTGCCGAGCCAAAAAATCACGAAGCTTCGAGCTAGCCCGAGTAGCGCGAAATAGAAAAGCACCAGATAGGGCCGCGCGCCAATCTTGGGAAGCAAGCGGCGATAGACCCGGCCACCAGCCAGATACAGCACGACGACCACAAAATAGCCGCTGAGCGCCACCAGCGTCCACTTGCCTAGATCGCCGCCAAAGCGAATTCGGTCGAACAGCAGGGTCGATAGCAGGCCCGGTATCGCATAGAGCACGATTGCCAGAGCATTGAACGACTGCGGCCCGCCTAGGCCAGCGACGAGGCGTCGAACCCCTTGGTCAAATCGACCGTCAGTTTCGCTATAGGTCGCAAAGGCGCCACTACGTTCTGCTGATGCGTCTGGGGCTGCCACAGATTATTCGATCGAGAATTGGTCTTGAGCGGTGGCCTGAAGGTAGCGCCGGCTCGCCTCGACTCGGGCGTTTCCTTCGGCCGATGGGTCAATGCCGAGTGCGTCGAAAATTCGACTGATGATGCCCTCAACAGCGCGCACGGTCGTGCCACGCACATCGGCGATCTGCGAGTTGGTCATGCCGTCAGACAACATCTTGAGCACGCCGATTTGCTTGCGCGACAAGTTGCCAAGTGGTCGGTCAGCGGCCAGGTCGTGCCGGTGTTCGGCTCCGGCTCGCTCTTTGAGCACGGCCTCGAGTGCATCG
Organism: Actinomycetota bacterium; assembly: GCA_041168965.1. Lineage (GTDB taxonomy): Bacteria > Actinomycetota > Actinomycetes > Actinomycetales > Microbacteriaceae > Rhodoluna. The sequence continues at coordinate 6,198 of JBEEJX010000147.1, forward strand.
GCCAATTCACCCGACTCGATGAGTTGCGACTTGCGCAAATAGCCGATGTTCTTTCGAACCGACAAAGCATCGCGACCAGCAAAGCGCGGGTCAGGCAGATTCGTGAGAAACACGATGCCAAGGTCGTAATCCTCGTTCTGCAGCGACTCGACCAGGTCGAAACCGGATGGACCTGGCCCGAGCTCAATGTCGACCACCATGGCGTCTGGGTCTACGGCGGCAATGGCACGGCGGGCGTCTGAGGCGTTGGCTGCCGTGGTTACGGCAAAGCCGGCTGCCTCTAATGCTTTGGCCAAGAGGTCGCGCAGCAGCGACTCATTTTCGACCACGACGATTTGTCTGCGGAACATGTGACTAGTCTGGCAAAACTTTCAGCGTAGCCAAACTCGGATCAGCAACGAATGCGATTCGAACCCCGCTGTCGCGAGCCTGGAACAGCGCGTCCAATGCCGCCTGGGTGATGCGCTCCCCTGGGCTAAGCACCGGAACACCCGGTGGGTATGGGCAAATCATCTCGGCGCACACGCGGCCGACCGCGTCTTTCGCCTCGACAACCTCATAGGCCGAGAAGAACGCCTCGCGCGGCGAAACGACCACCTCGGGGTCGATTGAGAACGATGCCGATGTGGCAATCGGGCGTAGCTCGCCGCGGTGCGAATTGACTGAATCGATGATGCGCCGAATCAAGTCGTCGATGCGATTTGGCGTGTCGGCAAACGTGATCATTGGAATGATCATGTCGCGGTTGGCCATTTCGACATCGATATTGGCGGCCAATAGATCTGCCTCGACGGCGTTTCCGTCGGCGCCAATCGAGCTAAGCAGAATCACCATCTTTAGTGGGTCGATGTATTCACCATCGATAACATCGATTCCCGCCTCGCGCAGCGCGTTGCGACCTCGAGCGGTGGCCTCGATCACCGGGCCAATCAGTTCGGCACCGTGACGCTCAAGCAGGGCACGTGCGGCATCGATTGACGCGAGGATTCGCCCCGACATCGACGTGGTCTGAGTCGAATCAAACATCTTGTTGAAGCGCGCCAGGTCTACGTACTCGCCCTTCACGAGCACGAACGACGCCTGCGAATAACTCGGCAGAGTCTTGTGAGCCGAGGTCACAACGATGTCGGCCCCTTCGGCCATCGGGTGTTCTGGCAGCTCAGGGTGGAATCCGTAGTGCGCGGCCCAGGCGGCATCAACGACGAGTGGGATTCCGTATTCGTGCGTGACCTTTGCCAAACGCGGAATGTTCGACATGGTGCCAACGTATGACGGCTCGCCGATAAGCACGGCCTTCGCGTCTGGGTGCGCCGCAAGCGTCTCGGCTAGGCGGCTCGACGGCAGATACTCGGGCAGGCCAGTCGCTGGGTTGATCTCGGGGCGAATCCAGATCGGAATCACACCCGAATAGACCATGCCCACTAGAACCGACTTGTGCAGCGTGCGCGAGACTATGACCTTGTCGCCTGGGCCAGCAACGGCCATCACGGCGGCGTGATTCGAACCCGAAGAGCCGTTTACGCCGAAACGGCACAGGTCGGCACCCCAGAGGTCGGCGGCAATGCGCTCGGCCTCGAGAATGAGGCTCGGCGAGATGCGATGTGGATGGTTGCCAGGCAGAACGGGAATGTCGCCATCTACGATTGCGCCCGTCAAGTCGGTGCGGCCCTTATGACCCGGAATCTGGAACGGTGACCTGTCGGTTTCCATGTCGCGAATCCAGGCGTCCAGCAGGGGCGCCGAGGAGCGCAATCCCATTGGATCTTTAGTGTCAAGTAGTGTGGCTGCGCCGAACGCGTGCTGTGGCAATATCCCGCCTTTCGTTTGGTCTCGGCAATGCCGAGCGAAGAAAATTCTAGAGATGACAAAGGGACCGGGTCAATCCGACCCGATCCCTCGTCAATGAAGGTTTATTGAATTCTTAGAACTCGACCTTGGTCACGTTGGTGTCCAGAGGGATGCCAGGACCGAAAGTGGTCGAGACGGCGCCCTTGATCATGTAGCGACCCTTCGAGCTCGAAGGCTTCAAACGCATGACCTCGTCGAGAGCTGCTGCGAGGTTCTCGCCGAGCTGCTCCTTGGTGAACGATGCCTTGCCGATGATGAAGTGCAGGTTGGCCTGCTTGTCGACGCGGAACTCGATCTTTCCACCCTTGATGTCAGTCACGGCCTTGGCCACGTCTGGGGTTACGGTTCCGGTCTTAGGGTTTGGCATGAGGTTACGAGGACCAAGAACCTTACCTAGGCGACCGACCTTGCCCATGAGTTCAGGGGTCGATACTGCCGAGTCAAAGTCGGTCCAGCCAGCTGCAACCTTCTCGATCAGCTCGTCGCCACCGACCTCGTCAGCGCCTGCTGCAACTGCAGCGTCAGCTGCGGCACCGGTTGCAAAGACGATAACTCGGGCGGTCTTACCGGTTCCGTTTGGCAGCTTTACGGTGCCACGGATCATCTGGTCGGCCTTACGAGGGTCTACACCGAGCTTGAGAGCAACCTCAACGGTTGAGTCGAACTTCTTCGAACCAGTCTCTTTGATCAGAGTTACTGCCTCGGCTGGGGTGTAGAGCTTGCCCTCCTGGATGAGAGCGGCTGCGGCGTTGTATGCCTTTGAGCGCTTAGCCATGCTGTTATTCCTTTTCTTTGGTCACAGTTGTGGTCAACGTGCCGCGCGCGGCACTCCCACTACTACTTGTTTGGTTTTTGTTATGCCTCGACGGTGATGCCCATGCTGCGGGCGGTTCCGGCGATGATCTTTGCGGCTGCGTCAACGTCGTTTGCGTTGAGGTCGGCCATCTTCTGCTCTGCGATCTGGTAAAGAGCGCTCTTCGAAAGCTGTGCGACCTTCACGGTGTGAGGAGTCGACGAGCCCTTCTGAACGCCAGCTGCCTTCTTGATGAGCTCAGCTGCAGGTGGGGTCTTCAGAACGAAAGTGAACGAACGGTCTTCGTAGACGGTAATCTCAACCGGGACTACGTTGCCCTTCTGGTCTGCAGTCGCGTTGTTGTACGCGGTGCAGAACTCCATGATGTTCACACCGTGCTGACCAAGAGCCGGACCAATAGGAGGAGCTGGGTTAGCAGCGCCTGCTTTGATCTGAAGCTTGATCATGCCAGTGATCTTTTTCTTCGATTTCGGTGCCATTTGTTTATTCCTTTGGTTGGTTATGGAACTCTATAAAAACTCTGGTTAGACCAGCGCGCCGACCTGCTCGAAACCAAGTTCGACAGGGGTCTCGCGCTCGAACAACGAAACGAGCACGGTGAGCTTGCCGCTCTCTGGCTTGATCTCGCTGATGGTGCCTGGAAGGCCGGCGAACGAGCCGTCCTTGATCATGATGCTCTCGCCAAGCTTGTAGTTGACGACAACTGGAACGTTCTTCGACTTGCCCTTGACGGCAACGCCCTTGACGGCTGCCTTTGCCTCGGCCTCTTCAGGAAGCTCGAAGATGCTCTTGAGCATGTTGAAGGCCTCGTCTGGGCGAAGCGGGGTTGGGCTCTGCGAGTTGCCAACGAAGCCGGTAACCGCAGGGGTGTGACGAACGAGCGACCATGAGTCTTCGTTCATGTCCATGCGAACCAGAACGTAACCAGGGATGCGCACCTTGGTGACCAGCTTGCGCTGACCGTTCTTG
>JBEEJX010000148.1:0-2557 GCA_041168965.1 Actinomycetota bacterium
TGCCAACGCGCGGCTTCACCGCCGTCGAGGCTGCGCCATACACGCACGAAGCTCAGCAGGCGGCTAACTATCGCGGTCACATGGCGATGTATGCGGCTGCCGGCTTCGAGCCCGTCGCCGACCTGGGCGAGAACGGCACCATCGTTCGCCGGTCGCTCGCTTAGTTCTTGGCAAACTCACAGCATTAATGTCGGCGGCATGACGTATCCTGAATGAGCCTCGAAAGAGGTTTAGTAACTAAATATGGGGATGATCGGTTTCGACGTTTCTTGCAGAGACTGAAAGAAGCGGGTCGTGAATGTAGCGTCAACACGTAAATGTCCGCTGCAAACTATAGGTGCCAAAACTTCGCGCACCGACTTTGCCCTAGCTGCCTAGTAGCAACTAGCCCGAAGTCCGTCAGGCTGGATTTGATTTCGTTCCAAATCCTGGCGTCATTTAGAAATCTTGCTGCGTAGTTACGCCTTAGGGCTACGCGGGACTCAAACTCAGGCTGGGCCTGTCGGTTAGGTCGCTTCATGCTATGACCGGGGCCAAGTAGAACACAGTGAAGCTACACCCGTAGAAGGATCAGAATCCAGGTAGCGGACGGGGGTTCAATTCCCCCCATCTCCACCATGGATGCGTTGCTCAGGCGAAAGCCGCAGGCACGCACCACGACATCCCATAGTCAAAAACCCACCAGCAATGGTGGGTTTTTGGTTTAACCTCCCGGCTCTAGTGCTCGAGTAGGCTGGCGCCATGAACCTGCAGCCAAAGCTCTTCGCGATCACGTTAATGGCATCCGATCTAGACGCAGTGGCCGAGTTTTATGCGGCTGTGTTTGGAGTGGTTCCGGTGCACAGCGACGAGGTGTCGCGCGTGTTCAAATTTGGCGAAACGCTCGTCAACGTGCTCGAACGTTCCGACGCGGTTTCGCTGTTTGCCCCTGCCGAGACGGCGACTCAGGGCTTTGCTCAGCACAGCATGTTCACTATCCAGGTCGACGATGTCGACGCACAGGCAACGCGCTTGCAGGGTCTTGGTGTTGAGCTGAATTACGGCCCGAAAGACCAACCCTGGGGCATTCGCGTTGTCACGTTCATCGATCCGGCGGGTCAGCTCTGGGAGCTCAGTCAGTCGCTCTAACTTTCGCGCTGACTACTTGATTTGGTCGCGCTTGGTGATGCCCAGAAAGCTAACCAGTGCCGCGATGGCAACCAAGAAGATCAACGATGTCGTGGTGGCTCCCAGCCCCAGACCCGTGTCGGCGCGAGGCTGCGAGAGCAGGTCGCCCAGGGCAGCCCCGAGTGGTCGAGTGAGCACATACGCAATCCAGAATGCCGACACGCCACCTAGCCATTTGAGGCGCCAGGCCAGGGTCACCAGCGCGATCGCAACGGCAAAACCGATAAAGGTGCTCAAGAGCGGCAGGCCAAAGTCATCGAGGAAGATGTCGCCACCGGCCGTGCCCAATGCGAATGTCATCAGGATTGCCACCCAATAGAACGCCTCGCGGCTGCGCGAGTCGATCGATTTCATTTGCAGCGTGCCCTCGCGACGGAACCACAGCAAGAATGTCGCGATGAGTGCGAAGCCAAAGCCGAGGATCGCCTGCCAGTTTTCGACTCCGAGCCCATCGTGCATCGAGTCGGTAATCAGCGTCCCTACGGTGCTGATGGCGACGATCGTTGGCCAGTAGACGGCCGGCAGGTATCGCCGCGTGCTGAACTGCACGGCGAGCAGCACGGCAAGCACGGCGGTCATCGCCCAAGTGGTGCCGGTTAGGCCAAAGCCAAGCGTTGAGTTCAGGTAGTCGGCGAAGGTTTCGCCAACCGTGGTCGATAGCACCTTGATGATCCAGAAGTAGGCGGTTACCGCAGGCACCTTGGTCATGAGATGACGAGTGTTTGGCATGGTGCTCCTGGGTGTGAAGGGGTGACTGACAGGCTTTTGCCGCACCTCGAGCCTAGATATTGCGGGCTGCAAACAGTCGGCCACGAGCACGATTGTCAGCGTTTTGCCAGCAACCGGATGGGTTGTTCACAGATTCCGTTGAGCGCTCGCTCAGGTTCTGTTTCTAGGTTGAAGTTGTAACACCAAAGCAGTCAGGAGTACGAAATGAACCAGAAGCCAGCCAACCTGCGTCAGGCCACCACAATCGTCGGGCTTGCGGCCATCGCAGCCGTGCACGTCATGGATTTGCCAGGCAAGTTTGCCGAGACTCCTTACCTCGCGTGGGGTTACATCGGCGTTATCGCCGCCGCTGCAATCCTGATCGAACGAATCGCTAACGGTGCCCGACGTCAAGACTTTGTCGCCGCGGCTCTTCTGAGTGCAGCCGTGCTCCTCGGATTCATAGTGAATCGCACTGTGGGCATGCCTGGTGCCACGGGCGACATTGGCAACTGGTTTGAACCCCTTGGACTGCTTTCTCTGTTCGTTGAGTCGTTCACTCTGGGTCAGTCGGTTCTGGCGCTGAAGGCTCTTGCCAAGGCAAGAAGCTAGCCCCGGCTCGCCACGAGGCGTCTGCTTGAATTGGAGCAGACAAAATCGAAGGAGCGCCATGACCGGTCAA
>JBEEJX010000149.1:0-3777 GCA_041168965.1 Actinomycetota bacterium
TCGTCGTAGTTCGAGCTGAACGAGGTCTCCCCAGTCACGAGGTTCACGGGGCAGAAAAATAGCAAATCGCACGTGTCGCGGTGCAGCGCCTCATCGATTGCCACGTGACCTGGCGCCGAGATCGCCCCGATTGGCAGGCCGGCATTGAGGTAGGTGTTGTAGCCGTTCACGTTGGCTCGGTCGGCGGCCGAGGTGTTGACGGTGTTGCCACCAACTCCGTACGAGACCGTGGCGTCGGACTGCAAGTGCATGCCCTTAGCGATTCGGTTCAAAAACACGCGCGAAACCTTATAGAAGTCTTCGGTGCGACGAGCCTCTGCCTGCACCAAGCCGGCTAGCGCAAGGGTTCGGTTCCAATCGGCCTTTTCCACCCCAAACGAGTCGAGTTCATCGATCATGCGTTGGTTCATTCTTTGCAGAATCTGCTTGGCCGACATGTCAGGGCCAAAGTCATAGGTCGCCGGAAACAGGTAGCCCTCGAGGCTTGGGGCCCCGACGCCCACCTTGAAATCACCAAGATGTGCGCCTGCACTTTCGAAGTCGGCCACGGGAATACCCGTTGCACCACTTAGCACCTTGAAGACGTTCTTGATTCTCAAGCCCTCCTTGATGGTCACGTGGTGAGTCTGGGCGTTATTAGCCGAGCCCAGCACGTGCAGTGCATCGAGAGCTCGCATCTCGAGCTTGAGTGCGAAAGTACCCGGATAAAAAACGGTGCCCTCGTCGCCGGCCAGTCGCATCGTGAAGCGATAGCTCTTGACTACGCCTTTGTCGACAAGGTCGGTGATGATCTGGCTTCCGGATTCCCCCTCGCTAACTTTGAATGAAACAGAGCTGTGGCCCGGGCCGCCAAAGTCATTGCCGGCGAGTGCTTCGAATGCAGAACGAATTTGCGACTTAAGACCGAAGGCAAAGACTGCCACTAGGCCGATAATTGCGCCTGTAAGCACCAATCGACGGGCAAAAAACTTAGATCTGGCCATCGGTCACCTCGCCGCTTTGCCTACCGGGGCGAACACCCTGCGCCTTCTCGGTGGCAAGTGCCTGCTCGAGGATTATGGTTGCCGCAACAGAGTCGATCACGCCCCGCCCCTTGCGCGAGTCGATGCCACTGCTGCGAAGCGCTGCTGAGGCACTAACAGTCGTGAGGCGCTCATCGATGAATCGTGCCTCGATTCCGCTTGCTGCACAGATCGCAATTCCGGTGTAGATCGCGTCCTTAGTAGACGCGGTGTCGGTGCCGGTTAGCGCAACGGGAAGGCCGACATAGGCCTCCAGAAACTCAACGTCGACCAGTTCTTCGTGTTGGGTAACAAATGCCCGCCAGTTGGCGATGGTCTCTGCAGGGCTCGCGCCGCGAACACAAAAGCCAACCGGTGACGCAAGGATGCCGTGGAAGTCGGACACGGCGACACCGATACGTGCCTTGCCGATGTCCAACGCCAAGCGACGTCCGGTGCGCATCTTTAGCCGAGCGCTCCGGCTACGGCAGAGATCGCGGCCTCGATGGCGGAAACGTCGGAACCGCCACCCTGAGCGATGTCGTCCTTGCCGCCACCGCCACCGCCGAGCACGGCGCTGGCTACGCGCACAAGCGCACCGGCCTTTGCCCCGCTGGCAATCGCTCCATCGGCAACCGCAATGACGGTCATTGGCTTGTCATTGACGACACCAAAGATCGCCGCAACTGAATTGGCTCCGGCTCGTTCGCGAGCCTGCATGGCGATGCCACGGAGGTCTTCGACAGAATCTACGACACCGAGGTTTGCACTTGCGAATACCACCGCGCCGATGTTGCGTGCCGATTCAACGATCGATGGAACCTTGGTTGCCAAGGCGGCCGACTGCAGACTAGCGAGTTTGCGCTGTGCATTCTTGAGCTCGTCAATGGTCGCGACGATTCGCTCCTCGAGGCCATCCTTAGGGCCCTTGAAAAGGTCGCCAAGTCGAGCAACAAGCGCTCGCTCGGTCGCCAGGGCACGGAACGCCTCGATGCCGACCAACGCCTCGATTCGGCGTGAACCCGAGCCGACCGAGCTGTCGCCGATTAGCGAGATCAAGCCGATCTGCGACGAGCGTGACACGTGGGTGCCGCCACAGAGTTCGCGCGACCATGGGCCACCGATTTGCACGACGCGAACGTCTTCGTCGTAGGTCTCGCCGAATAGGGCGACCGCACCAAAGTTCTTGGCATCTGCAATCGGCATGTACTGCGCCGAAACCGCGAGGTCGTTGCGAATCGCCAGATTGCTGACCTCCTCGATCTCGCTCTTGGTCGCGTCGCTAAGCCCCTGGGTCCAGGCGTAGTCGAGACGCAGGTAGCCGGGCTTGTTGTATGAGCCGCTCTGCAGCGCTGTTGGGCCAAGCACCTCGCGCAATGCTGCGTGCACCACGTGGGTGCCCGAGTGGGCCTGACATGCTCCCAATCGCCACTCACGGTCAACGTGAGTCGATGCGGTGGCTCCGACTTCGAGTGCTCCGGCGCGCACAAGGACCTTGTGAGAAACCAGGCCCTTGATCGGCTTTTGAACGTCGATTACCTCGAGCTCGAAGCCATCGCCGCGGATGATGCCGGCGTCGGAATCCTGACCGCCAGACTCGGCATAGAACGATGTCTCGTCAAGAAAAACCTCGGCAAGATCGCCCTTTTCAACCTTGCGCACACCAGCGCCGTCGCGCAGCAAACCAACAACCTTGGCCTCGGTTTCTAGCGACTGGTAGCCGGTGAACTTGGTCTCACCCAGTGCTCGTACCGACGAATAAACCGAAAGGTCGACGCCGCCGAGCTTCTTTTCACGAGCGTCGGCCTTTGCGCGCGCCTTTTGCTCGGCCATGAGTGCCACAAAGCCATCGCGGTCTACGCTCAGGCCAGCTTCTTCGGCAACCTCGAGGGTTAGGTCAATAGGAAAACCGTAAGTGTCGTGCAGCAAGAACGCAGCCGCGCCATCGAGCTGCTTTGCGCCGCTGGCCTTAACAGCGTCGAGTGCCTCACCGAGAACGACGGTGCCCGAGGTTAGCGTGCGCAGGAAGGTTTCTTCTTCACCCACGGCCGCGCGCAAAATGCGCTCAAAGTCGGTCTCAAGCTCTGGGTACGACTCTTTCATGACGTTCATCGAAGCGGTGAAGAGCTCGGCAAATACCGGCTTTTCGACGCCCATGAGGCGCATGGCTCGAACGGTTCGGCGCAATAGACGACGCAACACATATCCGCGACCGTCGTTGGCTGGCGTGACGCCGTCGCCAATCAGCATGAGAGCCGATCGCACGTGGTCGGCAACGACACGCATGCGAACGTCATCCTCGACGCTTGCACCGTAGGTCTTGCCTGACAACTTGGCGGCGAGGTCGAGCACCGGGCGAACCTGGTCGATCTCGTAAAGGTTCTCGACGCCCTGCATCAAGAAAGCGACACGCTCGAGGCCCATGCCGGTGTCGATGTTCTTCTTTGGCAGCTCGCCAAGAATCTCGAAGTTGTCTTTGCCGGTGCCCTGGCCGCGCTCGTACTGCATGAACACCAGGTTCCAGATTTCGATATAGCGGTCTTCGTCGGCCTCGGGGCCACCCTCGCGGCCATATGCAGGGCCACGATCGTAGTAAATCTCAGAGCAAGGGCCTGCTGGGCCGGGTTGGCCGGTCGACCAGTAGTTGTCTTTCATTCCGCGACGCTGGATGCGCTCCATCGGAATATCTGCGATTTCGCGCCATAGGCCGATCGACTCGTCGTCGTCCTTGTAGACGGTAACCCAGAGCAGCTCGGGGTCGAAGCCTAGGCAACCC
>JBEEJX010000150.1:0-5882 GCA_041168965.1 Actinomycetota bacterium
GCCCGGCTTCAAAATCGTTTACGAAGATGCCGACATCGTTGTCGTCGATAAACCCGCTGGTGTCGCTGCGCATCCGTCTGTCGGTTGGAGCGGCCCGACTGTCGGTGGCGCACTGCTTGCCCACGGAATCCAGCTGACCACATCTGGCGCCCACGAGCGTCAGGGCATCGTGCAGCGACTCGATGTTGGCACGAGCGGCCTCATGACCCTTGCCAAGACCGAGATTGCCTATTCGCGTCTCAAGCAGGCGTTTCGCGATCGAGCCGTGCATAAGGTCTACAACGCAGTGGTGCAGGGGCATCCTGATCCATTCGAGGGCACCTTCGATGCGCCAATCGGTCGTCACCCAAAGGCCGAATTCAAGTTCGCGGTCATGCAGGGCGGCAAGCCGTCGGTCACGCACTATTCGACGCTCGAGGCTTTTCCGGCGGCGACACTCGTCGAGGTAATTCTCGAAACCGGTCGCACCCATCAGATTCGTGTGCACTTCAGTGCGTTCAGGCATCCGCTAGTCGGCGACACCATGTATGGCGCCGATCCAAAGCTCGCGGCCCGAGTGGGTCTCGACCGTCAGTGGCTGCACGCGGTCAGGCTCAGTTTCGAGCACCCTACCTCGGGTGAGCAGGTCGAATTCACCAGCGATTACCCAGCCGATCTAGAACACGCCCTCGCGGTCCTGCGGGGTCAGTGAACCCAGCGGGTTTAGTCTTAACGCTCGCCAAAAGAAGGAGGTTGCCATGACTAAGAGCGACTCCTTCGTGCACCTGCACGTGCACACCGAATTTTCGATGTTGGATGGCGCCGCGCGCATCAAACCGCTCATCAAGCAGGCCGCCGACCTTGGCATGCCGGCAATCGCGATCACAGACCACGGCAATAACCACGGCGCGTTCGAGTTTTACAAGACCGCCAAGGCCGCCGGCGTAAAGCCGATCATCGGCATCGAGGCATACATCACCCCGGGCAGCGCGCGAGGCGACCGCTCGCGTCACTACTTTGGCGACGGCACCGACAGAGACGACGTGGGCGGTGGCGGTGCCTACACGCACATGACCATGCTCGCGCAGTCGACCGAGGGCATGTACAACCTCTTCAAGCTGAGCTCATACAGCTATCTCGAAGGCATGTATTTCAAGCCGCGCATGGACCGCGAGCTGTTGCAGCGCTATTCAAAGGGCATCATTGCCACCACCGGTTGTGTCGGTGGCGAGGTGCAGACGCGTCTTCGCCTGGGGCAATACGAAGAGGCATACAAGGCGGCTGGCGAGTTCCGCGAGATCTTTGGCAAAGAGAACTTCTTTGCCGAGATCATGGATCACGGCATCGAGATCGAGCGTCGCACCATGAACGAGTTGATCGACCTGGCCAAGAAGCTGGATATTCCGCTGGTTGCCACCAACGACCTGCACTACACGCACGCGCACGATGCAACAGCGCACGAGGCGCTGCTATGCGTGCAGTCGAAGGCCACCCTGCTCGACCCTGATCGGTTCAAGTTCGACGGTCAAGAGTTCTATCTGAAGTCGCCGGCCCAGATGCGTGCGCTGTTTGCTGACTATCCCGAGGCCTGCGACAACACCTTGCTTATTGCCGAACGCTGCGATGTGTCATTCGCAGAAGACCAGCGCCTCATGCCGGAGTTCCCGGTTCCAGAGGGCGAAACCGAAGACTCTTGGTTCGAAAAAGAGGTTGCCGCCGGCATGGCTCGTCGCTACCCGCAGGGCATTCCGGAGCGCCAGGCCGCTCAGGTTGCCTATGAGGTCGGCGTCATCAAAAAGATGGGCTTCCCTGGTTACTTCTTGGTGGTCGCCGACTTCATCCGTTGGGCTCGCGAGCAGGGCATTCGCGTTGGCCCTGGTCGTGGTTCGGCCGCCGGTGCGATCGTCGCGTATGCGCTGGGCATCACCGAGCTCGACCCCGTGCACCACGGCCTAATCTTCGAGCGATTCCTCAACCCAGACCGTGTCTCGATGCCAGATATCGATGTCGACTTTGACGACCGCCGTCGCGCCGAGGTGATTCGCTATGTGAGTGACAAGTATGGCGACGACCGCGTTGCCCAGATTGTGACCTTCGGAACCATCAAGGCAAAGCAGGCACTCAAGGATGCGACGCGCGTGCTCGCCATGCCATTCTCGGTCGGCGAAAAGCTCACTAAGGCCATGCCTGGTGCCGTGATGGGTCGCGACATGACGCTTACTCAGCTGGTCGAGGCCGAGGTCGACGGTAAGGCAAACGAGCGCTTCAACGAGGCCAAGGATTTCCGTGAGTTGCTCGCCGGCGACGAAGACTCGCAAAAGGTTTTCGAACTGGCGCTCGGCCTAGAGAATCTGAAGCGACAGACCGGTGTGCACGCGGCCGGCGTCATCATGTCGTCCAAGCCACTGATCGACGTGATTCCGATCATGAAGGCCGACAGCGAGGGTGGCATCGTCACCCAGTTCGACCAGCCGCCTTGTGAGTATTTGGGTCTGCTCAAGATGGACTTCTTGGGTCTGCGAAACCTGACAATCCTCGACGACGCCCTCGACAACATCAAGGCAAACCGCGGCGAGACCGTCGTGCTCGAAGACCTAGACCTCGACTCGGATCAGCCAACCTTCGACCTGTTGAGCCGCGGAGACACCCTGGGCGTGTTCCAGCTCGATGGTGGCCCGATGCGCAGCCTGTTGCGCATGCTAAAGCCGACCGCGTTTGAGCACATCTCGGCCGTCATTGCCTTGTATCGCCCAGGCCCGATGGGCATGAACTCGCACACCAACTACGCGCTTCGCAAGAATGGCGAACAGGCGGTCGAATCGGTGCACCCAGAGCTGAGCGAGGCGCTCGCCGAGGTGCTCGACCCGACCTATGGCCTGATTGTTTATCAGGAGCAGGTAATGGCCGCCGCCCAGAAGGTGGCAGGGTTCTCGCTCGGCCGCGCAGACGTGCTGCGACGCGCGATGGGCAAGAAGAAGAAGGAAGAGCTCGACAAGCAGTACGAAGACTTCGAGGGCGGCATGAAGGCCAACGGATTCAGCCCCGAGGCCGTCAAGGCGCTGTGGGACACTCTCTTGCCGTTTGCCGACTATGCGTTCAACCGTGCCCACTCGGCAGCGTATGGCGTGCTTTCGTACTGGACCGCATACCTCAAGGCAAACTTTGCGCCGGAATACATGGCGGCACTGCTGACCTCGGTTGGTGACTCGAAAGACAAACTCGGGCTGTATTTGAGCGAATGCCGCCGCATGAATATTCGTGTTCTGCCGCCAGATGTCAACGCGTCGATTGCCGCGTTCAATGCGATCGGCGGCGACATTCGATTCGGTCTTGGCGCCGTGCGCAACGTTGGCCTCAATGTGGTCGAGGGCATCAAGCAGGCTCGCGAAGAAAAGGGCCGATTCACCTCGTTCTATGACTTCTTGCGCAAGGTGCCGCCGCACGTGTGCAGCAAGCGCGTTGTCGAGAGTCTGATCAAGGCCGGCGCCTTCGACTCGTTCGGCAATACGCGTCGAGCGCTGCTCGAAATCCACGAGACCGCCGTCGAATCGCAGGCCAGCCTGAAAAAGAGCGAGGCCCTTGGCCAGATGGACCTCTTCGGTGGCATGTTCGAAGATGCCGGAGTGGCCGACGCACCGATTCCGGATCGCGTCGAGTGGCCGCAAAAAGAACTTCTGGCTCTCGAACGCGAGATGCTGGGGCTGTATGTGAGCAATCACCCGCTCGCCGGCCGCGAGGCGCAGTTGATGCGTTATGCCGAAAGCTCGATCGACGAGATCCAGGCCAACGAAAACCTGAAAGATGGCGAAACCATCACCATTGCCGGCCTGTTGACCTCGGTGCAACACCGTGTAGCAAAGCAGTCTGGCAATGCCTATGGCTCGCTCGTGGTCGAAGACTTTGGCGGCGAGATGACCGTGATGCTCATGGGCAAGACCTATCAGGAATACGCGCCTAAGCTGCAGGCCGACCAGGTGGTCGTCGTTCGTGGACGTGTCTCACGCCGCGACGACGGCATCAGCCTGCACGCATACTCGATCGAGACCCTCGAGGCCGGCAGCGAGGCGAGCGGGCCGTTGGTTTTGCGGCTTACCGAGGCCGAGATGACGCGCGAAAACCTGAGCGAGCTCGACCGCATCCTTAAGGTGCACGCGGGCAATGCCGAGGTTCACGTTGCGTTGATTGATTCAGACGGCGTTCGCATGTTTGCGGTCGAACAACGCGTAGAAATCACCGTCGACCTATATGGCGAACTCAAGCAGGTCTTCGGTCCTGCCTGCCTTAGAGCGGTTTAGCTGAGCGCTGCGCCTGGCGACAGATAGGTGCGGTGGTGGTACAACAACGCGTCGTCTTCAGAGCCGAGCAGTGCCTGTTCGACGTCGACAATCACGACCGCGTTGTTTTCGACGTTGTGAATCTCGCGAACCTTGGCAATCAGCACGCCGGTTGCAGCCGGAAAAACCGGCAAACCGTGAGGGCCGACCTGCCAGTCCTGCGGCACAAAACGCTGGGTGTGATCGGTAGCCATGCGTTGGGCCAACGCCAGGTTCGCGGCGCCGAGGGTGTGAATCGCAACGTAAGTGGCCGAACAGAGGTTGGGCCAGGTGCTCGAACCGCTTGCCACGTTGAAGCTGGCCAGCGGGGGAGTCGAGCCAAGCGAAGTGACCGATGTAGCTGTAAAACCGACCGGCTGGCCTTCGGTGCCCACCAGTGTGATCACGGCCACGCCCGAGGCGTGACGACGAAAGACAGCCTTGAGGGCCTCGGTTGAATCGGTTTCGATGCTTTGGAACTCGGTCATACTCTCAAGGTTAGCCGCGGGCTCCTGCTTCGAATCCGAGTCACGCCAAATGGGCGATTTGTTACGAATCGTAGAATTGAAGGTGATTGCTAAGGAGTAGCCGTGGTTTCTGTGGGTCAGAGCGAGCAGGGTCTTGATTCTGTGATTCGCACGCTCGATTTGCGTGGGCAGGTGCTCAATTCGCGCAACGTAAACGAGCTCGTTCCGCGTGCGGCAGTCGATATCTCCATGGCGGTCGATTCGATTCGCCCGCTGCTTGACGACGTTCGCGATCGCGGCGCCGAAGCTATCGTGGCCGTTACCGTGGAACGCGATGGCGTAGATCCTCGCCCGATTCGTGTCGAGGCAAACGAGCTCGCTAAGGCGCTAGCCGAACTCGACCCTTCGTTGCGCAAGGCCATCGAGACGGCCATTGCGCGTGTGCGCGCCGTCTCACTGGCAACCATGCCGACCGAAGTAACCGTTGAACTGGCCGAGGGCGCCCGTGTGCACCAGCGCTGGCAGCCGGTCGATTCGGTTGGCCTCTATGTGCCTGGTGGCAAGGCGGTGTATCCGTCGAGCGTGATCATGAATGTGGTTCCGGCTCAGGTTGCCGGCGTGCCTCGACTTGCGGTCGCAACCCCGGCCCAAAAGGATTTCGGTGGTCGTCCGCATCCAACCGTGCTGGCTACCGCTGCTCTGCTCGGCGTCGAGGCGGTCTATTGCATGGGTGGCCCGGCTGCAATCGCCGCCTTCGCCTATGGCCTGCCTCAGGTTGACCTCGAACCGGTCAGTCTGGTCACCGGTCCAGGAAACATCTATGTCGCTGCCGCCAAGCGCGCTCTTCGCGGTCAAATCGGCATCGACTCCGAGGCCGGAACCACCGAGATCCTGATCCTCGCCGATGCGAGTGCCGACGCGCGCCTGATCGCATACGACCTGGTTTCTCAGGCCGAACACGACGAAGCCGCCGCCTCGGTGTTGGTCACCGATTCGCCTGCGCTCGCCGAGGCCGTGGCGGCGATTTTGCCCGACGTGGCCGCCGCCACTGCTCACACCAATCGCGTTTTGGCTGCTCTCTCGGGTCAGCAATCGGCGATTGTCTTGGTCGACGACATCGCGG
>JBEEJX010000151.1:0-5045 GCA_041168965.1 Actinomycetota bacterium
ACGTCATAAATGTGCGGCGTTGAGCTGACAACGACACCGGGAAGTGCAGCCGCGCGGGTGGCCCAAGTGCTGGCATCGCCTAGATGCATGTAATCGGCACTGTATTTTTTGTACAAATAAATCTTGTAGGCGGCATACATGGTGCAGTTATGGCCCGCATTGCTGAGATAGCCGGCTGTATATGCCATGGCAGTTCCTGAGTATGCGTCGGTTGTGCATCCATAGGCTGTGCTCACGCACTCCTGGCTATTTTCAGTACCCGCCGCCGTGGCTGCTGTGGCTACGAGTGCGTTGCCCACAACAATTACGGTAGCAATGGCAATTTTGACAGTAAATCGCAGCATGTTTTTCCCCCAAGTTTCGTGCCTGCTGCTTACTGTAAAGCACTGAGGGCAGCCAGGCACTCGACCGCGAACTCGTGGTCGTCCTGCTGCGGTAGGCCGCTCACGGTGACGGTGGCGACGATACCGGCGACACCGGCAACGCGAATCGGCACGCAGCCTCCGTGCGGCGTGTAATCGCGCGAGTCGAGGCCCATCGCTGAGATCACCTCAAAGCCAACCTTGGCCGCCAGTGAGAGTTCCCAACTCGAAGCCCCAACCAGCAGAGCGAGGTTGCGCTTGCGGCGCGCCCAGTCAAAGTTGGCTGCGGTTGCTCCGGGCAGCATGACCGAAAACAGGGGAGCATCGCCCAGTCTGATGTCGATCGCAATCGGGTAGCCACGCTCGAGCGCCCGCTCGCGCATTAGGTTGCCCAACAGCCAGGCGTCGTGCTCGTCAAACTTGGTGAGTTCGAGAGTCGCGAGCTCGGCGCGAACCGCATCCAGTTGCTCTTGAATCTGTGCTTCGGTCATGGCTCAACCCTAGATGAACAGCGTGGTCTTCGATTCGGCCGCCTCGCCCAGGAACGTTGCGACGCCACCGAACTTGATGCCCTCGAGCAGGTCGCTCTCGGCGATGCCCAGCAGATCCATGGTCATGGTGCAGCCAACGATGTTTGCGCCACCCTCAATCGCCGAGGTCATGAGCTCAGGCAGCGATGCAACGCCGTTCTTCTTCATGACGCCCTTGATCATCGCGGTGCCCATGCCGGCCATGTTCATCTGCGAAAGGGTGGTGTGGTTGGCATCCTTTGGCATCATGAACGCGAATGCCTTGTGCAGCAGGCTCTTCTTGCGGGCAGGCGGGTTGTTCTTGCGCAGGGCGTTTAGGCCCCAGAACGTAAAGAACATCGACACCTGCTTGCCCATGGCAAGCGCACCGTTGGCAATGATGAACGCGGCGATCAGTTTGTCGAGATCGCCCGAGAACACCACAAACGAGACCTTTTGTGGGCCGGATGCGTCAAGCGCGACCGAGGCCTGGCTTGCGAGCTGGCCTGCGCCACCCTTGCGGATCACGGCTTGATAGCCGGCGCCGGCCGGCTCGATCGAGACCATCGTGTGGCCGTTGTTCTTGGCCCAAGCTGGCGCGTCCAGCGCAAAGCCAGGGTCGCTCACCTTGACGCGAATCTCGTCGCCAAAGTTTAGGTCGGCCATCTTGCTCGACATCTTCATGATCGGGCCAGGGCAGGCAAGGCCGGTGCAGTCGAGGTCGACCAGGTTTCCGGTGGCTGCCGCTGCCGGAGCCGAGATCGACTCGCGCTCGGCGTAGTTTTCCATCGGCGCAATCGGGCCGCTCTGCTCTGGTTCAAGCTCATGGAAGAACTTGAGCGTGGTCGAACCGCCCGAAAGCGTGGCTACATCCTTGAAGCCGCGCTGCACGAGTGCGCGGTCTGCCAGATAACTGCGGAAGCCGACGGCGCAGTAGAGGCGAATTGGAGTGTCTTTGTTCCAGCTTTCGCTCGCGGTGCGAATGGTCGCTAGTGGCACATTCTCGGCGCCCGGCAGGTGCCAGATCGAGTATTCCTCTGGCGTGCGCACATCGACCAGGCGAGTGCCCTCGAGGTTTGATGGGTAGTCTTCTGGCTTCCAGAGTTTGAGGTCACCGCGCATCACGTTGCTTGCCACGAAGCCGGCCATGTTGACCGGGTCTTTAGCCGAGCCGAATGGGGGAGCGTAGGCCAGTTCGAGCTGTTCGAGGTCGTAGACCTTCATGCCCTGACGCACGGCCACGGCAAGCACATCGAGGCGCTTGTCGATGCCATCGAAACCGGCAGCCTGAGCACCAAGAATCGTGCCGTCGGCCTTGTCGAAGATCACCTTGAGGTGCATCATGGCGGTGCCTGGATAGTAGCCGGCGTGGCCAGATGGGTGCACGTGCACCGAGTCATAGTCGCGACCGGCGGCCTTGAGTTGACGCTCGGTTGCGCCGGTGCCACCAGCGACCATGTCGAACACCTTCACAATCGAGGTGCCTTGGGTCGACTTGTATTCGGTGTCGCGTCCGCAGATGTTTTCGGCGGCTACGCGACCCTGGCGGTTCGCCGGGCCGGCCAGTGGCGCGAGCTCGAGCGTGCCAAGAACGGTGTTAGGGGTCTCAACGCCGTCGCCGGCAGCCCAAATGTTGGCGTCGCTCGTGCGCATGTGGGTGTCGACCTTGATGCCGCCGTGAGGGCCTAGCTCGAGGCCGGCATCCTTGGCGAGTCCGACTGCAGGGCGAACGCCCGCGGCCATGATTACGAAGTCTGCCTGCAGGGTTGCCTGGTTATCGAGTTCTACGGTCAGGGTGTCGTCGGCATTCGCTTTGAACGCCGCTGCACTCGCGCTCAGGTGCAGCGCGATTCCGCGACCGCGCAGATGCTGCTCAACCGGCACCGACATCTCTTTGTCGAGTGGCGGCAGAATCTGTGGTGCACGCTCAACCACGGTGACCTGTGCGCCTCGGTGCTTGAGGTTCTCGGCCATTTCGAGGCCAATGTAACCTGCGCCAACCACAACCACGCGAGGCTGCTGCTTGGCGGCCAACATGCCGTCGAGCTTGGCCTTGATCACATCCATGTCGCCGATGCGACGCAACACGTGGATGTTCTTGTTGTCGATGCCAGGGATCGGCGGCATCATTGCGTCGGCGCCCATGCACAGCGCCAGCTTGTCGTAACTCTCGACCGACTCTGCGCCGGTGTCTACATTGCGCAGCTTGATGGTCTTGGCCGCGCGGTCGATCGAGACAACCTCGGTGGCGATGCGAACGTCGAGGTTCAATGATTCGCGCAGGCTCTCGGGCGTCTGAAGCAGCAGGCGGTCGCGATCGGTGATTACCTCGCCGATGTGATACGGCAGGCCACAGTTCGCAAACGAGATGTGGTGGCTCTTTTCGAGCACGATGATCTCGGCGAATTCATCTAGTCGACGAGCGCGGGCTGCGGTTGATGCTCCGGCGGCAACGCCACCGACTACTACGAGTTTCATGATTGCTTTCTGTTTCGGTTATGCAAAAGGCGAGGCTCTCGAACAAGAACCTCGCCCCATTGCGAAGTATGTGATTGGTGTTGGGCGACGAGCGCCGCGCGCTTAGTGCTTTGGCAGGATCGACTTCATCTGGTTGTAAATGATTTCGCCCGACTTGACCGGCATCAGGCGCACGAGTTTGTCCATCATTGCGGCGTCACCACCGACGAAGACACGTGCCTTGTTGCCCTCGATGCCGTCAATCATGATTCGGCCGGCGTCGGCAGGCGCGGTCATCTTCATCTTCGGGGCATCAGCGCCAGCGGGCATGTCCATCTTGATTCCCGAGTTGCCGGCGATATTGGTGCCGATTGCTCCCGGATAAATCGCGGTGACGTGCACCTTGGTTTCGGTTAGCTCGGCGCGCAGGGCCTCGGTCAGAAGCTTGATAGCGGCCTTCGATGCGCCATAGACGCTCTGACCAGGCACCGGACCATAGCCACCCATCGACGACACGTTGGCAATCTGGGCCTCTGGTCGCTGCTTTAGGGTCGGCAGGAATGCCTTGATTAGGTTCAGCGGGCCGTTGAAGTTCACATTCATGACGCGGTCGATGTGTTCAAAGTCGAGCTCGTCGACGAACACAAACGGCTGGATGATGCCCGCGTTGTTGATGAGCACATCGGCGGGGCCGAGGGCCTTGGCAACCTCGGCAGGCAGTGCAGCGCAGTGCGCGCGATCGGTGATGTCCATGGCAAGCGACGCAAACTTGGCGTTCGGTCCGGCGATCTTCGCGGTTTCGGCGAGGGCCTCGGCCTTGAGGTCGACACCGAATACTGATGCGCCGCGACGGAGCGCCTCGAGGGTCATCTCGCGGCCCATACCGTTGCCAGCGCCTGTGATTACAACTACTTTTCCGTTCAGAAGCATTTGTCGATCCTTCTTGTTCTGTTTCGAACCCGGAGCCTCCGGATTTATCTGGAACCTAACTACACTCTACGCCTTTTGCGCAAAGTCGTTCGCATCCAAACGATTATTGCTGACGGGTTTCGTCGAGACTCTGCGAGGGAATGCCGAGGTTAGGAATCGACCCCGAACGAACAGCGGGATTGAGTGCGATCTTGGTCACCGAATCCATAAAACCCTCGGCGCCCGTCACGGAACCGCCAGGGGAGCCCATCGCGTTGCGACTCGAATCAGCAAGTTCGCGAAGCAGAATCTGTTGCTCACGCTCGCTCAATGCGTTGAAGAGCTCGTGTCCGTTTGGCGATCGACGCCCGCGGAATGCTCTGCGAACCCAGCTAAACATCAGAGACGGATGCTGTAAGCAATCATCGGCCTGCCCGCCGTGCCACCCATTGGTGACCAGGCTGGCTCCTGTGCTGGATTGAAGCATCCGCCACTGGCTACCGAGCCACCTGGGGTGCAGAGAGCGGAAATCGAAGTATTCGCGCTGGGACCGCTCGCGAAGTTAGCGATTAGTAACGCTAGCCCAACCACCAAAACGGTCGACCCTGATTTGAATGCAAAAATTCGGTGTTCCATAAATCCCCCTAAGTTCCAACGGTAAAGCCTAAATCTATTTGGAGCGCACGCTGGCTGTTCCCGTGCTACCGCAACGTTAGCTAACCGTGACGTTAAACACGTCACCTGCCGTTCAAAGCGGAAGGCACGCGACCTAAAACGGCTACGCGAGCCGAAAGCCGAAGGGCGATCG
>JBEEJX010000152.1:0-6433 GCA_041168965.1 Actinomycetota bacterium
ATCGCGTGCAGGCCGCCATAGCGTCCGGTGGCTGGGTCGGTGATCTGTGCGGTTCCGGTCTTGCCGCCCACGCGGTAACCCGGCACTCCGGCGGTCTTGCCGATACCGCCCTGCTCGACAACCTTCTCGAGCATATCGACGGTGGTGCGAGCGCTTTCGGGGGTTTCGACCACAACACCAGGCTTTGTCGGCAACGGGATTACCTTGCCGCTGGCATCCTTGCAGCCGGCCACCAGTTGTGGCTGTAGTCGCACGCCGCCGTTGGCCACGGCCTGATACATCATTGCGGTTTGGATTGGGGTCTCAGCGATGCCCTGGCCGAACATCGAAACCCAAGTCTTGATGCCGTCCCAGCTGCTGAGCTTCGGCAACACACCGGCCGATTCACCAGGGAATCCCGAACCGGTCTTCTGCCCCAGGCCGAATTTTTCTAGGTATAGGTAGCGCGTCGCAAGCGGAGCACGCTGGCCGAGCTTCATGATGCCGGTGTTCGACGAGTCGCGCAGAACGCCCGTCAGGGTCAGTCGGTCGTTGCCATGCTGGTGCGAGTCGGTAACGCGGTAGCCACCCGAATTTGGCAGGTCCATGCCATAGGGCGCAATCACCTGAGTTGCTGGGGTGGCAAGCCCCTGATCGATCAAGGTCGAGGCCGTCACCATCTTGACCACCGAGCCAGGTTCAAAGGCCGTCTCGAAAACACGCGAGTGACGCGCCGCCTCGGTTGCCTTGCCGTAT
Organism: Actinomycetota bacterium; assembly: GCA_041168965.1. Lineage (GTDB taxonomy): Bacteria > Actinomycetota > Actinomycetes > Actinomycetales > Microbacteriaceae > Rhodoluna. The sequence continues at coordinate 736 of JBEEJX010000152.1, forward strand.
TCGTTCGGATCCATGGTTGGCGCCTCGGCGGCGGCCAAAATCTTGCCGGTTTTGACCTCGACAACCACGGCAGTGCCCCAGTCCGCGCGCAGAGTATTGGTCTGTGCGGTCACGACCTGCTGTGCGTAATACTGCAGGTCGCGGTTGATGGTCAGCACCACATCGCGTCCGTTGCGGGCCTTCTTGGTCAGGATCGATGAAGAAGGAATGCGAATGCCGTCGCGACCCATCTCGAAGGTCTCGAGCCCGTCTACGCCAGCCAGGCACTCGTCCATCTGGCGTTCAACACCGGCCGAGGCGACGCCCTCTTGGTTGATCCAGCCGAGCAGTGCGCCCGCGACGGCACCATTTGGATACACGCGTGCCGCAAACGACTGGAATGCGATGTATGGAATGCCCAGCTTCTTGATCTCTGAATAGACCGAGGCATCGATGCGCTTAGCAACCAGCGAATAGTGGCTCGTGCCAACCAACTTGTTTTGCACCAAAACTGGGTCGAGCTGCAACAGCGTCGATAGCATCGCGGCCGCCTGCTGCGGAGTGACCTGCACCTTGCTGCCGTCGCTGTTGGTTTTTTCATAGGTACGCACGTTCAGCGGGTCGGCGATCACGTCGTACTTAAGCACCGACTTGGCCAAGACCTGTCCGCTGTCGTCATAGATAACGCCACGCATCGCCGGCAGCGTGCGAGTGTTCGAGCGCTTGTCAAAGCTCAGCGCGTTGATTTTGTCGGCGCTGACCACCTGAAGGTCGACCAGGCGGAATGCAAAAACTACGGCAACTAGACCAATGATCGCGCGAAACCACCACAGGCGGCGACGCGTATTTCCGACCTCGTAATACTTGGCGAGGCGCTGCATGAAGCTCATGAGGGGCTAGTGGGTTACCTGGATCGGCAGCCCGTTCGACTTTGCAGCCGAGCCGCCGAATGGGTTCGTTGCCACAGGCAAGGCCGGCGCGAAACCAACGGTCGACGAGGTTGCCGTGGTCTTGCTGGTGGTCGCTGCGGTGTTGGTGCCAGCAGCGACAGCCACAGGCGCAAATGGAGTCGCCGCGGCCTCGGCGGTTGCCGTGGTGTCGGTCGCGGTGCTCAAGTTGCTGGTGGTGGTCATGATCGACGATGGCACAAGGTTGCGCGAGATTCGGTTCTGGGCGTTCAGTGCGGCCTTTGGCTTGCCGAAGACGCGCTTGTCGCTGAGTCGCAAGAACACTGGGTTGGCGTTCGAGATCATGCCCATCTTTTGCGCTGCATTGGCAAGGTTCTGGTTCGAAGACAGCGAGTCGACCTGCTCGGCAAGAATCTGCTGAGTGACCACGAGGTCTTTCTTCTCGTTGACCAAATCGCTCAGTGCATATGCGTTGTTCGTGGTCGAAACCCCTAGCGCAAGCTTGATGAGCTGGATGCCGGCGATGCCACCGACGATGGTGAACGCAAAGACCATGCGCGACTTTGAACCGGCACCCGCGCGGGCGAGGCCAGCCAGCTTGCCGCCGGCGATTGCACGAAGACCGCTAACGGCCTTTGCGTCTGGGCGGGTCATGCGGGCTGCACTCATGCTGCTCTCCGGATCTTCTCTGCTGCACGGAGTCGCACCGATGCTGCGCGTGGGTTGGTTGCAATTTCTTCGTCGGTTGCCGGCTCGGCACCCTTGACTATGAGCTTCAAGATCGGAGCGTGCTCTGGCAGTTCGATTGGCAGGTCGATTGGGGCCGAGCTGGTGCTTGCAGCGGCTAGTGCCTGCTTCACAATCCGGTCTTCGAGCGAGTGATATGCCAGCACGACGATGCGACCGCCGACAGCCAGCGCCTGAATCGCTGCGGGCATGGTGTCGATCAGCACGTCGAGTTCGCCGTTGACCTCGATGCGCAGCGCCTGAAACACTCGCTTGGCTGGGTGGCCGTGGCTCTTGCCAGGAATGAATGGAATCACCTTGGCAATCAACGCGCTCAACTGCGACGACGTCTCGAAACGAGTGGTCTTGCGGGCCTCGACGATTGCGCGGGCGACCGGCTTGGCATAACGCTCTTCGCCATACTCTTTGAAGATGCGAGCGAGGTCGCGCTCTTCGTAGTGGTTGACAATGTCGGCGGCGGTCTGACCGGTCGTTGCGTCCATGCGCATGTCGAGCGGAGCTTCGTACGAATACGCGAAGCCGCGGTCGGCTTCGTCGAGTTGCATCGACGAGACGCCGAGGTCAAGCAGGATGCCCTGAACGCTTGCGATGCCCAGGTCTTCGATAACCTCAAGAATTTCGTCGTAGACGGCGTGAACCAGGTGGATGCGGTCTGCGAAACGAGCCAGGCGTTCGCCCGCGAGGCGGAGCGCGTTGGTGTCGCGGTCGATACCGACCAGGGTCAACTCAGGAAAACGCTCGAGGAAAGCCTCGCTGTGGCCGCCAAGGCCCAGGGTGCCGTCGACCAAAACCGCTCCAGGCTTTGCGATAGCCGGACCGAGCAATTCGATGCAACGCTCCAGGGTGACCGGGGCGTGCAGTTCATTGATCTGCTTTTCAGACTGAGGCTTAGCCATGTTCTCCGGTGGTATCACCTGCCGCTAGACCCCCACTCATTCGTTCGGAGCTTGGTTTTCCGAACCGCTTCTGACATCGGGGAAGAGTGTCAGAGTCAAAATGAATGGGTGGAGATCTAACCGCAGGTTAGAAGAGTCCCGGAATCACCTCCTCCTGAATGTTTGCGAAGTTTTCGGCGGCCTTTTGCTCGTAGGCAATCCAGTCGCTCTGGTTCCAAATTTCGGCATGGTTTCCGGCGCCGTTGATCACGAGGTCTTTGTCAAGGCGGGCCCAGGCGCGCAGCGCAGCAGGAACCGATACGCGGCTCTGCTTGTCTGGTTGGTCTTGGTGAGCGCCCGCAAGAAATACACGAAGGTATTCGCGCGAGTTGGCGTTGGTTAGCGGAGCCTGACGAAGTTTTTCGTACTGCGCGTTGAATTCCTCGGCGCTAAAGACATAGAGGCAGTTTTCTTGCCCCTTGGTGATCACGAGGCCGGCGGCAAATTGTTCGCGCAGACGGGCCGGAATGATGAAGCGCCCCTTCTCGTCGAGCTTCAGGGCGTGCGAGCCGAGCAGAGCTAGTGACTGCATGATTCTCCCCTTTTCTCAACATTGAATCCCAATGACTCCACTTTACTCCACTTTGCCCCACAATGCATTCAAATTGGCAAGTTTTTTCGTGTCGGCGTGTTGCGGAAAGCCAGTAAATTACAGGGATATAACGCCGTGGAGGCGGGTGGAGGATTTGTTCGGCTAACCCCACGGAGAGGCCGGCAAATATCGCGATATTTGCGCCAAAATCATCGAAAATACGGCTTTAGGGCGCCGCGGATGCGTCAAGCGCAAGAACTCCACCCCGAGCGAGGCTCGAGGTGGAGCAAAGTGGATTCTTGGGTCGGGCGCTCGGCCCGGTTCGGCTGCTAAGAGCCGGGGTCGTTAGCCGCGATCCGATTCGCGAGCATCCCAGCGGCGTTCGAACAGATTTTTCGCCGATTCAGCGCTCGGAGCGCCCTTGGCGCGAGGTTTTGAGCCAAACGACCCGGTGGCCAGCCAAAGACCAGCAACCATCACGGCAAAACCTGCCACGCCAACCAGTGTCAGGTTGAACATGATGGCAAAGATCACCAGGCTCAGACCACCGAAAGCAACGGCCGCACCGCCAACGATGCGCTTCGGCGAGCGCCGTTTTGCCCGGGCAAGCTTCTCGCCACTGGCCCCCATGCGGCTGGCGAAGCTCGCGTCACCTTCATAAAGGTCGCGCTCGAGTTGCTCGAGAACCCGACGCTCACGCTCCGAAAGGGCCATGTCTGCCTCCTGCTGCCGCGGCCAAGGCTGCCGCTATCCCAATGGTAAACCGCGACCCCTCGTTAGGCTAATGGGGTGAATGAAATGGCCACTCTGCTCGAGCTAATCCAAGGGCGCCTCGACGATTTTTTGATTCAGCAGCGAGCCCGTTTGGCCGAAATTTCAGAAGACCTAAGCCCCATCGGCGAACATGTCGGCGATCTTCTGCAGGGCGGCAAACGTTTTCGAGCCCAGTTCGCATACCTTTCATGGCTCGGCAGCCTGGATCGCACGGCGCTCACCGAAGACCAACTGACCGCCTCAACCGAGGCGATTGTCGAGGTATGCGCCGCACTCGAACTGTTTCACGCGGCCGCGCTCGTTCACGACGATGTGATCGACCTGTCAGATTCGCGACGCGGCAAACCCGCGATTCACAAGCGCTTCGAACTCAATCACGAGGCCGCCCGCTGGGCCGGCAACTCAGCCCGATTCGGCACCTCGAGTGCCATCCTGATCGGCGACCTGCTGCTCGGCTGGGCCATGGAGATGTTCTCGACCGCGTTGGCAAAACTGCCGGATCGCGAGGCCGCCATCGCGACCCGCCGCCAGTATGAGCTCATGCAGTTCGAGGTCATGGCCGGTCAGTTCCTTGATGTTCTCGAAGAGAACGCCGGCCCGTCTCGCGCGCTGCACGAGGCCGTTGGGCGTGCCAATCGCGTGATGCTCTACAAGACGGCCAAGTATTCGGTTGAGGCTCCCCTAGCCATTGGTGCTGCCATGGCCGGCGCCGACGACGAGGTCTTGCGATCGTTGAGCGCGTTCGGCGTGCCGCTCGGCCTTGCGTTCCAGCTAAAAGACGACATCCTCGGTGTCTTCGGTAGCCCAGAAAAAACCGGCAAACCGGTTGGCGACGACCTTCGCGAGGGCAAGCGCACGGTTTTGGTCGGATTGACCCGCGAGGCGCTGCCGGCCAGTCAGGCACGGATTTTTGACGAGCTGCTGACCGAGGGTGAACTCAGCGAACAACAGATCGCCCAACTTCAGCGCGAGATCGTCGACTCGGGAGCCCTCGTCAAGTGCGAGCGCATGATTGAACAGCTTGCCGAACAGAGCCTGCTGGCGCTCGAAACTGTCGAGTTGACCGATTCAGCCAAGGCATCGCTGCGCAAGCTGGCACGACTAGTCGTCGAACGCGAAAACTAGGCGGATGCCGACCTAGAAGGCCAGCGACTGTGCGCGGCGGCGAATTTCGGTCTTGCGACCCTCGATGAGCGCCTGCATCGGCGTGCCAGGCAGGCTTTCGTCTGGGGTGTACAGCCACTCGATTGCCTCGTCGAGCGAATAGCCAGAATCCATCAGCACACCCAGCGTGCCCTTGACGCTGGCCAGTGGTTCGCCGTCGACAATCAGTTCGGCCGGAATCTTTTTGATGCCATCGACTCGTACCGCAAAAATCTCGTTCTCTTCGATCAGTCGGTGCACGCGACCGAGCGGCACATTGAGCAATTCGGCGGCCTCTGGAACCGAGATCCAGCCTGAAACATTGTCGAGCACGTTATTCACCAGTCCAGATTGCCACAACTTCGCATCGTTCGCCCGCGGCTTGCCTAAACGCGAGGTCGCCCGCCGCGTGGCACGATAGTCGCATAATGAGCAATCTGATCGGGCAAACCATCGGTGGGCGCTATCTGATTAAGCGCCTGCTCGCCAACGGCGGCATGGCCGGGGTTTATGTTGCCGACGACACGCGACTCGACCGCGAGGTTGCCCTCAAGGTGATCCACCCGCATCTCGCCGAAAGCTACCGCGAACGGTTTGTTGCCGAGGCCAAAATCGCCGCAAGACTGAGCCACCCAAACCTCGTCAACGTTTTCGACCAGGGGCAAGACGGCACCTTGGCC
>JBEEJX010000153.1:0-2600 GCA_041168965.1 Actinomycetota bacterium
GTGCAGGTGAGCGGTGAACTGCTCTGGGTCTTCTTGCGGATGCGGTTTCACCGTGATGCGCAGGCTCGGATTAGCGTCGGCAACCGCGAGCGCGGTGTCGAACAGGCGCTTGGTGTGCTGACCCTGCGAAACAAACAGCACGGTATGCGGTTGGCGGTTGGCGACTCGCGCACGCGCCTTGGTCAACGCCTCGGGCTCGCCAATGACCGTGGTCTTGACGCTCGCCGGCAAGGCGCTGTGCTCGGCCCAGTATTGACCCCAGACCAGCAGCTCGTTCGGCAGGTACGCCACCGAGTCACGACCAGCAAACGACAGCAGCGGATGCATGTCGCTCAGCAGGCCGTGCTGTGGTTCGACCACCCAGACGCCGGCCTGTTGGGCGCCAGCAATCAACGCGCGCTTCCACGCGTTGACAACAAAAACCTTGCGCATGCGCAGCGAGCCAAACAGCCGGAACCAGCCGTAACGCTGGGCGACAAAGTTGACCAGCAGCCAACGCGGAAAACCACGGTTGCTCTTGAGTTGCACGTGAAACTCGCGCTCGAGAAACCCAACCACACGGCGCCACTTGGCGACGTGACCCCGCGACAGACCGGGCAGCAGGCTCGGCAGCACGCGCAGCTTGGCCAGCGGGCGATAACGCTTCAGAAAGTCGCGCTCGAGCTGCTCGACCTGCGGGCGGCCACTGCCCTGGTCGGCCTCGCCCATGCCGAAGACCAGCGGGGCCAGCGCCGCCGCGACACCTGCCAGCGCATCGACAATCGGCTTCGAGAACGGATCCTCGCCCGCCGAATTGCGGCGCAGGAACGGCACCACGCCAAACGCATACTGCCCCTTGAAATGACCAGTGGCAGCGCCACCAACCTCGGGGCGCGGCGGCAAAGATTCAAAGATGCCCGCGGCCTCGGCAACCTCGCGATAGAGGCGCATGCGCACGAGTGGCCAAAGATAGACGCCCCCGACGCGCCAATCGAGCAGGGCCTCATCGCGCTCAATTTGGTTGAGCGCCCGCCAAAGTCGTTCGACCGTCATTTGGCCGCCAGAAACGCCTCGGCCTTATCGAAATCGGCCTGGGTGTCGATGTCGACGCTGTCCTGCGCCGACATGACGAAAGCGGCAGCCCCATCGGTTGGAATGCGGCGAGCAGCGGCGAAATCCGAATACTTGAACAAATACACCGCGCCGTTTGGCACGAAAGTCGGCGGCAGTTCCTGGCGATTCTTGTTGAACGCCTCGGGGAACAACGGTGCGAGTTTGCCGTCTTCGATAACGAGCGTCCAGTAGGGCGACTTGTCGAGCTGAACCACCGAAACCACGGCACCCTTGAGCGCGTTGGCACGATAAACCTCGATGGCCTGAGCCACATGACGCGGCGTGCGCAGCGGCGAGGTCGGCTGAAGATAAACAACCAGAACGTCGTGATTCACGATCAGCGAATCCTCGCCCTCGAAGTAATCCTCGAGCAGGTCGGCGGCCGTTGCCGTATCGGTTGAGGCGGAATCGCTTCGACGATGCGTGATTGCACCGCAGCGCTCGGCCTCAGCCAAAATGCCGGCGTCGTCGCTAGACACCACGACGAAATCGACGATGCCATCCTGTGCCGTGGCACATTCGACCGCGCGTTCGATGAGCGACTTGCCCTCGAGCTTCATGAGGTTTTTGCCGGGCAGGCCCTTCGACCCACCGCGCGCGGGAATCAGGGCTACGACTGTCAAACCATCAAGCATTATGGGGTTCCGTTCGACCTAAAAGTCGAGCCACTCGGCGTGGTTGTTGCGTGCCTCGTTGAGGTCGTCGTGACGACCGATGTCGAGCCACGACTCGTGAATCGGGAACGCCACGACCTTGTCGCCCTGCGCACGAACCATGTCGAGCAGGGTCGGCATGTCGGTGAACTCATCCTTAGGAATCAAAGCGAGGGCCTGCGGGCTGAGCGCATAGATGCCGGCCGAAACCATCGATCGATGAATCGGCTTTTCGCTAATCGATTCGACCTCGGCGCCAACGATGTTGACCACGCCGTATGGAATCTGGAACTGATATTCGCGCACACCGAGGGTCGCCGCGGCGCCCTGCTTGTTGTGAAAACGAACCACCTGAGTGAAGTCGCAGTTGGTCAAAAGGTCGCTATTCATAACGATGAATGGTTCGTTGATGCGACCGGCCAGTTGGGCCAAGGCGCCAGCGGTGCCGAGCGGCTTGTCTTCGTGCAGATACTGCACGTTGAGGCCCAGCCAGGCGCCATCCTTGATGTGCTCTTCGATCACCGAGGCCAAATAGTTGACCGAAATGTAGATGTTCTTGAAGCCCTGCGAACGCAGCTTGCGCAGGATGATCTCGATGATTGGGGTGTCGCCAATCGGCAACATCGGCTTAGGAACCGTATGCGTCAGCGGATGCAGGCGCACGCCCTTGCCGCCGGCCATGAGCACAACGGGTGTCGAGATCTCGACCGCGGTGGCCAGGTCGGCATCGGTGAACATGCCGAGCAGCGCGCCGTCGGCATCGACGACCGGCACCTGGTGAATCAGTTTTGGAATCTCGCGGGTCATTACCTCGCGGCCGTCGTCGCCCACCGTAGCCGTGTGCGGCTTGGTGTT
>JBEEJX010000154.1:0-2788 GCA_041168965.1 Actinomycetota bacterium
TCTGCTCATCGAGGCCGCCAAACTGCGAGCCCACGCTCCAGATCACATCCTTTTGGCTGGTCCGCCGGGGCTCGGCAAGACCACTCTGGCAATGATCGTCGCCCACGAGTCGGGGGCACCCTTGCGGCTAACAAGTGGGCCGGCGATTCAGAACGCTGGCGACCTGGCCGCCATCCTCTCGTCGCTAACCGAGGGCGAGGTCTTATTCATCGACGAGATTCACCGCATGAGCAAGACCGCTGAAGAGATGCTCTATTTGGCCATGGAGGACTTCAGGGTCGACATCATGGTTGGAACCGGTCCTGGTGCCACCAGCATCCCACTTGATTTGGCCAAATTCACCCTGGTGGGTGCAACAACTCGTAGCGGCATGTTGCCCAACCCACTGCGTGATCGTTTTGGTTTCACCGCGCACCTCGAGTACTACAGCGAGCAGGAGCTGACCGCAGTCATTAGCCGCGCGGCCCAGCTTCTCGGTTTTGAGCTCTCGGGCAATGCCGCCTCGATGATTGCGTCGCGCTCGCGAGGCACCCCCCGAATCGCAAATCGTCTGCTTCGCCGAGTGCGTGACTTCGCTCTCGTAAAGGGCACCCCCGCGAGTGAATCGCTTGCCGTGGTAGACCAGGCGCTGCAGTTGTATGAGGTCGACGAGCGAGGCCTAGATCGCCTCGACCGCGCGGTTCTCGATGCGCTCACCACCAAGTTCAACGGGCGTCCGGTTGGCCTAACCACGCTTGCAATCGCGGTAGGCGAGGAGCCGGAAACCATCGAGGCAGTGGTCGAGCCGTTCTTGGTGCGCGAGGGGCTGCTGCTGCGCACAACGCGCGGTCGACAGGCAACCTCGGCCGCATACCGACACCTAGGCCTAGACGCGCCGCAACAAGCCTGAGTGGCGCTCGCTCGCGTATAATCGAGGGGACGCCTAGGGCGTCCTTTATTTCGTTAAGAGGACTCAAATGGACCAGAACCTGTTGATGTTTGCCGCGCTGGCATTCTTCGTCGTAATGATGGTTATGAACAGCCGCAAGCGCAAGAAGCAGCAGTCTGAACTTGAGACGGCCCTAAAGCCCGGCGCATGGATCATGCTGAACAGCGGCATCGTCGGCGAGCTCAAGGAGTTCCAGGATGACCGTGCAATCATCGAGTCGACCCCTGGCAACCAGCTCCTCGTGGCCAAGGCTGCAATCATGAAGGTCGTTGACGCCCCTGCGGTAAAGGTGGCTCCTGCTGCGAAGGCTGCTAAGGCAGCACCTGCAGCCAAGCCAGTCGCCAAGAAGGCACCTGCGGCAGCAGCAAAGAAGCCTGCCGTCAAGAAGCCAGCCGCACAGGCCGACAAGAACTAGTACCCAAGAAAGATAGTCATGGCAGTCTCTGGAGTAACTAAGAGCGCCCGCCGCCGTTTGGTGTGGCTGGGCGCAATGATCGTTTCTATCGCAGCTCTCATCGGAATCGGTGTGGCCACGGGTTCGAGTGCAACACTCACCCCAAAGCTTGCGCTTGACCTAGAGGGCGGCACGTCGATCATCCTTTCGCCTGTGGTAGCCGAAGGCACCGTAGTGAGCGAAAAGGAGCTCCAGCAGGCCGTAGGCATCATTCGCCAGCGTGTCGACTCGACCGGTGTCAGCGAGGCACAGGTCAGCACTCAGGGAAACAACAACATCGTTGTGTCGATCCCTGGCAAGCCAGACGACAACACACTCAAGTTGATTCGTTCGAGCGCCAAGCTGGAATTCCGTGCGGTCATCGCAACCAACTCGGGCGCGACCACGTCGGTCGGCGGCAATGGCTCGAGCGCATCGCCTTCGGCAAGTGCTAAGGGCGGCAGCAAGACTTCGGCATCGCCAACCGATGCAAGCGACCTCAACTGGGTCACTCCTGCTCTTCAGGCCAAGTTCGACGCCCTCGACTGCAGCAAGCAGTTCCGCGAGCCGGGCCAGGTCGACGACCCAGCACAGCCGCTCATCACCTGTGACAGCAGCGGATACGCAAAGTACATCCTTGGTCCTGTTGAGATTTCCGGCTCAGACATCGCCAACGCTACCAGCGGCACTACAACCACCTCGACCGGCGCACAGACCAACAACTGGGCTGTAAACCTCTCGTTCAACGACAAGGGCACCAAGGCTTTCTCGGCAGTTACCTCGCGTCTTTACCCGTTGACCGACCCTCGCAACCGATTCGCCGTCACCCTAGATGGCTACGTAATCACCGCACCGGCAACCCAGGCCGTGATCACCAACGGTGATGCCCAGATCACCGGAAACTTCGACCAGACGAGCTCGAAGTCGCTTGCCGACTCGCTGAAGTATGGCTCGCTGCCGATCTCGTTCCAGGTTCAGAGCCAAGAGAACATCTCGGCAACCCTCGGCACCGAACAGCTGGCATCTGGCCTATTGGCGGGTCTGATCGGTCTGATCCTGGTCGTCATCTATTCGGTTTTCCAATACCGCGGACTGGCTATTGTGACCATCGGATCGCTCGTGATTGCTGCAGTAATCGCATACGTGGTCATCGCATTCCTGTCGTGGCGAAATGGCTTCCGCCTTTCACTCTCGGGCGTAGCAGGCCTCATTGTGGCCATCGGTATCACCGCCGACTCGTTCATCGTCTACTTTGAGCGCGTCCGCGATGAGCTGCGCGATGGTCGCCCACTGAATGCGGCCGTCGAATCAGGTTGGAAGCGCGCAATTCGCACCATCATCGTTTCAGACGGCGTCAGCCTGCTGGCTGCGGTCGTTTTGTTCACGCTTACCGTTGGTAGCGTTCAGGGCTTCGCGTACACCCTCGG
>JBEEJX010000155.1:0-8509 GCA_041168965.1 Actinomycetota bacterium
TCGGCGCCGCGATCTATTACGTGTCGAATGCGACCGACTTTTGGATGGGCGTGCTCGGAATCCTCAAGGCCATGGTCTGGCCGGGCTTCCTGGTTTATGAGGCGTTGAGCAAGCTCGGTGCCTAGCCGGGCAAGAACTTAATGATGCTTGCCGGATGCCAACCGGCGAGCATCGTTTTCTTCCCACTGTTTTCTATAGGGAGTGAGCGATATGCAGTCTGCAGATGGCAACCGAGGCTCAGAAATACTGCGTCATAATGCCGAGCGATTTGACTCCAATCTGGCACTACGAAATCACCGATCAGCGAATCTGAGGGCGCAGACGCGAATTTGATTGCCTTCGGGAATTGCGTAACCAATCCCTACCAGCCTTGGGTCGAATGCAATTCAAGCAACTTTCCATCCAGGGTTGGCCGCTCGCTCAGAACTACTGGCTCGTCAGCCGATGGTCGCATGAAGTCATCCCAGAGCGAATGGCCGTAGATGTTTCGAATACTGACAACCGACCTGTGAGGCATGCTCGACCAGAATGACCCAGCAGGCAGAGAGACAAACTTAGGCACCTGCCACGCCGAACCAAGGCCATTTGAATTTAGATCGGTTCTTGCATAGTGGTCACGCAGCCGGCCAACCAGTGGTGCGACAGCTGACAGAAAACGGTCTGCGCCAGCCTGATTAACGATCTGCATAATTTCTCGCAGCCCAATCGCTGAGTAATCCGTGATTGCCTCAGCTATTCCACCCCAGTGCAGCGAAAAGTCAGACAGAAGAGTCTCTTCGATGCACTCAGTCAAAAAATCGCACGTGCTCGAGGCAATGGCATGGGCCAGCGGGTCTTCAAGCCGTGCAGCTTTTAGCGCCACGAACATCTCGAAGTTGGACGCACCGGTCAAGTCCATTGAAACCCCCGAGCTTCCTAGGGGACTCGAACCCCTAACCCCCGCATTACAAGTGCGGTGCGCTACCAATTGCGCCAAGGAAGCCAGCATCGTGCGATGCCTTGAGCCAAAGGCTCGCTACAAGGTTACCTGAGGTAACGCGCAAAGCAGAAAGCCCTCGGTCTCCCGAGGGCTTTCACGCTTAACGCATACCGCGGTTAGTTGCCGCTAACCTGCTTGACCCACTGGGCAAAGCGAGCGGGGTTGGTGAGCTCGCCGGTGTACTGCTGGTCGCCGATCACGATGGTCGGGGTGCCCTTAACCGGCACCTTCGAGCCAGGCACAACATAGTCGGCGGTCAGAACCGTGCTGGTGGCCGAGGCGACCCACTTGCCATACGACTTGTTGTTGATGCAGGTCTGGATCTTGTCGGCGTTGGTGACGCCAACGTTCTGAGCGGTCTTGAACAGCTCCGAGTTCTCTGGGCCAGGGGTCAGCTCCTGCGGCTGGTTCTGCCACAACTTCTTGTTGTATGCCCAGAACTCACCTGGCGAGTTCTCGGCAACACAGATGCTCGCGTTCGCGGCGCGGCTCGAGTATTCGTTTGGTGAACCCTGGCCGTCGAGGAACGACAGCGGGTGCAGTTCGAGGGTTGCATAGCCCGAGTCGAGCCAGCTCTTGATCTGGTCGCCGTTAGCCAACTCGAAGCCCTGACAAATTGGGCACTGGTAGTCAACGTAGATCTTGATGTTGACCGGAGCCTTGGCGCCTGGGGTGGCCGAGGCGGTTGGGGTGCTGGTTGCAGTGAAGGGTGCGCCACCAACGCCGAGCTTGATGCCGTCGTCGTATGAATAGCTGACCGGCTTCATGTCGTTCGGCTGCGGCGAGTTCGCGCCGTTAACCAGCGCAAAGACCACGACGCCAACGAGGGCCAGCGAACCAAGGATGATGCTGAGCTGAATGGTGAGGCGCTTGCGCTTTTCGCCGCGGCGGTGCTGGTCGCGCATTTCGCGCGCCTTGGCTCGTGCGGCCTCGCGCTGTTCGTCGCGCGTTAGTTTTTCGGTCATGACGCATCCTTTTCGGTTGATTCGGTCACGAATTGCACCGTCACGTTTGAGTGACAGATGCGGTTTTCTAGTCTAGGTCAGGCCGCCACGATGCGATAATGAACGGGTTGAACGGCCAGTTCAACGCCCTATCACTACGGATCGTCCGGCACGTGCCTGCCGGTGAAGGAGAACCATCATGGCGTCAGTCTCATTTGACCACGCAACCCGCCTCTACCCAGGCGGCAACCGCCCAGCCGTTGACCAGATCAACCTCGACATCCAGGATGGCGAGTTCCTCGTCCTCGTTGGCCCATCGGGCTGTGGCAAGTCGACCACCCTGCGCATGCTCGCAGGCCTCGAAGAGGTAAACCAGGGTCGCATCCTCATTGGCGACCGCGACGTAACCGACGTGCCTCCTAAGGACCGCGACATCGCAATGGTCTTCCAGAACTACGCGCTTTACCCTCACATGACCGTTGCCGAGAACATGGGCTTCGCCCTGAAGATCGCCGGCGTGAGCAAGGAAGAGCGTGCGGAGCGCGTTCTTGAGGCCGCAAAGCTTCTTGACCTCGAGCCATACCTGAGCCGCAAGCCAAAGGCACTCTCGGGTGGTCAGCGTCAGCGTGTTGCCATGGGCCGCGCGATTGTTCGCAAGCCACAGGTATTCCTCATGGACGAGCCGCTGTCAAACCTCGACGCCAAGCTTCGCGTTCAGACTCGCACTCAGATTGCTTCGCTGCAGCGTCGTCTTGGTGTAACCACCGTTTACGTGACCCACGACCAGGTCGAGGCAATGACCATGGGCGACCGCGTTGCAGTGCTGAAGGACGGCGTTCTGCAGCAGGTTGACACCCCAATCGCTCTTTACGAGCGCCCAGCCAACGTATTCGTTGCAGGCTTCATCGGTTCGCCAGCTATGAACCTCGTTCAGCTGCCAATCGTTGCCGGTGGCGTTCAGTTCGGCAACATCGTGCTGCCAATCGCGGCTGACGTGCTTGCCAAGACCTCGGCTAAGGAGATCACCGTCGGTATCCGCCCAGAGAACCTCAAGGTTTCGAACGGCTCGGGCATCGAGGTTGAGGTCGACGTAGTCGAAGAGCTCGGCGCCGACGGCTTCCTCTATGGCCACACCACCGTGAACGGCGTCGCACAAGACGTAGTTTCGCGTGTTGACGGCCGCAGCCACCTGAAGACCGGCGACAAGGTCACCCTCGCACCAGAGGGCGGCATCACCCACTTGTTCGATGTAGAGACCGGCCTGCGCCTTAACTAAGCGTTGACCTCACTCGACATCACGGCTGCCACGGTAGAGCCAGCACTGCTGGATCTACCGTGGCATTTGCCTTTAGAGGAGTGGCCGGCCGAGAACATCGCCGCGCTGCCAAAGGGCCTCTCGCGTCACACCGTGCGCTTCGCGCACCTGGGCGATCACGTCATCGCGATCAAAGAGACCCTCCCCGAGCTGGCCAAGCGTGAATACGACATGCTCAAGAACCTGCTCAAGCTCGATGTTCCTTGCGTCGAGCCGTTTGCGATCATCAACAATCGACACGACGCCGTCGGCGAAGAACTCATGTCGGTGTTGATCACTCGCCACCTCAAGTTTTCGTTGCCGTACCGCGCCATGTGGTCGCAGGGCCTTCGCCCCGAAACCGCGACCCGGTTGGTCGATGCGCTTGCGCTGCTGCTTGTGCGCCTGCACATCGCCGGCTTCTTCTGGGGCGATGTGTCGCTGTCGAACACTCTGTTTCGCCGCGACGCGGGCGCGTTTGCCGCATACCTCGTCGATGCCGAAACCGGTCAGCTCTATGAAGGTGGTCTGTCGCGCGGTCAGCGCGAGAATGACCTCGAGATTGCGCGAGTCAACATTGCTGGCGAACTGATGGACCTGATTGCCTCGGGCAACGCTGTGGCCGGTGTCGATGCCGTTGCCACGAGCGAACGAATCGTCTCGAAGTATCACGAGCTATGGGAGGCACTGACCGGCGCCGAGACCTTCTCGGCCGGCGAACGCTGGAAGATCAGCCGTCGTGTCGAACGCCTGAACGACCTTGGCTTCGACATCGAAGAGCTGTCGATTAAGACCGACGGCAGCGGCACGACCGTAAAGATTCAGCCAAAGGTTGTTGACGCTGGGCACCACACTCGTCGCCTGTTGCGCCTGACCGGCCTCGACGTCGAAGAAAACCAGGCTCGTCGCTTGCTGAACTCGCTCGACGAGTATCGCCTCAAGCACGAGCGCGTCGGCGCCGACGAAGAGGTGCTGGCCCACGAGTGGCTCTCGCGCGTGTTTGAGCCGGTTGTGCTCGCCATTCCGCGCGAGCTATCGGGCCGACTCGAACCAGCCGAGATCTTTCACCAGGTTGCCGAACACCGTTGGTACATGGCCGAGAACTCGGGCCGCGGCATTCCGCTGCAAGAGGCAGTCGATTCGTATGTGCGCAACGTGCTGGTGCACCGCCGCGACGAAGAGGCCTACCTTGGAGCCACCACCACCGAGTCAATCACGCTGCCCGAGGCCGTGCCAAGCGGCACGATCATCGCGGTCGACGACGATGAGGTCGACTGGCGCGACCTGGTCTAGGCAAAAGTTGAGGGCTGACTTGGCCCAGAAATGCGAAATCGCGCCGGCTGCAGTTGCAGTCGGCGCGATTTTCGTTATTTGAGGCTTAGGCGATGAAACGACCGGTCGCGGCACGAGCCGCGCTGATTTCATACAGCACTACCGAAGCAGCGATGCCGGCGTTCAGCGACTCGGTGTCGCGCGCGATAGGAATCGAAAGCACGACGTCGCAGGTTTCTTGAACCAGGCGCGAGAGGCCCTTGCCCTCAGAACCAACAACCACGACCACGGGCGAGGTGCCAAGGTCGAACTTTGGCAGGGTGACGTCGCCGTCGCCGTCGAGACCAACAACAAACAGGCCGCGCTTCTTGAATTCCTTGAGGGTCGCGGTGAGGTTGGCTGCAAGCGCCACTGGCACGCGCGCGGCCGCACCGGCCGAGGTCTTCCAGGCTGCCGCGGTGACACCGGTCGAGCGACGCTGCGGAAGGATTACGCCCTGACCACCGAATGCGGCAATCGAGCGAATGATCGCGCCGAGGTTGCGTGGGTCGGTGATGCCGTCGAGAGCAACCAGCAGTGGTGTCTGACCACGCGAAATGATCACGTCGAGCATCTCTTGCGGGTGGCTGTACTTGTATGGCGGAACCGCCAGCGCGATGCCCTGGTGCACCGAGTCGAAGCCGGTTAGGCGGTCGATCTCGGGGCGGGTTACCTCGCTGACCGGGATGCCTCGCTTGTTGGCCAGGGTGATGGCCTCCTTGACGCGGTCATCCATCTCGATGCGCTGAGCCAGGTAGAGCGCGGTGGCAGGAACCTTGGCGCGCAGTGCCTCCATCACCGAGTTGCGACCCGAAAGCACCTCGCTCTGGTCTGCTGCCTTGGCAACGCGCTGCGAGTTGGTGCGGCCAGCGCCGCCGGTGCCAGCGGTGCGAGCGGTAGGCGCAAGGAACTCGCCGCGCTTGACGCCGGTTGCCTCGCGGTGCTTGTTTTCGGCCTGCTTGGCCTTGTAAGCCTTGTGGTTCTTGCGGTCTTCGGCCTTAGGGGTTGGGCCGCGACCGGCGAGCTTGTCTTTGCCCTTGCCGCCGCTGCCTACGGTTGCACCCTTTTTGCCGCGCGCTGCGCCTGGACGACCTGGTTTTGCCATTAGTTAATGCTCCAATTGGTTGCGTTGGCGGCATCTTCTAGCTGAATGCCAGCCGCCTTGAGTTGATCGCGAATCGCATCCGATCGCGAAAAGTCTTTGTTGCTGCGAGCCGTCGCACGCTCTTCGATGAGCGAACGGATGAGCCTGTCGAGCGCCGCAGCCTCGTCGCTGTCGCCGGCGGTTGCCGCCCAAGCCTCGGCCGTCGGGTTTAGGCCAAGCACGTCGAGCATCGCGATGACGGCCGAAAGTTCGACCGCGGCGGCCGCGTCGTTGGCCGAATCTAGAGCGGCGTTGCCAGTGCGCACCGCGTCGTGCAGCGCGGCGAGGGCTGCTGGCAGGTTCAGGTCTTCATCCATCGCAGTAATGAACGCGGTTGGCAGCTGGCCATAACGCTCGCCTGCCGATTCGAAGCGGCGCTCCCCCAGTTTGCGGTTCGCGCGAGCCACGAATCCTTCGATGCGTGCCATTGCGCTTTCGGCCTCGGCAAGAGCCGAGTCGTGCAGGTCGAGCACGCTGCGATAGTGCGCGCTGCCCAAGAAGTAGCGCGCCGCAATCGGGCGAGACTGGGCAAAGAGGTCGGCGGCAAAAACGCTGTTGCCGAGCGACTTGCTCATTTTTTGCCCACCGATGTTGACCAGGCCGTTGTGTAGCCAAAAGTTTGCGAAGGCGTCGCCAGCTGCGCGCGACTGGGCCAGCTCGTTTTCGTGGTGCGGAAAGCGCAGGTCTAGGCCGCCGCCGTGAATGTCGAACTCCGCGCCAAGGTAGCGGGTCGCCATGGCCGAGCATTCGAGGTGCCAACCTGGTCGGCCGGCGCCGTAGGGAGTCGCCCATGCCGCGGTCGCTGGTTCACCAGGCTTGCTTGCCTTCCAGAGCGTAAAGTCGCGCGGGTCACGCTTGCCGCGCACGCTGATCTCGGCGTCGTCGGCCATGTCTTCGATGCGCTGGTTGGTGAGTTCGCCATAGGCAGCCCACTTCGACGCCGCGAAATAGACATCAGCCGAACCGTCTTCGGCTGGGTATGCGTAGCCGGCCGCTATTAGTCGCGCAATTAACTCGAGCATTTCGGCGATGTGGCCGGTAGCTCGCGGTTCGTAGGTTGGCGCGGCAATTCCGAGCGAACGATAGGCCGCGTTGAATTCCTGTTCGAAACGATAGGCCAGCGCCCACCACTGTTCGCCAGTCTCGCGAGCCTTCTCAAGCACCTTGTCGTCGATGTCGGTGACGTTGCGAACCATGGTCACTGCAAGGCCCTTGACCTCGAGCCAGCGGCGCAGAATGTCGTAGACCAGCGCAGAGCGCAGGTGGCCAACGTGAGGCGCGCCCTGCACTGTCGGGCCGCAGACATACATGCCAACTTGACCGGGGTGAACCGGCGTGAACTCGCGCAGGCTCTGGGCCTTCGAGTCATACAGTTTCATTGCCATGGTCATTTGACCAGCCTACCTTCGGCGCGCTGCAGCAGGGCGGTCGCGACGGCAGCAACGCCTTCGCTGTGCCCCAAAAAGCCGAGCCCGTCGGTGGTGGTAGCCGACAACGTGACCGGCGCCTGTAGCAGCTCGGTGAGCGCACCTTCGACTCGCACGCGATTTGGCGCGACCTTTGGACGGTTGCCGATCAGCTGCACGCTGGCGTTGGCCACTCGCCAGCCAGAGTTGGCCAAAAGTTCGAGCGCGCCAAGCAAAAACACGCGGCCGTTTGCACCAGCAAATTCTGGGCGGTCAACACCAAAGTTGCTGCCGATATCGCCAAGGCCGGCGGCCGAGAGCATTGCATCGACGATCGCGTGGCTAATCGCATCGCCATCGCTGTGGCCATCGAGGCCGCGTTCGCCCGGCCATTCGACAGTGCCCAAATAAAGCGGCTTGGTCATGTCTTGGCTAAACCGATGAGTGTCGGTTCCGATACCGATTCGAATCTGCGCCGCGGCCGATTCGCCAGCGACCAAGGCATAGGCACGATCGACATCGGCCGGAGTGGTGATTTTGAAGGCCGCCGAATCGCCGGCGACGAAACCAATCTCGCGCCCGACCGATTGCATTAGGGCCGCGTCGTCTGTGTGATCGGCATCGGCTTGGGCGTATGCGTTCAGCAGCTCTTCGGCCACGAATCCCTGCGGGGTTTGTGCCGCGCGAAGCTCGGTGCGGTCGATCGTCTCAAGCACCAGGTCGCCCGAGATTCGCTTGATGGTGTCGACCACAGGTTCGACCGGCACAATGCCCCGCGCCTGCTCGCGAACCGCGCGCGCCACGCTTGCGAAAACGACTGTTGGAGCAAATGCGCGCGCTGCGTCGTGCACCAGCGTGATTGCGGCGTCTGGGTGCTGCACCTGTAGCGCCTTGGCGATTGACTGCTGTCGGGTTTCGCCGCCAGCAACCACCTCGATTTGAACGCGGCTGTCTGCGGCCAGGTTTTCGACGGTTGCGCGAGCCTCGTCGAGCAACTCGCCAGGCGCGGCCACGATCAGCTGCAGCAGGCCCTCGAGGGCGAGTGCGCGCTCGACGGCATACGAAAGAAGAGTGCGCCCAGCGATTGGGAAAAAGGCCTTAGGAACGGCGGCACCGAGGCGCTCGCCCTTGCCAGCCGCCACGATGACCACCGCGATGTCTCGGGAGGTCATGAGGTCGTTAGGCTCCGGCTGCTGCGAGCACGACGTCGAGCTGAGCCGATGCGTCGTTCTCGTCGGTCTTGTGGGCAAGCGCGAGCTCTGAAACTAGGATCTGGCGAGCCTTGGCCAGCATGCGCTTCTCGCCGGCCGAAAGACCACGGTCTTGGTCGCGGCGCCACAGGTCGCGAACGACCTCGGAGACCTTGATTACGTCGCCCGAGGCAAGCTTTTCGAGGTTGGCCTTGTATCGACGCGACCAGTTGGTTGGCTC
>JBEEJX010000156.1:0-5761 GCA_041168965.1 Actinomycetota bacterium
AGATCAGCGCACCTCGACGTCAAGCCTCTCGGCTAAAAGTCGCCCACCACGACTAAACTGGAACGCGAATCACAACGAAGTTTTTTGGCGCGTTTACGCGTCGTTCCGCGGCCCGAAACCAAGGCGCGTTGAACTAATCCAAACGGAACCAAATCCAACCGGGCGGTCGCGAGGCGGCCCAAAAAGAGGAGACCCAATGTCAATCATTGAAGCAATCGGCGCACGCGAGATTCTTGACTCGCGCGGCAACCCAACCGTTGAGGTTGAAGTTCTGCTCGAAGACGACTCGTTCGGCCGCGCAGCCGTTCCATCAGGCGCATCGACCGGCGCATTCGAGGCTCACGAGAGCCGCGACGGCGACAAGGGTCGCTACCTGGGCAAGGGTGTTCAGAACGCAGTTAAGGCTGTCATCGAAGACATCGACGAGGCCCTCGTTGGCTTCGACTCGCAGGACCAGCGTCTCGTTGACGCAGCCCTGATCGCGGTCGACGGTACCGCAAACAAGTCGAAGCTCGGCGCAAACGCAATCCTCGGTGTCTCGCTCGCAAACGCACGCGCAGCAGCCGAGTCGACCGGCCAGCCGCTTTACCGTTACCTCGGTGGCCCAAACGCATACGTTCTGCCTGTTCCACTGATGAACATCATCAACGGTGGTGCACACGCCGACACCGGCGTCGACATCCAGGAGTTCATGATTGTTCCTCTGGGCGCCGAGACCTTCAGCGAGGCAATCCGTTGGGGCGTCGAGGTTTACCACGCACTCAAGAGCCTGCTGGCATCGAAGGGCCTCGCAACCGGTCTTGGCGACGAGGGTGGTTTCGCACCTGAGCTGCCAACCAACGCTGCAGCTCTCGACCTGATCGCCGAGGCAGTCGCAAAGGCTGGCTACAAGCTGGGCACCGAGATCGCTCTTGCGCTCGATGTTGCATCGACCGAGTTCTACGACGAGGCAACCGGCAAGTACAAGTTCGAGGGCCAGGAGCGCTCGACCGACGAGATGATTGCGTACTACGCAAACCTCGTTGCTAACTACCCACTGGTTTCGATCGAAGACCCACTGGCCGAGGACGACTGGGCTGGCTGGAGCAAGATCACCGCTGAGCTTGGCGACAAGGTTCAGCTCGTTGGCGACGACCTGTATGTGACCAACCCTGCCCGTCTGCAGAAGGGCATCGACGAGGCTGCCGGCAACGCAATCCTCGTCAAGGTCAACCAGATCGGCACCCTGACCGAGACCCTCGACGCAGTTTCGCTGGCACAGCGCCACGGCATGAAGGCCATCATCTCGCACCGCTCGGGCGAGACCGAAGACACCTTCATCGCCGACCTGGCCGTTGCAACCAACGCCGGCCAGATCAAGACCGGTGCACCTGCTCGTTCGGAGCGCGTAGCTAAGTACAACCAGCTGCTGCGCATCGAAGAAGAGCTTCAGGATGCAGCCCTCTACGCTGGCCGCTCGGCATTCCCACGCTTCAAGGCCTAAGCCACTTAGCCTGAAGTAGTGCCAACCAGACCAACCCCACCAAAGGGGAACGCGACCCGTCGTTCGGCTAACAAGCCGGCGGCGGGTTCGCGCACGTCTGGAACCCGCGGAGGCGCGGCTCGTGCGACCGGTCCACGCTCAATCCAAGGCCTCGACCTCGTGCGCTCGATTCGCTTCAACACATACAACCTCGTGGTCGTTGGCCTCATGGTTGCCGGTGTTCTGAGCGTTCAGGGCGACGTGCAGACCTGGTTCACGCAGCAGCAACAACTTGCCGATGTGCAGGCCCAGGTCGATGCCGCCAAGAAAGCAGTCGCCCAAATGCAGGTCGAACGCAAGCGCTGGGACGACCCGGTCTATGTGCGTTCGCAGGCCCGCGACCGCCTGTATTACGTGATGCCGGGCGAGGTTTCGTACCTCGTCATGGACGCCAACGGAATCGACCCCAACGACACCAGCGGCACCGTCGGCGCGCGCATGGCCGAAACCCGCAACACCACCGAAATCACCAAGCAGATTCGCGAAACCAAAGACAACTGGGTCGACAGCCTGCTTTACACCGTCGTGCACGCCGGCACCGACCAGCCAACCCAATAAAGAACTTGAGCCACAAATGCCACTAACCGACGCCACCGAGTATGACCTTGCCGAGGTCTCGCGCCAGCTCGGCCGCCCTGCCCGCGACATTGCGGCCATCGCCGCTCGCTGCGTTTGCGGCAACCCGGTCGTTGTGCAGACCGCGCCTCGCCTGAGCAACGGCGAGCCATTCCCGACCATGTATTACCTGACCCACCGCGGCGCGACCGCCGCCATCTCAACCCTCGAGGCCTCGGGCTTCATGGCCGAGCTGCAGGCGAGCCTCGGCGAAGACGAGGCATTGGCCGACGCATACCGCCGCGCACATGCCCACTACCTTGCCGAACGCGACGAACTCGAGGCGCTGCTTGGCCTCGACGTGCCCGAGATCGAAGGAATTAGCGCGGGCGGAATGCCGACTCGCGTCAAGTGTCTGCACGCCCTGATCGGACACTCGCTCGCGGCCGGCCCAGGAGTCAATCCAATCGGCGACCTCGCACTCGCGGCCTGCACCTGGCAGCCAACCAAATGCGTGTGCGACCACACCCCCGAAGACGCCCAAAACAACCCTGAAACCCTCTAAAACAAAGGTAAATTAGTCACATGGCTGAAACTCAGAACGGCGCTGCAGCGCCACGCATCCTTATTGTCGGTGGCGGTTACGCCGGTTTCTACACCGCGTTCAAGCTCGAGCAGTTGCTGGGCAAGGGCGAGGCCGAGGTCACCCTGGTTGACCCGCTGCCTTACCTCACCTATCAGCCATTCCTGCCAGAGGTAGTCGGCGGCTCGATCGAGGCCCGCCACGTTGTGACCTCGCACCGTCGTCACCTGCGCAAGACCAAGCTGGTTTCAGGCAAGGTCACCAATGTTGACCACAAGAAGAAGACCGCAACCGTCGAGGTTGCCGGCCTCAAGCCACAGAAGATTCAGTACGACCAGATCGTGGTCACGGCAGGCGCCGTTAGCCGCACCTTCCCGATTCCAGGTGTCGCCGACGCCTGCATCGGCATGAAGAACATCGAAGAGGCCGTCGAGGTGCGCAACCGCATCACCGAGAACCTCGACAAGGCAGCCCAGCTTCCTGCTGGCCCAGCTCGCGACCGCCTGCTGACCTTCGTGGTCGTCGGTGGTGGCTTTGCCGGCATCGAGACCTTCGCCGAGATGCGTTCGCTCGTCACCTACCTGCTCAAGTTCTATCCAGAGCTTTCGTTCGACGACACCCACTTCCACCTCATCGAGGCAATGGGTCGCATCATGCCTGAGGTTTCGCTGCCAACCAGCGAATGGGTTCTGGCTAACCTCGACGCCCGCGGCGCGAAGGTTCACCTGAACACCCAGCTGCAGTCGGCTGTCGGTGGCAAGATCGAGCTATCGACTGGCGAGAGCTTCGAGTCAGACGTAATCGTCTGGACCGCAGGCGTCATGGCTCACCCATTCGTTCGCAACACCGACCTGCCGCTCGACGAGCGCGGTCGCATCACCGCCAAGGCAACCCTGCAGATCGTCAACGGCGAGGATGTCGTTGCCGACGCATGGACCGCCGGCGACGTGTCGGCCGTTCCTGACCTTTCGGGTGGTGGCGTTGGCGGCTTCTGTGTGCCAAACGCTCAGCACGCCGTTCGCCAGGCCAAGTTGCTTGCCAAGAACATCGTTGCGGGACTCCGCGGCGAGAAGATCGTCGACTACGTGCACTACAACAAGGGTGCCGTTGCCGGCCTCGGCGTTGGCGTTGGCGTCTTCCAGTACAAGAAGTTTGCCGTCAAGGGCTTCCTGGCCTGGTGCATGCACCGTGGCTACCACGGCCTCGCAATGCCTATGTGGGAGCGCAAGATCCGCGTCTTCGCTGGCTGGGTCTGGAACTTCGTTCTGCGTCGCGACATCGTCGGCATCGGCGCAACCCGTCAGGCTCGCTTACAGTTCGAGACCTTCGCGTCGCGTCCTAAGGCCTAAGCGCTAAAGACACTGAAAAAGGGACGCCACCTAAGCGGGCGTCCCTTTTTCGCAGGTGTGGTTGGTCGCTGCCGAGCAGCGCCCAACCACCCAAGCCCCCGTAGCCCAATGGCAGAGGCAGGCGACTTAAAATCGCTACAGTCTGGGTTCGAGTCCCAGTGGGGGCACCATTACGGCTTGCAGCTGGTGCCGTTTTTTGGCAGGCGGTCTTGCAGCAGGTACGCCGCGAGAATGCGGTTCATGCACAGCGACGTGAACCCGGCAACGGGCGCGTGTTCCGAGCCTTCGATCGTGACCAGTGGGCTTTTCAGTTGGCGTGCGGTCTTTACAGCGAATGCGTATGGCGTCACCGATTCGTGGCGCGACCCGACCACAAGCACCTGCTTGCCCGAGTTGTTTACCCGATCTGGCAGGCCCGTGGGAGGGTCGGGGATCTTGTCGTCTTCTAAGGCAAAGTCGACGAAATCCTTGTAACTCTCGTCGCCGGTGTATGTGAATGGCTTCGGGCCTTCATAGAGCTTCGTCCAGAAAGGCGAGGCCTTGGCGACTGCAGCGTCGATTCGAGCCGACTGGGCATCAGATGGAGCGGGCCAGCTGACGTCTAGTTCGTTGACAATCACCATTACTTCATAGCTGTTGTCGCGCGCAATATCGCTGGTCTTGAACTCGCTACGGTCAAAAAGCTTGTCGGTGTCGTAGCCGTCTAGGTTCAGTGCCAAAAGTTCGAATAGCCCGTTCCACTTGTATTTCTGAAGACTGTCTAACCCATCGTTGAAATCCGTCTGGGCTTGAGTTGCAGATTCATACTTGAGGGCAAAGATGCCGTTCAAAAAGAGCGATTCATTGCTGCGGAACACATGGTTCTTGGCGTCGAGCACCTGCATGCCGGCAAAGCCCTCGAGCTTGTCGTCGTCGCCCCACTGGCGAATTCGCAACATTAGTGCCTTAACCGCCGCGACAGACATCTGGGAGTGTTTGGCATAGCCACGAATCCAGCCGTCAAGCATGGTTTCGAACGATCGAGCGTCGGCCACCTGGCTGCTGAGCGAGGCATTCGCGTTTGTGGTCGGGCTGTCAAGAATTATGTGTCCGACGTGCTCGGGATACCGCCCGATGTAGACGGAGGCAATCGTGGTGCCGTATGAAGATCCCAAGAAATTCAGGGGATCGTCGCCTGTGACTACCTTGCGCATAATCTCGAGGTCGCGCACCACATTGTTGGTGCTCATTGTGTACCACAGGGGATTGGTCTTTACACATTGAGCCACGTAGCGGTTGGAAATGCGCAGACTCGCTAGGTATTCCTTTGAGTTGTGCACGGTAGCCGGCGCAACGAAATAACTGGAATAGTCGAGTGCCTCACTGCATTGAATGCGCGTGCCATCGTCGAAGTTTGAGTGATTTACGCCGCGAGGATCAAACCCGATGATGTCGTAGTGCTCGAGCACGGCCTCGGGAAAAGTTGACCACTGTAGTTCTTCGATTCCAGAACCGCCGGGGCCGCCCGGGTTGATGAACAGACTTCCGTAGCGCTTGCCGGTGGCGTGCGTGCGCATAAGCGCGAGTTTGTAGGCAGGACCGGTCCGAGGTTTCTCATACTGCGAAGGGGCATAGATGGTGGTGCAGTCGTGACGCCCAGCCAAGAATTGCTTCGACTGGTAGTCGCTAGACGCATACCAATCGTTCGGGCAGTTGTTCCAGCTAATGGCCTGATTCTCGAAGTTGGTTGGCCGAACCGTCTTCGTCGGAGCA
>JBEEJX010000157.1:0-2705 GCA_041168965.1 Actinomycetota bacterium
GCACCGAGCTTGCTCAACGCCTCATAAACCAGGAAGCCCGGCCAGACCATGGCCTTGAGGATTCCGAGCACGCCCATCCAAAAGTCGGTCGCATTCGACACGTAATAGATCGCGGCGCCGACGAAGCCCACGAAGTAGAGGCCACCGCCACCGGCGCGCACCTTTACGTCGCGCTTGCCCCAGTCTTTGCCCGCCCACTTGGTTGCGGCCGCGGCAGCCTTGTCGGCGGCCGCTTTGATGTCGGCCTCTAGCTTTTGCTCGTCCATTAGTTCTCCTCGAATTTGATGCTTACAGAGTTAATGCAAAATCGGTCGCCGGTCGGGGTCTGTGGCGCGTCTTCAAACACGTGACCAAGGTGGCTGCCGCAGTTGGCACACAGCACCTCGACGCGCTTCATGCCGTGCGAGTTGTCTTCTTTCAGCAACACGGCGTGATCGTTCTGCGGTTCA
The DNA here is from genome assembly GCA_041168965.1 of Actinomycetota bacterium. Classification (GTDB taxonomy): domain Bacteria; phylum Actinomycetota; class Actinomycetes; order Actinomycetales; family Microbacteriaceae; genus Rhodoluna. The sequence continues at coordinate 450 of JBEEJX010000157.1, forward strand.
TAGAAACTTGGCCAGCCGCAACCGGCGTCGAACTTGGTCTGGCTCTTAAACAGGAATGCGCCGCAACCACGGCAAGAGTATGACCCCTCGGCCCACTGCTGATCGTATTCGCCGGTGCCCGCGCGCTCGGTGCCTTTTTCGCGCAGCACGTAATACTCAAAGTCGTTTAGCTCTTCGCGCCACTGCTCGTCGGTTTTGTTGACTGGGTATTCCATGGGAATCCTCTCTTTCGCACGCGGCCATTGGTTGCCTTGCCTAATATTAAGTCGATGTCTGAGCGCCTTCCTAACGATGAATTTGCCACTGCCGAACCACACGGCGGTCGTCACCGTCGCATTCGCACCGGCCGCAACCGCGCAGGCGAGTTCTTCAAACTGATGGCGATCTCGGGTGTGCTGGCAATCGCGGTGCTGGTAGGCCTCAAGGTTGCCGACTCTGGCAACCTGTTCACGGCTGCTCCTTCGGCTCCAGCCACCGTCGCGGTGCTTGATGCGAGCAACCTGGATCTGAGCAGCGCCGCCGCAACCAAACTGGTCGACGCCGGTTTCGAGGTTGCATCGTCGTCAAAGCTGGTTGACGCCACCAACCCGAACGCAACCCAGGCCACCACCCAGGTGTATGCGTCTGACTCGTCATACCTCGACAAAGCCAACGAGGTTGCCAAGCTTCTCGGCACCGCGGTTGCAACCGTCAATGCTCAGGCGACGAGCCCAATCACCGTAGTAATCGGCACCGACTTCAAATAACCGGCAGATAACTATCTGATAACCCAGTGCTAACAGTGCTGAAATCGCTTACATTCCCGCCACGGCTTGGCTAGTGTTGAACGCGGTCGTGCAATATCAGGACACCTTGATAGCGACTCAGCCTCAATCGAGGTTGCACTATCGCAACAAGGAGTAACACATGGCACAGGGAACCGTTAAGTGGTTCAACGCTGAAAAGGGTTTCGGCTTCATCACTCAGGATGGCGGAGCGGACGTATTCGTTCACTTCTCGGCTATCCAGACCGATGGCTACCGCGAGCTCAAGGAAGGCCAGCGCGTCGAGTTCGAAGTTAAGAGCGGCGACAAGGGCCCTCAGGCTGACCAGGTTACCGTTCTGTAACCCCAAAGTTTGAAGCAGGCGCCACCCCTTGTGGGTGGCGTTTTGCTTTAACCAGAGCGGATGCGCCGGCGCACGCTTTGATCCGGTGAATGAATTGGCAATCGGGCGGGGAGAGTGCTAAAAAGGTATTAGCACTCATGACTCTTGAGTGCCAAAAAACTTAATTCAGGAGACTGATTTCCAATGGCAAAGATCATTCACTTCGATGAGGAAGCCCGTCGCGGTCTTGAGCGCGGCCTCAACATCCTCGCTGACACCGTAAAGGTCACCCTTGGCCCTCGCGGACGCAACGTCGTTCTCGAAAAGAAGTGGGGCGCCCCGACCATCACCAACGATGGTGTTTCGATCGCTAAAGAGATTGAGCTCGACGACCCGTTCGAGAAGATCGGTGCAGAGCTCGTCAAGGAAGTCGCTAAGAAGACCGACGACGTAGCCGGCGATGGCACCACCACCGCAACCGTTCTTGCTCAGGCACTGGTTCGCGAAGGTCTGCGCAACGTAGCAGCCGGCGCCGACCCAATCAGCCTCAAGCGCGGCATCGACGCAGCCGTCAAGGCCGTTATCGAAGAGCTACACAACAACGCCAAGGCCGTCGAGACCAAGGAGCAGATTGCTTCGACCGCCTCGATCTCGGCAGGCGACAGCCAGATCGGCGAGCTCATCGCCGAGGCAATCGACAAGGTCGGTCGCGAGGGTGTTGTAACCGTTGAAGAGTCGAACACCTTCGGCACCGAGCTGCAGCTCACCGAGGGCATGCGCTTCGACAAGGGTTACATCTCGCAGTACATGGTCACCGACCCTGAGCGCCAGGAAGCCGTTCTCGAAGACGCATACGTGCTCATCGTCAACTCGAAGATCTCGAACATCAAGGACCTCGTTCCTGCGCTCGAGAAGGTCATGCAGGCCGGCAAGCCGCTGCTGATCATCGCCGAAGACATCGAGGGCGAGGCTCTGGCCACCCTGATCGTCAACAAGCTCAAGGGCATCTTCCGTTCGGTTGCAGTTAAGGCCCCAGGCTTTGGCGACCGCCGCAAGGCAATGCTCCAGGACATCGCGATCCTCACCGGCGGTCAGGTTATCGCCGAAGAGGTTGGTCTGAGCCTCGACAACGTGACTCTCGAGCTGCTTGGCAAGGCCCGCAAGGTCGTA
>JBEEJX010000158.1:0-14020 GCA_041168965.1 Actinomycetota bacterium
GTTGCGGGAACTCCGGTTTTGATGCTCACCGCCAAGTCTGAGACCGAAGACATGCAGAAGGGCCTCGAGGCCGGCGCCGACGACTACATCGTCAAGCCGTTCGACCAGAAGTCGCTCATGGAGCGCATCAATGTGGCGATTCTGCGCCTTGCCCGCACCGCGCCAGCAAGCGACTCCGACGAGTTCGTTCGCATCGGCCCGCTCGAGCTCGATGTGGTTGGTCACGAGGTTCGCCGCGGTGCCGAGCGCCTGTCGCTCACGCCGCTCGAATTCAACCTGCTGCTCACCCTTGCGCAAAAGCCAAAGCAGGTCTTTACGCGCGAAATGCTGCTCGAGACCGTTTGGGGCTACCACTACAAGGCCGACACCCGTCTGGTCAACGTGCACGTGCAGCGCCTGCGCTCGAAGATCGAAGACGACCCAGACAACCCAAAGATTGTCACCACCGTGCGTGGAATTGGCTACAAAGCCGGCACCGGAATTTAGTGCCTCGCGCCACGCAATCAGCTAGCAGCCTGTGAAACCCAAAGAACTAGTACGCGCCATTGCGCGTCAGTTTCGGCGTTCACTGCAGCTGCGAGCGGTCGCGGCAACCGTGGCCTTCAGTGCCGTCGCCCTGATCTTGCTTGGTGGTTTTCTTAGCTATTCGATCGGCACGGGTCTGTTCAATACCCGTCTGACCCAGATTTTGAACGAGTCCGAGCGCGCACTCGTCGAGGCGCAAAACACGTTCTCGGCGGCGACCGTAACCGACGAAATCACGCTGCAGCGGTTGGTCAACTCGGTGGTGCCAAACATCGAGAGCACCGGCAGTGCCGACACCCGCAAGGTCGCGCTGATGCGCAGCCCAGGTCAGGTCACGAGCGTCGTGCTGCAGAGCCCGATCTCGGCCGACCTCGACACCAGCCTCTTCACCGAAAAACTTCGCGAGCAGGTGCGTTCGTCGACCTCGCGCCTGTTCTATCAGTCTGTGACCCTGACCGATCCCGATGGCTCGACGCATCCTGGCGTGGTGGTTGGTGCTCCGGTGACGATTCCTGTGGCCGGCTCATACGAGTTGTATTTGGTCTTCAATCTGGCCGGCGAACAAGAGACCCTCGACTTTGTGCAGGCGACCCTGGTGGTGGGCGGCATCGTCACGATCTTGATCATCGCCACAATCAGCTGGTTCGTGACGCGACGAATCGTTCGCCCGGTTCAAGAAATCGCGCGCGTTGCCGAAGACATCGCCGAGGGCGACCTCGAGTTGCGACTTTCTGAGAAGGGCCAAGACGCGATCTCGCAGTTGGCCCACTCGTTCAACAAGATGACCGCCACTCTCAAGTCGCAGATCGATTCGTTGAGCCGCATGTCGCAAATGCAGCAGCGCTTTGTGTCGGATGTCTCGCACGAGCTGCGCACGCCGCTGACCACCATCAAGCTTGCCAGCGACTTTTTGTATGGCCAGCGTGAAAGCCTGGTCGGCCCGGCGAAGCGTTCGACCGAGCTGATGCACGGCCAGGTTCAGCGCTTCGGTTCGCTGCTCGAGGAGCTCCTCGAGATCTCGCGCTACGATGCCGGTGCGGTCTCGGCCGACCTCGAACTGACCGACCTGAACGGTGTCGTTGGTTCGGCGATTGCGGGGCTCGAGCCCATCGCCACGCGCAGTGGCTGCAAGATCGAGATTGACATTCCGAACGGCGCTGTCGAGGCCGAAATGGACGCCAAGCGCATCGAACGCCTAATCGTCAACCTGCTGTCGAACGCGATCGAACACGGCCAGGGCAAGCCGATCCTGGTTTGTGTCGGCGCGAACGAAAAGTCTGTCGCGGTGAGCGTGACCGACTACGGCTCGGGCATGACCCGCGCGCAGGTTGATCGAGTCTTCGACCGGTTCTGGCGAGCCGACCCTTCGCGCCAAAACAGCACTCTGGGCGGCACCGGCCTCGGCCTCGCGATCGCGATGGAAGACACGAATCTGCATAACGGCTGGCTGCAGGCGTGGTCGCGCCCGAACGAGGGTTCGTCGTTCAGGTTGACTCTGCCGCGCAAACACGGCGAAACATTTAGTCAGTCACCGATTCCTTTGCCACCAAAGTTCAAGGCAAAGAGTCTGGTTATCGCCACCGAGGAGGCCGACAATGCCTAAGCTTTCGGGTCGCTTCGTGGGGATTGCGCGCGTGGTCGCGGCGGCAACGTTGGTCGCCACGGTTTTGACCGGCTGCGCGCGACTGCCGCTGGCCGGCGAGGTTCGCCAGGGCCCGCTAATCGACGGCGGCCTATCGGGCGAGCAGCTGTATTACTCGCCAAACCCACCCTCGACGGGCGCATCGCAAGAAGACATCATCAATGGCTTTTTGAATGCCGGCACCGGCCCACAGGACGACTATGCGGTCGCTCGTGAATATCTGAGCGACAAGTTTCGTTCGCAGTGGCAGCCAAACCAAGAGGTGCTGGTCGAGACCGGTCGCCCCGAGATCAGTTTCGCTGCCGCCGGTCGAGCGCAGGTGTCGATTTTGCTGCAGTCAAAGCTTGACGAGCGCGGCATCTATTCGGTGGCCCGAGAGGGCACGGCGCGCACGCTCAACTTCAGTTTCGTGCGCGAGCACGGCGAATGGCGCCTCAGTTCTGCACCCAACCTGACGGTGTTGATTCGCCCAATCTTTGACGCGATTTTTCATTCCTACTCGCTCTATTTCTTTGATAACCAATTCAAATATCTGGTTCCAGATGTGCGTTGGTTCCCGGCTCGCGCCTCGACCTCTACTCGCATGGTCACCGAATTGTTCCGGGGCCCGAGCGACTGGCTGGCTCCGGCCGTCAGCACCGCAATCCCGTCGGGAATGAAGCTCTCGCTGTCGTCGGTTTCGGTGGCGAACGGTCAGGCGGCGGTCGACCTAAATTCCAAGTTCTTGAGTCTCACCGCGATTCAAAAGGTGCAGCTGAAATCGCAACTTTCGGCGACTCTCGATCAGCTGGCGAGCGTCAATCAGGTGCAGATTCTGGTGGAACGGTCGCCACAGACCATCAACGATGTCGATGCGCGCGCGACTAGCATGGCTCCGTCAAGCCCAGTGCTGCTCACCAACGATTCGTTCAAGCATTTGACCGGCTCGGTGCCACCAAACTTCAACCAAATCAGTGGCCTAGCGCAAACCTATGAGGCGGTCGACTTTGCGCTGTCAGCCGACGAAAAGTATGCGGCCCTGCGAGCACGCGATGGCGTGCATCTGGTGTTGCTATCGTCGATAGGCACGACCCCGCTGCTGGTCGATTCGCGAGCAAAGTTGATTCGGCCAGTGTTTGATCGCCAGGGCTACCTGTGGTCTACCGGTCAGACGGCCGGGTCTCAGGTTCGCGCCATTGGATTGGACGGCACGGCCTATACGGTCGCTGCCAGTTGGTTGGCGCTGGCCAACCGCGAAGAGGTTGCAATCAGCCCCGAGGGTGCTCGAATTGCGGCCCGCGTTAAGACGCCGAGCGGCGACCAGGTCTGGGTATCGACGATCCTGCGCGATCGAACCGGCCGCCCAACCGCGCTCGGCAAACCGATTCAACTCATGGCCTCGGCCAAGACGCCAATTTCGATTGGCTGGGCGGGTGACAGCACCTTAGCCGTGCTCGACGACAACGACGGCGTTCGCGCAATCGCATACCTCGCCACCATCGGCGCCGACTCAACGGCGACCGTCGGAATCGAAAACGGCGTGCGCATTTTGAGTTCGCCCGTTGGTGAACTGTATGCCTTGACGCGCTTTGGCGAACTCGATCGCTACAAGTCGTCTAACTGGGAGCGCGCGGCGCAATCGGTGGTCGCAACGCACTTTGCCGGGCAGTAACTCGACCAAAACCCCGTCGGTTTTGCACCGATTCGCTGGCCGAGCCAATGCGGTCGGGCCGTTGCGGCCATTCTGTGCTGGTGCCATCGCCCTTCGAACTGTTTTTTCCTGATGTATGCGTTGGCTGCGGCCAACCACCGCGGCCGTTGTGCGACCCATGCGCTGGGCTGGCCTTCGCCGCGCCCGCGCGAGTCTCGCGAACCGCGCTCGATACCACCGGCTGGCCGACCTGGGCGCTCGCGACCTTCGAAGGCCGCGCGGCAGCTGTCTTGCGTGCTGTCAAAGACCACAACCTGACCGCGGCGTTGCAGTCGGTTCTGCCTTCGGTGGTGTCGATGTTTGAGGCGTTGCCGTTGTTTGACGCTGGTCCGGTGGCGGTGCTGTTGCTGCCCGTTCCGGGTTCCCGAGCATCGTGGCGCAGGCGCGGCTTCGACCTGCCGTCGCTCGTGGCCGCGAGGATTGCCCGAGACTGCACGGCGCCGGCGCTAATGAGCGCCAGCCTCAAACAGGTTCGCCAGATAGCCGATCAGCGCCGGCTTGGTGTCAGTGCTCGCGCAAGCAACCTCGAGGGGTCGATGCTGTGCGATGCCGAGCAACTGGGCCGCGAGCTGGCGCGTCTGGCACCCACGGCCCCAAGGGTCGCCGTTGTGATTCTCGATGACGTGTTGACCACCGGAGCGACCCTGGCCGAGGCACACCGCGCGGTGCAGGCGGCGCTGGATGCCATGCGCATGCCGGTCGAAATAAACGGCGCTTTCTTTGTGCTAGCCGAAACTTTGTTGAAAAATGACGCACCTTGACCGAAATGGGTATAACTTTTCATCACATTCAGTTTTTGAATGTAGAGCTGGGCAATGTAGCCCGATTATGGAGGTCACCATGGAAGCAAAAATCCAGGCCAGAAACCTCATGGTTTCAGACCGCTTTCGCGATTACGTCGCGGATCGAACCCACAAGATCGAAGCCCTAACGCACAAGCTGCAGGCCTTTGAAATCAAGGTGACCCGCCACGACCACTCCAAGACCAGCGGCCCCGAAGACCAGGTTGAACTCACCGTCATCGAACCGGGGCACGTGGTTCGCGCCGAGGCCCACGCGGGCGACAAGTTTGCCGCCTTCGACGTTGCCTTCGACAAGCTCACCGAGCGCCTTCGTCGCGCCGCCGACAAGCGCAAGGTTCACCACGGTCGCCACGGCGCACCGGGCACCGGCGAGCTAACTGCATCCGACTTTGCCGGTCTCGACGTGCACGCCGTCGATGCCGACCTGCTGCTGGGTGTCGCGGGCGCGGTGTCGTCAGTGTCAGACGAAACCGCCGGCAGCGAGCACAACCCGATCGAGATTCGCCGCAAGGAATTTGCCGCGGTTCCGATGTCGGTGAGCGAGGCAATCGACCACATGGAACTGGTCGGTCACGACTTCTATGTGTTCGTCGACAACTCAAACGACAAGACCTCGGTGGTCTATCGTCGCAAGGGCTGGAACTACGGCGTAATCACGCTAAATTAGGGCAATTCCGCCCTAGGCGAAAGCCTTGTGTAACGACCCCCGTCAGGCCTCTGGTGGGGGTCGTTGCCGTAGGATTGAGGCAGTTATTCTGACTGTTACGGAGCTCACTTTGGCAACCATCATTGACAAGATTCTGCGTGCGGGCGAAGGTCGCCTGCTTGCCAAGCTGCGCAATTACGCCAAGGCCGTGAACGCCCTCGAAGTCGACTTCGCCGCGCTCACCGACGACGAGCTCCGCAACGAAACCACCCTGCTGCGCGAGCGCTATGCCGCGGGCGAATCGCTCGACGACATGCTCCCCGAGGCCTTCGCGGCCGTGCGCGAGGCATCGAAGCGCACCCTCGGCATGCGCCCGTTCGACGTTCAGCTCATGGGTGGCGCCAACCTGCACCTCGGCAACATCTCAGAGATGCGCACCGGTGAGGGCAAGACCCTGACCGCAACCACGGCTGCATACTTGAACGCCATCGCGGGCCGAGGCGTGCACGTGATCACCACCAACGACTTCTTGGCTTCGTACCAGGGCGAGCTCATGGGCCGCGTCTACCGCGCTCTCGGCATGACCACGGGTGTCATTCTTTCGGGTCAGCAGCCAACCGAGCGCCGCGAGCAGTACCTCGCCGACGTCACCTATGGCACCAACAACGAATTCGGTTTCGACTACCTGCGCGACAACATGGCCCTCGACCAGGCCGACCTTGTGCAGCGCGGCCACTTCTTTGCAATCGTTGACGAGGTCGACTCGATCCTGATCGACGAGGCTCGCACCCCACTCATCATCTCGGGCCCAGCTTCGGGCGACGCAAACCGCTGGTTTGCCGAGTTCGCCAAGATCGTCGAAAAGCTGCAGCCGGTCATCGACTACGAGGTCGACGAAAAGAAGCGCACCGTGGGCATTCTTGAGCCTGGCATCGAAAAGGTCGAAGACTACCTCGGCATCAGCAACCTGTATGAGTCGGCGAACACCCCGCTGATCTCGTTCCTCAACAACTCGATTCGCGCCAAGGCACTGTTCAAGCGCGACAAGGACTACGTCGTTATGAACGGCGAGGTGCTGATCGTCGACGAGCACACCGGCCGTATCCTGCCTGGTCGTCGCTACAACGAGGGCATCCACCAGGCCATCGAGGCCAAGGAGGGCGTCGAGGTCAAGGCCGAGAACCAGACCCTGGCAACCGTCACCCTGCAGAACTACTTCCGTCTTTATTCGAAGCTGTCGGGCATGACCGGTACTGCCGAGACCGAGGCCGGCGAATTCATGGCCACCTACAAGCTGGGCGTTGTGCCAATCCCGACCAACAAGCCGATGATTCGCATCGACCAGCCAGACCTCATCTACAAGAACGAAGAGGTCAAGTTCGCTCAGGTGGTCGTCGACATCGCCGAGCGCCACAAGAAGGGCCAGCCGGTTCTGGTTGGCACCACCTCGGTCGAAAAGAGCGAGTACCTCAGCAAGTTGCTTGCCAAGGCCGGTGTGCGTCATGAGGTCTTGAACGCCAAGAACCACGCGCGTGAGGCGGCAATCGTTGCTCAGGCCGGTCGCTTTGGCGCCGTCACCGTGGCCACCAACATGGCAGGTCGAGGCACCGACATCATGCTCGGTGGCAACGCCGAATTTTTGACCGTCGATGCTCTGGCCAAGCGTGGTCTAAGCGCCGACGAAAACCCAGAGGAATACGAGACCGCGTGGGCGGCCGAGTTCGAGCAGATCAAGGCCGAGGTTGCCAAGGAGGCCGAGCGTGTGCTCGAGGTCGGTGGCCTGTATGTGCTCGGCACCGAGCGTCACGAATCGCGCCGCATCGACAACCAGCTGCGTGGTCGTGCCGGTCGCCAGGGCGACCCAGGCGAATCGCGCTTCTATCTCTCACTTACCGACGACCTGATGCGTTTGTTCAACTCGAACGCTGCCGCAACGCTCATGAACCGAGCCTCGGTCCCTGACGAGATGGCCATCGAGTCAAAGGTCGTCAGCCGCGCCATCCAGAGTGCGCAGACCCAGGTCGAGGCCCGTAACGCCGAGGTTCGCAAAAACGTTCTGAAGTACGACGACGTGCTCAACCGCCAGCGCGAGGCAATCTACAGCGACCGCCGGCACATCCTCGAGGGCGACAACATCAAGACTCGCGTCGATGAATTCATGGAAGACGTGGTGGCGACCATCGTCGACGGCCACATCGGCGACCACAGCAACGGCGACTGGAACCTTGACGCCCTGTGGCACGAGCTCCAGACCGTATACCCAGTTGGTCTCGAGATCGGCGAGGTGCTCAGCGAGGCGGGCAACCGTGCGAAGCTGACCAAGGCCTGGTTGGTTCGCGAATTGGTTTCAGACGCGAACATTCAGTATGCGCGCCGCACCGAGACCGTCGGCGAGCTCGCAATGCGCGAGCTCGAGCGCCGCGTTGTGCTCTCGGTCGTTGACCGCAAGTGGCGCGACCACCTGTATGAGATGGACTACCTCAAGGAGGGCATCGGTCTGCGTGCAATGGCACAGCGCGACCCGCTGGTCGAATACCAGCGCGAGGGTTATGCGATGTTCCAGCAGATGATGGGCGGAATCCGCGAGGAGTCGATTCAGTTCTTGTTCAACGTCGAGGTTCAGGTTCAGCAGGCCCCGGTTGTTCAGCCTGCGGAGTTGACCTACAGCGCCCCGAACGAAGATGGCGCTGCCGAGACTCACCAGGAACGCACCGCTCCGTCGGCTGGCTCGCAGAAGCCTCAGGACGGCGAAAAGGGCAGCTCGTTCTTTAAGAACTAAAGCACCGCCAGGCTGGTTGCGCGCCAGCGGTTGTTGTAGCCCTCGAGGCGCAGCGTTACCGCGCGCACCCTGGTTGGCCCCTTGAGCAGCACGACCGATTCAATCACGCCATCTCTTGGTGATTGACTGCGCACCGAGGCCACCTCAAAATACGACCGACCGACCGGATCCCCACGGCTGGCTCTGGCCTGTTGTGCACCCAAGGCTCGCTCGCGCACCTTGAGATAGACCTCGTCGGCCAGCCAGTTTGCCAGCTGTGCCGGGTCGCGCATGCCCGCCATCACTTCAACCACGCCCTGCGCAAGCAACCGCAGAATCGGCTCGGGGTCGGCAAGTTCACTCGACGAGTTGTGTTGGCGCCCGAAATACTCGTCGATTTCGTCGTTGTCGACAAATTGGCCATTTCGGTTGCGTCGCACGCGGCCCTCGCCAACGGCTCGAAGTTGAGCCTGCGTTGAAGCCGACGATTCCGATCCCTCGCCAACTTGTGTGACCTTTGTTGCCATGTTTCACCTGCCTCGCTTCGCCCGATTGGCGACCTAGTGAACTATTCAGGCAAATAATTGCGTGCGCAAGGCTTGTATCCGCACCTGTGGATAACTAGGCTACGGCGGGCCTGAGTCAAGCAATCTTGGCGCATGGACTTTGAACGACTATTCGGCGACCTCGAACACCAATTCGACGCGATGCTCGCGCAGCGCGAACGGCAGTCTTCCTGCCGAGCGGTCGAGCTTGCGCTGCAAAAAACGGCTCCGCGCGAGTTGGGTGGTGGCGCTCGGCGCATCCTGTTGACTTCGCCGCATTTAGGCGCCGACTTCGTTTCGGGGCTCGAACCTAAAGAAGGGGCCTGGTATGCGTTGCGGCTCGAGTTGGTTCGATCGCTGCGGATGCTGCCCAGTGTTGCCGGGCTGCCGGGGTTTGCTGCCGAGTTGACTCGCGGCGCAGAAACGCTGGCACAGCTGTCGCAGGAATGGGTCACGCCTTTGCACCTGCGGCTGTTTTGCGCGGGTGACGAGGCCTTCGAGGCGGTGCGAGTTGCCGAAGCGAATGACAACTTTTTGGTGTGCGGCATTGGCGATTTCGCCGTCAACCTGCCGCTGACGAATCTGCTCGCGGTCGGCGCGCGACTCGGTGATTTCAGTGTTGTGGATAACTAATTTGCGCTACGGGGTCATGGAGTTCACTTGTCACCTGAACGAGATGTGAGGGTGCAGTGAAAATTTCTAGACAAACTCGACTGGCCATGGTTGGCCTTGCGGTTGTGTTGCTGGCCATCGGCGTTGTGCAGTTGTTGGCTGGCCTGCGTGCCGCGCCCATAACGCGCGTTTTGGCTGCGACGACCGACCTTGCCGTCGGTGTGCGCCTAACCGAGGGCAACACTCAATGGGTCGAATTGCCCAAGGCTATCGCGAGCGAGTACGCGGCCGAGGGGGAGGGGCTTGGGCTGGTCGTGGCTCTGCCTCTGCGCGCGCATCAGTTCATCGCTCGCAACGCATTGAACGCGAATGGTAGTTCGACCGCCGACGCCAACCCACGCAATGTTTTGGTGACCCTGCAACCGTCGAATCTGCCGGTGGCGGGGTTGCGATCGGGTGATTTGGTCGACGTATGGGTCAATCCGCCCGCCGCCGTGGGTGTCGCTGGTGCCGCCGGTGCCGCCGGCTCGGCTAGTGCATCTGGCAACGGGGCGGCACCGATGCTCGCGGCTCCCGCGGCCATCGTTTCGGCGGTTTCGGCCGATACCACTGGTTTCGGTGCCACGCTGCGCACCGTAGACCTGCTGATTGCCGCTGAAGACCTACCAGGGGTGCTCGCCGCCAGCATGGCACAGCGGCCCGACATCGTGCTCGTTCGCGCGGCTACGCTGGCCGCCGCCGATGGGCTGCCGGCTGCTGCCACCAAGCAAACCGGTGCCAGGCCGTGAGTCGATTAATGACTCGATCGCGCACACGCGACAAGTCGGAGGTCAGGGGCAAGCGTCGGTTCGACTCGCCGAGCGCGGTTGACATCGATGCGGGGTCCAAGTTAATCGCGGTGTGGTCGGCCAGCGGCTCAAACGGGCGCAGCACTATTGCGGCCGCGCTCGCAAGAGCCTTCGCAGCAGCCGATTCGAGCCGCGAAGTTCTGTTGGTCGATGCCGACTCGCTTGCCCCGAGTCAGCACCTGTTGCACGGCCTGACCGAGGTCACCTCGGGCATCCTGGGCGTGGCGAGGCTCGTTCGGCAGGACCGTTACGACGACCATGAGCACGAGCGCCTAACCAACGCGGTTGCCGGTTATCGACTGATGACCGGCATTCCGGTGCTGAGTCGTTGGCCTGAACTCGACGAGTATGCGCTCGGGTTGCTGGTGCACGAACTCGCCGGTCGCGCGCCCATCGCGATCTTCGACGTCGCCGCACCGCTAGACCAAGAGGTAGTCGAACCCAGCCTCGGCCAGCGGCGCAACCAAGCCACCCTGAGTGTGCTGAGCCGGAGCGATGTAGTTTTGGCGGTTGGCAACGCCGACCCGGTGTCGATCGCGCGGCTGGTCGAGGCGCTGCCCGAACTGGAGCGGCTGGTTGCGGGTCGGGTGATAGTGGTGATTAACAGGATGCGCACCGAGGCGATTGCTCGCGATGCGCGCAAGCAGATCGAAGCGATATTCGCTGGGCGCCAGGTCGCATACGTAGTCAATGATGCCAAGGCGTGCGACGACGCCCTGCGCGAGGGGCAGAACCCGCTAGTGATTCGCCCGCGAAGCGACCTGGCGCGGTCGATTCGCGAGCTTGCCTCGCGGATAAACTCGACACATGCTGACAGTGCGCGAGCTCATCAAACAGAACGGCAAAGCTAGCCACGCCGACATCGAGTGGCTGAATCAGCTGACCGCCGAGTGGCAGCTGATCGCCGACCTAATCTTTGCCGACCTGATTCTCTGGGTGCCCGCAAAAGATGGCGGCTTCATTGCGCTGGCGCACGCCCGCCCATCGAGCGCGGCGACCCTGTTCTATCGCGATATCAGTGGTCAGTGCGCTCAGGCCGACTGGCTCGACACCATGAACGAGGCTTTCGAAACCGGTCAAATCGTCGAGGTCAAAAACACCGAAAGCATCCACGGGCAACTGGCTAGGCTTGCCGCGATTCCGGTTCGACGCCGAGTCTCGGCTCGTTCCGAAGAAGTGGGCAAGGCCCCAATCGCACTAATCACGCGCCACACCAACCTGGCCGATGCGAAGGCGCCAAACAAGCTCCAGCTCAACTATCTGGCCGCGGGCAACGACCTGCTCACGATGGTGACTCAGGGTTCGTTCCCCGAGCAGTCGCCAAAGACCGGGTCGCGCCGTGGTGCGCCTCGCGCCAACGATGGCCTGCTGCGCCTAAACGAAGACGGCGTCGTGCAATTCGCGAGCCCGAACGCACTCTCGGCGTTTAATCGCTTGGGCATCGCCGGCGAGCTCGAGGGCAAGTCGCTGCTCGAGAGTGCGGCAAAGCTAATCCGCGGCGGTTTTCAGGTCGACGAATCGCTGCCATTGGTGTTGCAGGGCACGGCTCCTTGGCGCGCCGACCTAGAGTCACGCGAAAGCACCCTGGCCATCAGGGCCATCCCGCTCAAGGATGCGGGCGAGCGCACGGGCGCGATTGTGCTTTGCCGCGATGTGACCGATCTGCGCCGCCAGGAACGCGAACTGATCACCAAAGATGCCACGATTCGCGAGATTCACCACCGCGTCAAAAACAATCTGCAAACCGTGGCCAGTCTGTTGCGCATCCAGGCACGTCGAACCGACAGCGAAGACGCTCGAGAGTCGCTAAACCAGGCGATGCGACGCGTCTCGGCTATTGCGCTCGTGCACGACACGTTGTCGGAGGGTCTCAACCAAGACCTCAACTTCGACGAGGTTTTCGACCGCGTGTTGATGCTCACCAGCGAGGTTGCCTCGAGCTCTAACACCACGGTTCGAACCATGATCGACGGCAAGTTCGGCATGCTCAAGAGCGAGCTGGCAACCCCGCTCGCCGTCGCGCTCACCGAGGTGGTCACCAATGCCATCGAACACGGTCTTGCCGACCGCAGTGGCGTCGTACACATCAACGCCGAGCGCAAGGCCAAGCAGCTCAACATCACCGTTAGCGATAACGGCAAGGGGCTTGACGGCGGCGTGGTTGGCCAGGGGCTTGGCACACAGATCATTCGCACCCTGATTCAAGGTGAACTTCGCGGCACAATCAGCTGGATGAGCCCAGCCGACGGCGGCACTCGCGTAGTCATCTCGATCCCGCTCTAACGCCGACCGCGGCAACAAAAAAACGGCCCGCCGAGGCGAGCCGTTTTCAAAAACTTGAGCTGGATTAGCTGGCGCGACGCGCACGGGCATACTTGCGCTTTAGCGACTTGCGCTCGTCTTCGCTAAGACCGCCCCAAACGCCGGTGTCTTGGTTTTCTTTGATTGCGTATTCAAGGCACATGGTCGAAACGCCACATTCACGACAAACGCTCTTGGCCTGTTCGATCTGTTCTACAGCGGGTCCAGTGTTGCCAACCGGAAAGAAAAGTTCTGGGTCTTCGTTGAGGCAACGGGCCTGGTTGAGCCACTGCATATCCATGCGGTAATTCCTTTATCTAGCGGTTTTGCTGGCACGAGTCCAGCGGCGGGAAACCTATGCTTAAAACGCGTGAAAATAGCCGAACTGAGGGGCTTTAGCGCGAGATTTCCTTTGAAAATCGTTCCATAGGAACGACCATTTGGCAAGACCCAATTTTGAGAGGCAGACCATGTCAGAACCCCAAAAGCACCCAATCCCGCGTGCCATCAAGCTGACCGTCGCTGTGCTTGGCATCGAGGTGTTGGCGCCTGCCTATTGGGCAATCGGCGAGCTCGTCAGCATCTTCTCGGGCAAGGCTCCGGTGCCGATGGCGCTGGCCCTGTTTGCGCTCTTCGCTGGCTTCGCGGTTTGGATTTTGGCCGCCGCAAAGGGGCTCCTGGCTGGTCGGGCCTGGGCGCGAAGCTCGGCGCTCTTCTGGCAGCTGGTTCAGCTGGCAATCGCGTCCGAAAGTTTCACCGGGCCTGGCGGCAACGTCTGGATTGGCTCGGGCCTGATCTCAACATCGGTTGTGGTGCTGGTGCTTTTGTTTAGCAAGCAGTCACTGGCGCATACCCGTCGCGATATCGAGCGCTAAATCGCCGGCGGTCGGTTAGGCGTCGAGCCCTAGGCGCTTGCGCAACATGGCGACGTGACCGGTTGCCTTGACCTTGTAGAGCGCCATGGTGATGATGCCCGACTCGTCGATCACGATTGTCGAACGCAGCACGCCCTTATAGAGGCGGCCATAAAGCGACTTCTCGCCGAATGCGCCGTATGCCTTGTGCACGGCGATGTCTTCGTCGCTGAGGAGCACAAAGTTGAGGTTCTCGGCCTCGTGAAACTTCTTGATTTTGGCCACTTTGTCGGGCGAGATGCCGATTACCGTGTAGCCCGCTGCCTTGAGCGAGCCGAGGTTGTCGTTGAAGTCGCAGGCCTCTTTGGTGCAGCCCGGGGTCGAAGCCGCCGGATAGAAATACAGGATCACCTTCTGGCCGCGCAGGCTCTCGAGGCTGAATTCATTGCCATCCTGGTCAAGAACTGTAAAGGATGGAGCCAGATCGCCAGCGTTCAACTGTGGAAACTCGGTCATGGCTAAAGCCTATCCAGCCAAAGGTATGCGCAACGCGGCCACAGGGGTTTGTTCGCCGCCAGCGAGCATGCCCACCAGAGTTTTTTACCCGGCCACAACCCGAACTAGCGGGGTTGCTCGAATACTGCTATTATTTTCTCTCGTTGCGGTTTTCGCAGCACGCACCTCTAGCTCAATCGGCAGAGCAACTGACTCTTAATCAGTGGGTTCCGGGTTCAAGTCCCGGGGGGTGCACAAAGCCTCCGAGTCTTATCAGCCGGGGGCCTTTTCTTTTTAACCG
>JBEEJX010000159.1:0-10830 GCA_041168965.1 Actinomycetota bacterium
CGCTCTTTCTGATGCGCAACCCGGCCACCACTCGCGACAATGGCCGAATCGGCCTCGGCCTGTTCCTGTTCGTCGTCGCCGTGGCAGGAATCTTCGAGGCCGGTTACGTGATTGCGAACCCGGCGGCCAAGATCGAGCCATCGCTTGCCGGTCCGGCTGGCCTTAGCGAGGCCGGCGGTCTCTTCGGCTGGTTGGTTACCGTGCCGGTGCTCAGCATTCCAGGTGGCTTTGCCGGTTGGTTGGCGGTTCTCGAGGCAATGGCGCTGGCCTTCGTGGCACTTTTGGTAATGACCAAGACAGCTCCGAATCGCATTCGCGAGCGCTTCGACGACGCCTATCTTCGTCTGTTCGGCGAGGCGCGTGGCAAGGGCGCTGATTCGCTCCTGGAGGCCGACGACGAGCCGGTTTCAGACGCCTTCGATGGGTCGCGCGTGCCTTGGTGGCGCAAGGCCAAGAGCGACGAGACCCCGAGCTACGACAACGCGCTGGTCACCGAATTTTCGCCGCAGCTTGACGACACCGATTTGGATGCGCTGTTCGGTTCGAACGCCGACGCTCGAGAGCTCGACCAGCAGCCATCTGTCGATACCCACCCGGCCACCGAGCCGATTGGTGTTGTTGGTGCGACGGCAACCATTCCTCAGGCCGAATTCGTTGCGCCTGCTGCGTCATTGAGTGCAGCAGATGCGTCTGGCAAACTGCCCGAGACCGGCGCGATCTCGGTGCCGACCGGGGCGCCAACGCGCCAGGTGCGCCCATACGTGTTGCCAAAACTCGGCATGTTGGCCGCCGGAACCCCACCAAAAGAAAAGTCGGCGGTCAACGACCAGATGGTCGCGGCCATTAACGGTGTCTTCAACGAATTCTCGGTCGAGGCACGCGTCGTCGGTTTCTCGCGTGGTCCAACCGTCACCCGCTACGAGGTTGAGCTCGCGCCAGGCGTCAAGGTCGAGGCCGTCACCCGACTGAGCAACAACATTTCGTATGCGGTTGCCAGCAACGAGGTTCGCATCCTCGCTCCGATTCCGGGCAAGAGCCTCATCGGCATCGAGATTCCAAACACCGACCGTGAGACCGTTTCGCTCGGCGACGTTCTGCGTAGCGAAGTGGCAACCAAGAGCCTGCACCCATTGACCATCGGCGTCGGCAAAGACGTCGAGGGTGGCTTTGTAATCGCCAACCTTGCCAAGATGCCGCACCTGCTGGTTGCTGGTGCAACCGGCGCCGGAAAATCGTCGTTCGTCAACTCGATGATCACCTCGATTCTGATGCGCGCCAAGCCGGCCGAGGTTCGAATGGTTTTGATCGACCCAAAGCGCGTTGAACTCGCCGCCTATCAGGGCGTTCCGCATCTAATCACGCCAATCATCACCAACGCCAAAAAGGCCGCCGAGGCCCTGCAGTGGGTCGTCAAAGAGATGGACATGCGCTACGACGACCTCGCGGCGTTCGGGTTCAAGCACATCGACGAGTTCAACCGAGCCGTTGTGGCCGGCGAGGTCAAGGTGCCCGAGGGCAGCCAGCGCAAGCTCGCTCCGTTCCCATACCTTTTGGTCGTTGTCGACGAGTTGGCCGACCTCATGATCGTTGCCCCTCGCGACGTCGAAGAGTCGATCGTGCGAATCACCCAGTTGGCACGCGCCGCCGGTATTCACCTGGTTCTGGCAACCCAGCGACCCTCTGTCGACGTTGTCACGGGTCTGATCAAGGCCAACGTGCCAAGCCGCCTGGCGTTTTCGGTCACCTCGGTCACCGACTCGCGCGTTATTTTGGACCAGCCCGGTGCCGAGAAGCTCATTGGTCAGGGCGACGCGTTGTTTGCGCCGATGGGCACCAACAAGCCGATGCGCGTTCAGGGTGCCTGGCTTGCCGAGAGCGAGCTGCACCAGATCGTTGAGCACGTCAAACAGCAAATGGAGCCTGAGTATCGTCAGGATGTCGACGAGCCGGTCGCCAAGGCCGTGGTCGATTCAGACATCGGCGATGACCTAGAGGTGTTGTTGCAGGCCACAGAACTGATCGTCAACAGCCAGTTCGGATCCACCTCGATGCTGCAGCGCAAGCTCCGAGTCGGTTTCGCCAAGGCCGGGCGCCTGATGGATCTGCTCGAGTCGCGAAACATCGTTGGCCCTAGCGAGGGCTCAAAGGCTCGCGAGGTCTTGGTTCGCCCAGAAGACCTGCCAACCGTCCTTGCCTCACTGCGCGGCGAGCCTGGCTCGGTCACCACGCCGGCCGTTGCTCAGGCGGCAGCCGTCATTGACCAGGCCGCAGAGGCCATCGGCGAGCCTGCGCAGGCCGCAACAGGCTCTGGTTTGGCCGCTGGTAGCTTCGACGACTTCGTTCCTCGCGGCAACCCAGACAAGTCTTTCCTGACCGGCTACGAAGACGACGACGATGGCGACGAAGACGCCTGGCAGCTGACGGGTCGCCAGTAATGTCAAAGCCATCGCCATACAACCTGCCTAACGCAATCACCGTGCTGCGCATCCTTTTGGTTCCGGTCTTCATTTGGTTGCTGTTCAGTGCCGCTAGTGAGTCTTCACCGATGCGCTGGCTGGCCGTGACCGCATTCGTGGTCTCCATCGCTACCGATGGGGTCGACGGCGCGATTGCCCGCCGCCAGGGTCTGATTACAGACCTTGGCAAGATCCTTGACCCAATCGCCGACAAGGCGCTCATCGGCGGCGGTCTGGTGTCGCTATCGCTCCTGGGCCAGATTCCTTGGTGGGTAACCGTGGCGATTCTGGTGCGCGAGTTTGGCATTACCGCTTACCGGTTGGTAGTCGTGCGTCGACGAGTCCTTGCTGCTTCGACCGGCGGCAAAGTCAAGACCGTCCTGCAGGCGGTGGCCGTAGGTTTCTACATTTCGCCACTTTCCTCGCTCTGGTCGCCGATTGGCGTGTTTCAGGCCGCGGTGCTCTACGCTGCTCTCGCCTCTACGCTCTGGTCTGGAATTCAGTATGTGTTTGCCGAGCTGAAGGTCGCTCGTGGCCGTTAGCGTCGCAGAGTTGCTCACGGCTCTCGAGTCGCGCGGCCTGCACCTGGCGCTGGGGGAGTCGCTGACGGGTGGGTTGCTCTCGGCGGTCATCGTTGCGGTGCCAGGCGCATCCAAGACGTTGCTCGGTTCAGTCGTCGCCTACGATTCGGCGCTCAAGGTGCACCTGCTCGGTGTCGACCAGCATCAGATCGATGCGCTTGGCCCAGTGAGCCCTCAGGTGGCAGCTCAGATGGCGGTTGGCGCGCGTGATCGCATGGCTGCCGCTAGCGGGCTCGACCGCGAAATGACCATTGGAGTTTCGACGACCGGCGTGGCCGGACCAGAGGCCCAGGGGATTGCCCAGGTGGGCGAGGTGTTCATCGGGATCGCGGGATTCTTGGGTGACGTAGAAGACGTTCGCGTGTACCCGCACCAATTCGAGGGAGATCGCGACTCGATCCGAACCCAAACGGTGGTCGCCGCGCTCGAGCACATCCCCGCATTCATCGGCCTCTAGTCGACCTTTGACCGGCGGCGCTCTGGCTGCCAAGCGGCGCGAATCGTGACGGCGCTCGCACCGGTGACTGGAATAATCCGGGCAGATCGAATGTTTATATCCCTCAGAGCGAACTGCCAGCAAACATTCAGGCGACAAACGTATTCTGAATGGCAACTGGCACTAAGTTATTGCTATTGACTCTCGAAGGAAGGAGGCCCCTCAATGGTTTTGGTTCGTCAAGAAATCGGCGACGTACTGCGCGATTTTCGACAGCAGAAGGGTCGTACCCTGCGTCAGATTGCATCGCGGGCGAGTGTTGCCCTCGGCTATCTGAGCGAGATTGAGCGCGGGCAAAAGGAAGCGTCGTCAGAGATTCTGGCTTCGGTTGCCGACGCGCTTGGTGTGCCGCTGTCGGTCATCATGCGTGAGGTCAGCGATCGGTTGGCTACGGTCGAAGGCATCGTGATTCCAGACCGCGTTCCAGACGAGCTCGTTTCTGAGTTTCCGCAAGACACACGCGATTCGGAACTAGCCGGAATCTGGCTCTAGAGCACTCATTAGTTTGAAACCCTCGCACGCAATGCGGGGGTTTCGGCTTTCCTGGACTAGTTTTCTGTTGTGCGCCTGAGTCAGTTCAATCAACTAATGTCCGATGAATTCGGCGCAGCCTATGCTCAGGTGATCCTGCGCGATCTCGCTCTGACTGAATTCAAGGATGCGACGGGCGCCGCTGCGATTGCAGCCGGCGAGGAGCCGCGCGAGGTCTGGTTTGCCATTTGCAGGGCCAATGGCGTTCCAAAGAATCGCTGGCATGGCTTCGACAAGAAGAAGCGTTCCGAACATAAAGACGAAAACTAGACACGCCGTTTGGTTTTTTATCGAAAATCTGTTCGAATATTGCTAGTATCCAAATGAGCCAGTTTTGAGGCAGTTCTCCACAGAATTGGCATGGGTTCGATTCAATGTCGGAGCCACTTCATAAAGTCGGAGCAACCAAGATTCGATAAGGCACCTGGTGCCAGAAGTAGAGGAAGAAATGCCATCACCAGCAGATCGCGAAAAGGCGCTCGACACCGCACTGGCTCAGATTGACCGTCAATTCGGCAAGGGCACTGTTATGCGCCTCGGTTCAGACGAGCGCGCACCGGTCGAGGTTATTCCCACCGGCTCCATCGCACTCGACGTAGCGCTAGGCATTGGCGGTCTTCCGCGTGGCCGTATCATCGAGGTCTACGGTCCTGAATCCTCAGGAAAGACCACGGTCGCGCTGCACGCGATCGCAAACGCACAGCGCGGCGGCGGCATCGCGGCCTTCATCGACGCCGAGCACGCTCTCGACCCTGAATACGCCAAGGCTCTAGGTGTCGACACCGACGCGCTGTTGGTCAGCCAGCCAGACACCGGTGAGCAGGCCCTCGAGATCGCCGACATGTTGATTCGTTCGGGCTCGATCGACATCATCGTTATCGACTCGGTTGCTGCACTCGTGCCTAAGGCCGAAATCGAAGGTGAGATGGGCGACTCGCACGTTGGTCTTCAGGCTCGACTCATGTCGCAGGCGCTCCGCAAGCTGACCGGTGCCCTAAACAGCACAAAGACCACCGCAATCTTCATCAACCAGTTGCGCGAAAAGATCGGTGTCTTCTTCGGTAGCCCAGAAACCACCGCCGGTGGAAAGGCGCTCAAGTTCTATGCTTCGGTTCGTCTCGACATTCGTCGCATCGAAACCCTGAAAGACGGCCAGGAAGCCGTCGGAAACCGCACCCGTGTGAAGGTCGTCAAAAACAAGATGGCGGCGCCATTCAAGCAGGCCGAATTCGACATCATCTATGGCGTCGGCATCTCTCGCGAGGGCAGTTTGATCGACTTTGGTGTCGATCAAGACATCGTCAAGAAGTCGGGTGCCTGGTACACCTACGACGGCGACCAGTTGGGTCAGGGCAAAGAAAACGCTCGTCGATACCTGCTCGAAAATCCGGCAACCGCAGACGACATCGAAAAGAAGATCAAGGCCAAGCTCGGCATTGGTGTTCCTCGTGCCGTGGCCGACCTCCCTGACGAGGCTGGTGCCGACGGCGCCAAGGCCGCAACCGCCTAATCGAGACCCATTTGTTCGATTCAAATAGCGAGGTAGCCCCGGGATTCCCCGAGGGCTATTTCGCTGTTTCAAGCTTTGATCCCGACGAGGATTCGATGCCAAGGCGCACGCCCGGCGCCAAGCGTGGTTCACGGTCGACGGGCCGCCAGGGGCAAAGCCGTAGGCGGCCCGTCGCTCAACGATCCACCCCATTTGGCGCCGGCTCTGAAGGTACAGATTTCGACGGCGACGCGTCAGCGGCAGCAAAACCCGTGAATCGCGAGAAATTGGAACAACGGGCAAAGAACGTGATTTTGCACCAGTTGAGCCGCCAGGCCAAGTCGCGTTTTCAATTGGCTGAGGTGCTTGCCGCTCGCGAGATTCCCGACGACATCGCGGCTGCAGCACTCGACCGCCTAACCGAGGCCGGCCTCATCGACGATCAGGCCTTCGCAAACACGATTGCCAGCACGCGGCGGGCAACCCGTGGTCTATCGACGGCGAGCATCCGCCGCGAGCTGATGCGCAAGGGCGTCGCCGAAGAGCACATCCTGATTGCTCTGAGCGCCTTCACCGCCGAAGAAGAACTCGAGACCGCAATCAAGTTTGCGAGCAAGCGTCTGCGTTCCATGCAGCATCTTGAGCCAGAGGTTCGTCGCCGTCGCCTGCTGGGCTTCTTGGCTCGCAAGGGTTATGGCGGCGGGGTCGCCTACCAGGCGCTTCGGGCGGCCGAAGCCGACCTTTAGCTCGTCACAAAGTAAAATCCTCTAGTGACCACTTCAACCCAGCCTCGCACCTATGAGATTCGCACGTTCGGATGTCAAATGAACGTGCACGACTCGGAGCGCCTGTCGGGCCTGCTCGAGTCGGCTGGCTATGTCGAGGCGAGCGACTCTGAATCGGCCAACATCGTTGTATTCAACACCTGCGCGGTCCGCGAAAATGCCGACAACAAGCTGTACGGAAACCTAGGCCAGCTTGCGCATCGCAAAGACTCCGACCCTGATTTTCAGATTGCCGTTGGCGGTTGCTTGGCTCAGAAAGACCGCGACACCATCGTTAAAAAGGCTCCCTGGGTCGATGTCGTGTTCGGCACCCACAACATCGGTGCGCTGCCTGCGCTGCTCGAACGAGCGCGCCACAACGAAGAGGCGCAGGTTGAGATTCTCGAGTCACTCGAGACCTTCCCGAGCAACCTGCCGACCAAGCGCGATTCGACCTACGCCGCCTGGGTGTCAATCTCGGTTGGCTGCAACAACACCTGCACGTTCTGCATCGTTCCCTCGTTGCGAGGCAAAGAGCGCGACCGCCGACCGGGCGAAATCCTGGCCGAAATCGAGGCTCTCGTTGCCGAGGGCGTCATCGAGGTCACGTTGCTGGGGCAAAACGTGAACACCTATGGCGTTGAGTTTGGCGACAAGGGCGCCTTCGCCAAGCTGTTGCGCGCATGCGGCCAAATCGAAGGGCTCGAGCGCGTTCGATTCACGAGCCCTCATCCAGCTGCCTTCACCGACGACGTCATCGAGGCGATGGCCGAAACGCCGAACGTCATGCCTACCTTGCACATGCCACTGCAGTCGGGCAGCGATCGCATCCTCAAAGAAATGCGACGCTCGTATCGAAGCGAAAAGTTCTTGGGCATTCTCGACCGCGTCCGCGCGGCGATTCCCGAGGCCGCAATCACCACCGACCTAATCGTGGGTTTCCCAGGCGAGACCGAAGAAGATTTTGCCGAGACCATGCGTGTTGTGGCAGAGTCAAGATTTGCTGCCTGCTACACGTTCCAGTATTCAAAGCGCCCAGGAACGCCCGCTGCCGAGTTGCCAGAACAACTGCCGAAGGCCGTCGTGCAGGATCGCTATGAGCGTTTGATGGCCCTCGTAAACGAGGTTGCTTGGAACGAAAATAAGGCCCAGGTCGGCAAGCAGGTCGAGGTTCTCGTGGCCAATCATGAGGGCCGCAAAGACGCAGCAACCAATCGCATGTCGGGTCGTTCGCGCGACAACCGCTTGGTGCACTTCGAGGTGCCAGAGGGTGCGATTGTTCCTCGACCGGGTGACCTGGTCAACGTCACTGTTACCGAGGCCGCTCCGTACCACCTGCTGGCCGATTCGTCGGTTGGCTATTCGGTGCGCGCAACTCGTGCGGGCGACGCTTGGGATCGCGCCTTGGCCGCAAGCTGCGCAATTCCAGTCGGTGGGGCCAACGCGAGCGGCAGCGGTGTGAACCTCGGTCTTCCGACTCTGCGCCGAGCAGAGCACTAGCTTGTCGAAACTTATCGCCGTTGTCGGGCCAACCGGAACCGGCAAGTCTGACCTAGCACTAGCGATTGCCGAATCGATCGTCAAAGCGGGCGGCAAGGCCGAGATCGTCAATGCCGATTCAATGCAGCTCTATCGCGGCATGAATATCGGCACGGCAAAGCTGAGCGTGCCAGAGCGACGCGGGGTGGCACATCACATGCTCGACGTTCTGGAGGTTCGCGACGAGGCCACCGCGGCCGAGTATCAGGCCCAGGCGCGGCCGATTATCGAACGACTGCAGAGCGCAGGAACGGTGCCGATTCTGGTTGGCGGATCGATGCTCTACGTTGCTGCCGTGCTCAATACCTTTGAGTTTCCTGGGCATGACCCCGATTTGCGCGCAAGCCTCGAGGCCGATCTTTTGGAACACGGCTCCATCGAGTTGCATAGACGCCTGGCCGCCATCGATCCCGATGCAGCAACCAGAGTCGATCGCCATAACCCGCGTCGCGTGGTGCGCGCACTCGAGATCGTTCGCCTAACTGGCAAGCCTTTCGCGGCGGCCTTACCAGAGGTGCCTGAAAACTGGCAGCCGGTGCTCGAACTTGGCCTCAACTCAGACCGCGCGCATCTGGTCGAGCGCCTCGGCCATCGAGTCGAAAAGATGTGGCACCAGGGCCTAATCGACGAGGTAGCCGGTCTGGTTCCAGCCGGCATCCGCGAGGGCAAGACCGCGAGCCGCGCAATCGGCTACTCGCAGGCGCTCGCGCAGCTTGATGGCGCCATGACCCAGGAGCAAGCGATTGCCGAGACATCCATGCTCACGGCACGCTATGCCCGCCGCCAAATGAGTTGGTTCCGACGCGACACACGCATTGACTGGCTCGACTACCAAGATCCGGATACCACCAAGGCGGCAATCGCCAAGTCACTCAATTGGCTCGAGGAATAGGCTTAAGGCATGGCAGAGCTAGCTTTCACCAAGGGGCACGGAACCGGAAACGACTTCGTGCTCTATCTCGACCCGCACGGCGACCAGCCACTCACCGCCGACCAGATCGCCAAGATTTGTGACCGGCATTTTGGTGTCGGTGCCGATGGCGTCATTCGCGTGATCCGCTCCGAGGCTCTGCAGCCTGGGCGTGAATTGCTGGCCGAGGCACCCGAGGCGATTTGGTTCATGGACTACTACAACGCCGACGGCTCAATCGCCGAGATGTGCGGCAATGGCACGCGTGTTTTTGCTCGCTACCTGACCGAGAAGGGGCTCGTAGAACTAGCCGATGGCGAGACCCTGAGCATTGGAACCCGAGCCGGCGTTCGCGACATCCAGCGTAATTTGGCTGGTTTTGCCGTAAACATGGGGCGTTGGCGTCTCGAAGCGGACGAACCGACCGTACACGCGAACGGCCTCTCTGTCGCGCGTCCAGGCCTTGGCATCAATGTTGGCAATCCCCATGTAGTTGTTGCTCTCGCTTCGCAGGATGAACTTGTCGGCCTAGACCTAACTCAGGCGCCTCAACTAACGCCGGCGCCCGCCGCTGGTGCAAACGTCGAGTTTGTCGTGCCAGCCGATCCGATGATTCGCGATGGCGTCGGCTCAATCAACATGCGGGTTCATGAACGCGGTTCTGGCGAGACGCTTAGCTGTGGCACCGGAATCGTGGCTGCAGCGCTAGCCACGCGCCACTGGGCCGGCGCCGGCGCTCCGAATCAATGGACGGTGCGGGTGCCTGGCGGAACCCTCGGTGTGCGAATGTTTGCCACCGAGGACGGCGAACAGGTTGGCCTGTCGGGCGCGGCCGAACTCGTGTTTGACGGAGTGCTAGATCTAGAAGCGCTTTAGCGCGCTGTCGCTAGATGCGCACCGTGCGCAGAACGCGAAAACCCTTGTCAGTGTCGACACGGTCTACGGCGAAACCGCCGCCAAGTTCTTGCGCCAACCACTTCTGCAGCGAATCCGCGCCCAGCTGCTTGGCAACCACGAGGTAAGCCTCGCCACCCTCGCACAGGCGCGGCAGCCAGGTCAGCAGAATTTCGTGAAGCACATCCTTGCCGACTCGAATCGGCGGATTTGACCAGATTCCAGCGAATTCGATCTCGGCCGGCACCTCTTCCGGGCGACATACGCGCACGTTGTTCAAGCCGAGTTCGTCGACGTTTTGGCGCGTCAGGTCAAGCGAGCGTGAGTTCACATCAACGGCCCAAATGGTCGCCCCCGGATTTTCTAGGGCCAGGGCGATAGTGATCGGCCCCCAACCGCAACCGATATCGAGAATGTTGCCCTCGGCTGGCGCCTGAGCGCTGTGGTTGAGCAGCACACGAGTGCCGCCATCGACGTGCGCCGGGCTAAAGATGCCGTTCGCGGTGTTCACAAACAACTCGCGCTCGGCCAGCCAGGCACGAATCTTGTGGGGGCGAAATTCGCTATTTGGGTCGTCCGAAAAGTAGTGTTCCGGGTTGGTTGGCTGCTCAGGCATGTGGCAACCCTATTACAGCCCAACCGCGCGTGGTTATCAGCGCCGAGGCTACGCCAAAACGCGAAGTAGTGTTGTGACCATGACTCAGTGGATGCGCGACGACTCCGAAGACTCCGCCGATGCGGCCGCTCCGGCGACCACACGCGCCGAGGCGGCGGTCAACCGAATCCTTTCTCGCGATGCACGTGCGTTGGCTTTGGGAGCCGACGAAGGGCACGGACACACGAGCTTCGATGGCGATCAGCTAGACCTCGAAGAGCGCAACGCGCTTCGTCGCGTGGTTGGTTTGTCGACCGAGCGTCAAGACATCTCTGACGTCGAGTATCGCCAACTTCGCCTTGAAAAGGTGATTCTTATTGGCCTGTTCGGCGAACGCTCGCTTCAGGATGCCGAATATTCTCTGCGTGAACTCGCGGCGTTGGCCGAGACTGCGGGCGCCACGGTGCTCGACGGACTCCTTCAGCGTCGCGCGCACCCAGATCCGGCGACTTTCTTGGGCAAGGGCAAGGCTCAGGAGCTCAAGGAACTGGTTGCGTTGCTTGATGCCGACACCG
>JBEEJX010000160.1:0-8035 GCA_041168965.1 Actinomycetota bacterium
GTAGATGTACGCGAGCACGCGACCAGCGGCAGCATCGACCACGGCGGGCACGCGGCGATAGCCGGTGCCCTCGAAGTCGTCGAGGCGTGCGAGGTGCGCATCCAGTTCGGTGCTTTCAAGAATGTCGACCTCGACCACTGGGCCGGCAGCGTCGAGAACAATGCCGGGATAGCCGTGATCGGCTCCCCAACCCTCTTGGCGCAGCTCGCCGCGCACCGAACCGCTCGTCCACTCCCCCTGAATTGCACTGACATGGTGATGGTTCGGCCGGCCGGGGCCGAGCGTGCCATAAGTTGCCAGGCGCGTGACGGGCTGATTGACGACCGCCTCGAGCTGCCAGCCGTCGGGATCGGTAACGTATGCGGCAACGTATCCATCACCAAACTCGGGCCAGGCTCGAGCGGCCTCGACCACGGCTCCGCCGGCAGGCACAGCGGCGGCCTCAAACGCGAACACTGCGTCGATGCTTGGTGCACCTAAGGCTAAATGAAACCCCTTGCCGGGGTGAGCAGCCGCGTCGCCGCGCTCCTTGATGGCAATCAGATCTTTGCCGTCTTCGAAGCCATAGCCGATTGCTTGATTGCGTTGACCAGGGCGGATGTCTTCGAACACCCGACGCATGCCGAGCGTGGCAAGCACCGCGTCGTAAAACCGCGCCGAAGCGACCAGGTCGCTAACGCCGATGCTTATGTGATGCAGCGCACGCTGCGTTGCCGAGGTCAAGGCTCGGGATTAGTGCCAGGCGGCGAGGATTGCGCCGGCAACAACTAGCGCAGCGGCGTCCTGGCCAACCTCAAGAATCCAGACCTTGAGTGAGCGATAGACCTTGTGGTCGGCGGCGGCAAACATGCGGTGACCGAACGAGCTGAACGCGCCAATGCCGACCGAAAAGACCAGACCGAAGATGGCGCCATCGAGCGCCGAAACCATTACGTCGGCTGCTTCGGCCATGGCCATGATCAGGGCCAGCGACACAATCTGAACCAGCGCGCCAACGTAGGTGCCGCCAAACATCAGCAGAGTCTCGCCCGCCTTCATTTCGATGCGCTCGGTTGGAACCTCGCGGCCCATGGCCTTCATCCAGACCGGATAGAAGGTCTTAGGACCAAACCAAAGTGCGCCTATCACGAAGCTCGAGAGCGATGCGACGAAGATGGCTAGATAGTTGAGGCTGCTAAAAAATTCGATCATGCGAAGACGCTAACACGCGTCAGCAAGTTGCGCCGCAACGGCTGGAATGGTTGAGATGGTGGGCAAAGTCTCGGCTAGTCGATCTCGCTCAACCTCGAGGTCGTAGCGTGCCTGCAGGTTGATCCAGAAGCTATCGCTGACGTCAAAGGCGCGTGCAAGGCGCAATGCGGTGTCGGCGGTTATTGCGCGCTTGCCATGCACAATCTCGTTGATGCGTCGGGGTGAAACGCCAATCACCTTTGCAACTTCATACTGCGATACCCCGAACGGCGCCATGAATTCTTCGAGCAGGATCTCGCCGGGGTGAATAGGTGCGTGTGCTTTGGCCATGTTGTTTCCTAGTGGTAGTCGACGATTTGCACGTCGTGAGCGCCAGTTTCAATCCAACGAAAACAGAGGCGCCACTGGTCATTAATTCTGATGCTGTGCTGGCCCGCGCGGTCACCCACCAGAGCCTCAAGACGATTGCCAGGCGGGATCCGCAGATCATGCAAATAATTAGCCGCGTCAATCAGTAGCAATTTGCGGTGCGCAAGACGCTGAAGTTCAAGCGAAAAGCGCTTCGTCGGCTCGCGCTGCCACACCTTCTGAGTGTGCGAATCGGCGAACGAATGAATCACGACTAAATAATAACGCGATGCGTTATTAGCGGCAAGCGTTACTAGTCAGAAACTAAACGTTGAAGCGGAACTCGACCACGTCGCCATCCTGCATGACGTAGTCCTTGCCTTCCATGCGCACCTTGCCGGCGGTCTTCGCTGCGGCCATCGAGCCAGCGGCCACGAGGTCGGCAAACGACACGATTTCGGCCTTGATGAAGCCACGCTCAAAGTCGGTGTGGATCACACCGGCTGCGGCGGGTGCCTTCCAGCCCTTGCGGATCGTCCAGGCGCGGGCCTCCTTCGGGCCGGCGGTCAGGTAGGTTTGCAGGCCAAGGGTGTCGAACCCGATGCGAGCAAGCTGGTCGAGGCCAGACTCATCCTGGCCAAGTGACGACAGCAACTCGGCTGCCTCTTCGGGTGATAGGTCGATCAGCTCTGACTCGACCTTGGCGTCAAGGAACACGGCCTCTGCAGGCGCAACCAAGTCGGCGAGCGCCTTCTTTTTGCCCGCGTCGGCAAGGATGCCCTCGTCGACGTTGAACACATACAGAATCGGCTTTGCGGTGAGCAGGCCGAGTTCCTTAATAGGAGTCAGGTCGATGGTCGAACCCGAAAGCGGCTTGCCCGCGTCGAGCCAGGCCTTGGCCTCGTCGATAACCTCGAGCACGATCGGCTCGGCCTTCTTGCCCTTAACCTCTTTTTCAAGACGCGGACGCGCCTTGTCGAGGGTCTCCATGTCGGCGAGGATCAGCTCGGTGTTGATGGTCTCGATGTCGCTAGCGGCGTCGACCTTGCCGTCGACGTGAACCACGTCGCCATCGGTAAAGCCGCGCACAACCTGAGCGATTGCGTCGGCTTCGCGGATGTTAGCGAGGAACTTGTTGCCCAGACCTTCACCGACCGATGCGCCGCGCACAATGCCAGCGATGTCGACGAACGAAACCGGAGCCGGAAGCAGGCGCTCACTGCCAAACACCTTGGCCAGCTCGGCGAGGCGAGGGTCTGGCAGGTTTACGACACCCACGTTTGGTTCGATGGTTGCGAACGGGTAGTTCGCCGCCAGAACGTTGTTCTTGGTGAGTGCGTTGAAGAGGGTCGACTTGCCTACGTTAGGCAGTCCCACGATTCCGATAGTTAGAGCCACGAGGGTCAAGTTTAGTTGTCGGTCGCGCGTGCCAGACTTGGTGGCGTGGCAATCAACTTCACGGCAATCGACTTCGAGACCGCAAACGGCTCGCCGGCCAGCCCCTGCGCGGTCGGCCTGGTCAAGGTTGTCGACGGCAAGGTAGTCGACTCGTGGGCAACGCTCATGCAGCCGCCCATGGGGCACTCATACTTTCACCCCGGCAACATAGGCGTGCACGGCATTCGTGAATCCGACACCTGGGATTCGCCGACCACGCCAGCCGCGTTTGCCGACATGCTCGACTGGATCAATGGCGACGTGCTGGTGGCCCACAACGCGGCCTTTGATATGGGCGTGATTCGCGCAACCCTCGAGGTGATTGGACGCCCGATTCCGGCGCTCGAATACGCGTGTTCGCTCTCGATCGCCCGCCAGACCTATAAAAAAGAGGGTGGCGTGCCCGAGAACCATCGGCTAAGCACGATGGCCGAATTCATTGGCATTCAAGACTTCAATCACCACGATGCGCTGGCCGATGCGGATGCGTGCGCCCGCCTGGTGTTGCATGCCGCAAATCGGCACGACGCCGACGACCTGGCTGCGTTGCTAAAGGCCACCAAGCAGGTCTTGAAGCCGCTTCTCAAGCCATAGCGTCAGGGTGCGCGAATAGCTCGCGCTGATGTGGTCGGCGTTTCGATAGACCCAGACCCCGCCGACTGCGGCAGGGCAGGTTCCGTCGATGCAGTAGCGACTGGTGATGTCGAGCAGTTTGACGCTGTCGGTGTTGGCCTGAGCCTGCTGAATCGGGTCGGTAACAAACGCCGCCGCCTGATGCATCGAACACCTAGCGGCCATCGAATTGGTGACCGCCGAACCCCAGCAGCGCTTCATTGATGTGGTCATCTCGGGGTTATCGCGCACCGCAACAACGCGCGAGCCTCGATCGATCAGCGGCTGCCAAGCCGCGGCAAGGCCGTCGGCAAGGGTCGAATTCGCAACGTGGGCCAAGTCGGCAAGGCGGTTCTTGGCGTAGTTCTCGGTGATTACGAGGTCGAACGCGGGCAGTTTGGCAAGGCGGTTCTGCAGGGCGGTGTTCCAATCGGCGCAGGCTCGGCCTCTTGCGCTCGAATCGCGCTCGACCAGACTGAACGAACAACCCGCGTGATAGGCCAGCGTGCCCTGCCAGTTGTTGCGCTGTGCCACCAACTTCAGGGCCGGCAGCAGTGTCGCGGCATGCGAGTCGCCAACCAACAGCACTCTGAATTTGGCGCGGGAGTTACCAAAGTCGCATAGCCGAACATCGGATGCCTCGGCCTTGGTCATGCAGACACTGCCAGGGTCGGCCGCGTCGTGCTTTGCAATGTCGAGCGACGGCACGATTTGGCCTGTTGGCACTGGCAGGCAGGCAGCATCGCCGATGGCATTTGCTCCGAAGCAGGGCTCGAGCGCCGCCTTCTCGGCAGCTGTTTGAGCCTGGGTTAGTTGAGCATTGGTGACACCGTTCAATGCGAAGGCAACCGAGAAAACCAACAGACTCGAGGCCGCCGCGGCAAAATACTGAGCGCGCTTGCGACGAGCCACGATAGCCGTTGAACGCCTAATCGGGTCTTCGATCCACCGCTTCGAGGCCCAAGCCAACGCGACACTGATGGCGAGCCAAAGGGCAGTCAGCCACGATCCACGTTCGGCCACCAGATAGCCGCCAAGGATGATCACGGGCCAGTGCCACAGATACAGGCCATAAGAGATGTCGCCAACCCAGGTGATTGCGGCTAGGCGTGGCGCAATCGCCGCAAAGTCGGCGGCCGCCCAAATCACTAGTGCAGTGCCGACCACCGGCAGCAACGCCGCCCAACCTGGGAAAGCCATGTGTTCGTTCAGGCCAAAGGCGGCGAGCGCGATCAGGGCAAAACCGGCAACCGCGGCATTGCGGCGACCAGCCTGCCCAAGGCGCTGCAACACCCGCGAGCCATGGCCACTCGCGAGCAATGCTCCGACCGCGAATTCCCAAGCCCGCGAAAAAGTGCTGAAGTATGCCTCACTCGGCGCGGCGTTGGTTTGCCACAGGCTCCACGCGAACGAGGCTGCGGCGACCACGCCAAAGGCATACTTCGCGAGGGTTGACGAACCCTTGCCGCCGGGACTCGTGCCCCCAGTCGAAAGCCCGAGCGCCAGAATCAACACCGGCCAGACCAGATAGAACTGTTCCTCGACCGCAAGCGACCAGAAATGCTGGAAAGGACTTGGTGCGACGGCCGCAAAGTAGTCGCTTGACGAACCGACCAGCCACCAGTTTTCGAAATAGAACGTGCTGGCAATCGCATCGCCGCCGAAATCGCCGCGGGCACCGGGTGGAACCACTACGAAGCCCAGCAAAACGGTGGCCAAGATCACAACAAGCGCCGAGGGCAACAAACGACGAATGCGTCGCAGCCAGAATTCGCCCAGGCGCGGTCGTTTGCGCAGCAATCCAGCGGTGATCAAGTAGCCCGAAATCACAAAGAACACGTCGACGCCCGCGAAGCCGCCAGAAACGCGCGTTGGCCAAAGGTGAAAAAGCACGACCATGCCAACGGCCAAGGCCCTAAGCCACTGGATATCGACACGATTCTTCATTGGCTCGAGTCTATTTGCGCCCAATGTTGTTGGTGCCCAAAAGGTATAATCAAACCAAAGCGCGCGACAACGAAGTTCGCACTAATTGACTGAATTTCCAACCGTTGTCCAATCCGCAGGAGAACCCCATGACTGGCATGAAGCAAGGGTCGCCAATCGTGACCTTGACCCCAGCACCAACGCTCGACCGCACCTACTTTGTTAGCAACCTCGTCGAGGGTGGCGTCAACCGTGCCGACGGCGTTGGCGAAGAGCTAGCCGGCAAGGGCATTAACGTGTCGCGCGGCCTGCACCTGGTTGGCATCGAGGCTCCTGGCGTCGTGCCAATCGGCAACGCCGACCAGAACGTTCTTGAGCGCACCGGTTCGGCCGGCATGCTGCTGCCACTCTGGATCGATGGCACCCTTCGCGTCTCGACCACGATCGTCGAGCACAGCGGACCAACCACCAAGATCAACGAATCGCCTCGTCCGCTTAGCGAAGAAGACTGGGCTGCCGTCATTGACCTGACCGTCAAGACCGTCGACGAGAACGGCGCCAAGTGGCTCGTGCTCGCAGGCGCACTGCCGGTTTACAAGGGTTCAGGCAACTACGTTGACCTGCAGCCGCTATTCGACCGCATGAAAGAGCGCGGCGTTCGCGTTGCCCTCGACACCTCGGGCGAGCCACTGCAGTACTGGGCTCGACAGGGGGCCGCTGCCGTCATGAAGCCAAATGCCGAAGAACTTGCCTCGGCAGTTGGTCGCACTCTTAACACCATCGGCGATGTCATCGATGCAGCCCGCGAGCTTTGCGCCCACGGCGTGCAGTGCGTTCTTGCATCGCTTGGCGCCGACGGCATGATCGCCGTAACCAAGCAGGATGCCTGGGCCGCACGCACCGCGCCGGTCAAGGTAATCAACACCGTTGGTGCTGGCGACGCAACCCTCGCCGGATTCCTCTCGGCAGTCGTGCGCAACCCGATCGCCGATGGTGCCGACGACTTTGGCGTTGGTTTCAACGTTCCAGTTGGCGTATCGACCGCGGTTCAGTGGGGTGCGGTTGCCGTAACCCAGCCAACTTCGGGCCTCACCGACGTCGACCACCTGCCTGAGTCGTTCTTGACCGAGAACCCAGACCGCACAGTTGCGCTCGAAGAGCCTGCAGTTGCCTAAACAGCCTTAAACGAAAACGCCATCCGTGAAAAAAGGATGGCGTTTTTGCTTTCGGTGCTGCTAGTCGCGCCCGACCTCAACCTCGATCAGTTGCGGTTCGCCAAGCTTGCTGTCGAGCACGAGCGACTGCAGAATCAGGCCGTCGCCCTCGACCTCGATGCCCTTGGTCAACAGCCCGTCGGTGATGCCGGTGAGCACAAAGACCCAGTGTTCGCCGCCGACCAGGTCGGTCAGCGCATACTTTCGCTCTAGGTCATAGCCGGCGGCCATCGCCTGTTCGAGCTGATCGACGTCTTGCGGAGCCAGGCGTGCCTGCATGAATCCGCCAAGCACGCGCACGGCGCAGGCCGTCGCGACTCCCTCGGGTGCGCCGCCGACCCCAAGCAACATGTCGACGCCAGAGTTCTCGGTTGCGGCGGCTACGCCCATCGCAACATCGCCCTCGGCAAACTGCAGCCACTCGGCTCCGGCGGCCTGCACCTCGGCGATGACCTCGGCGTTGCGCGGCTTGTCGATGACCGCCACGCGCACCTCGGAAACATCGCGGCCAAGGGCTGCGGCGAGAGCGTGAATGTTTTGCGTTGGTGAGGCATCGATGTCGACCACTCCCCAACCGGCCGGCCCGGTGATGATCTTTTTCATGTAGTAGACCTGACTGCAATCGAGCATCGCGCCGCGGTCGGCCGCCGCCATCACCGAGACCGCCCCCTCGTCGCCGCGCGCGGCCAGGGCCGTGCCGTCGACTGGGTCGACAGCGATGTCCCACTCGATCGGCTGCCCCTGCCCAATCAGTTCGCCGTTGAAGAGCATGGGCGCGTGGTCTTTTTCACCCTCGCCGATCACGACCACTCCGCCGAATTCGGCGCCCACGAGCATGTGTCGCATGGCCTCGACCGCGGCGGCGTCAACCGCATACTTATTGCCCTTGCCTACCAGCGGAAAACAGCCCGCGGCCGCGGCGACCGTAGCCGAGAAGATGTCGATGGTTGGGGTGTTGGCGTTGTGCAGCATGAACACAGGTTATCGGCAGGTTTGACTCGAGTTCGGTCGGCGCCGTTCGCATGGCTTGCGGCAGATTTTCGCTAACCTAGATGCGAGGCCCAACGACGTTCTTCGCCTAAAAATTCGCACATACTCTTAGGAGCCACGGCTATGCCTGTTGCATCACCAGACCAGTACCTCGAAATGCTCGACCGCGCCAAGAATGGCGGCTTTGCTTACCCTGCAATCAACGTCTCGAGCTCGCAGACCCTGAACGCAGCCCTCGCAGGTTTGGCAGAGGCCGGCTCAGACGGCATCATTCAGGTCACCACCGGTGGCGGCGACTACTGGTCGGGCCCAACCAT
>JBEEJX010000161.1:0-6790 GCA_041168965.1 Actinomycetota bacterium
CCGTAGGCCATCTGGCCAAAGAGCATGCCGAAGGTGTTCTGATGCAGCCACAGCACCCAGGCCTCGTGAATCATGAACCAACTGAATGCGGCACCGATCACGCCCATCAAGAACAGCGCGAACGGGATGCCATCGCGGCGGTCGTCGGGATGCAGCTTCTCGGGGCTGAGGGCTCGAGCCGCCCCGCCGACGGCGTGGGCGAAGAACATGTAGATCTTGCCGAAGGTGCCGCCCGCCCCTGCCGAGGCTCCGCTGGCTACACCTTGCCGCGATTCACGAGCCGGCGAAGCATTGCGTGGCGCGCGCGAGGTGCTGGTTGAAGAAGACTTGGGGCTGCGAGCGCGCGAAGTTGAGCCAGCGTTTCTAGAGGCTGGCTTGCGCGCGCTTGGTCGACGTTCGGCCATGCCTTCAAAAATAACAGCGTGCACCGACAAATCGGCGCAGGCACAGCGCCCGAGGGCAAGCTAGCCGCGAACGACCACCGGAATAATCATCGGACGACGACGGTGGGCACGATTTACCCACGTGCCAATCGTTCGACGAATTACCTGCTGCAAGGCATAAGTGTCTTTGACGCCCTCGCCGGCAGCCTGCGCCAGCGCACGTTCAATCAGTGGTCGCACGTCGTCGAAGACGTGGTCCTCTTCGGCAAATGCGCGAGCACGAATCTCGGGACCAACCTTGACCCGGCCGTCCTCGTCGACTACACAGAAGATCGAGATGAAGCCCTCTTCGGCGAGCACACGGCGATCCTTGAGGTCTTCTTCGGTGATCTTGCCGACGGTACGTCCGTCCACATAGAGCAGGCCGCACTCGACGGCGCCCACAATTTCGGCCTTGCCATCGACCAGGTCGGTGACCCAGCCGTCTTCGCCGATGATTACGCGATTGCTTGGCACACCGGTCTGTTCGGCTAGTTTGCCATTGGCAATCAGGTGCCGGTATTCACCGTGCACCGGCATCACATTCTTCGGCTTCAAAATGTTGTAGCAATAGAGCAGCTCACCGGCGGCCGCGTGGCCCGAAACGTGCACCTTGGCATTGCCCTTGTGCACCACATTCGCGCCAAGTTTGGTGAGCGAGTCGATCACGCGATAGACGGCGTTCTCGTTGCCCGGAATCAGAGAGCTGGCAAGAATCACGGTGTCGCCATCGCCCAGTTCGATCTCGTGCTCGAGGTTGGCCATGCGAGCCAAGACGGCCATCGGCTCACCCTGCGAACCGGTGCACATGTAGACCAGTTCGTTTTCAGGGATCTCGGTGGCGTGCTTGGCGTCAATCAGGATGCCTTCGGGAACCTTGAGGTATCCCATGTCGGCGGCAATCTGCATGTTTCGGATCATCGAACGACCAACCAGAGCGACCTTGCGACCGTTTGCGGCTGCCGCATCGACCACCTGCTGAACGCGGTGCACGTGGCTCGAGAAGCTTGCGACGATAACGCGACGAGGAGTGCGGGCAATCACGTTCTCGAGCACCGGACCGATGTCTTTTTCGAGCGGGGTAAAGCCCGGCACATCGGCGTTGGTCGAGTCCGACATGAACAGGTCGAGGCCCTCTTCGCCGATCTTGGCGAATGCACGCAGGTCGGTCAGGCGGCCGTCTAGCGGCAGCTGGTCCATCTTGAAGTCACCGGTGTGCAGCACCGACCCGGCAGGAGTGCGCATCAGCACGGCGAGCGCATCCGGAATCGAGTGGTTGACGGCAACAAATTCGAGATCGAAGTCGCCGAGCCTCTCGCGCTGTCCCTCGCGAACAACCATCGAGTATGGCTTGATGCGGTGTTCCTTGAGCTTGGCCTCAACCAGCGCGAGCGTGAGAGCCGAACCGATGAGTGGAACGTCTTCGCGCAGTTTCAGCAGGTATGGCACGCCGCCAATGTGATCCTCGTGACCGTGGGTCAAGACGATGCCGAGCACGTCATGCATGCGGTCGCGCAGGTAGCCGAAGTCGGGCAGAATCACATCGACGCCTGGCTGGTGCTCCTCAGGAAAGAGCACGCCACAGTCGACAATCAGCAGCTTGCCGTTGATCTCGAACACGGTCATGTTGCGACCGATTTCGCCAATGCCGCCTAGCGGAATGATGCGAAGCACCCCGCTCTTCAGCGGAGCCGGTTCTGGAAGGGTCTGAACCAAAGGGTTGCCCTCTGTTCTCGCTATTTCTAGCGGGTAGTGCCAGCCACCTTTGGCAGCGCGCCTCCTGCGGCTGCATTGCGGTCTGGACGGAAGTTTTCAAAGCTGAGACCCGGGATTGGGCCTACGCGGTCGATATCGAACTCGATGCGCGCGGCCTCCTGGTCTTCAGGGCCAACCAAAGGAAGGCGCACGCGTGGGCTGTTGATGAGCCCGAGGCCGTGCAGGATGTACTTTGCCGAAACGGTGCCCGGCACGTGAGTCATGGCTGCTCGCTGAAGCGGCTCGAGCGCGTTGTGCACCTTTAGGGCGTGGTGAAAGTCGTTGCGGTTGGTCGCATCGATCATCTCGCGATATGCGGCGGGAGCGATGTTGGCGGTAACGCCAATCAGACCGGTTGCGCCGATTGCGATGTGCGGTAGCACGTTCGAGTCGTCGCCCGAGAAATAGAGCAGGTCGGTCTCGTTCATGATGCGCGAGGCCTGGGCAAAGTCGCCCTTCGCGTCTTTCACCGCGACGATGTTTGGGTGCTTGGCGGCACGCAGGAACGTGTCGTATGCGATTGGGATTCCGGCGCGGCCGGGAATGTCATACAGGATCACCGGCAGGTCGGTTGCATCGGCAATCAGACGGAAGTGGGTGAGCACACCGGCCTGGGTTGGCTTGTTGTAATAAGGCGTGACGATCATTACGCCGTCGGCGCCGGCCTTTTCGCTGGCCTTATTGAGCTGCATCGCGTGTGCGGTTTCGTTCGAACCACCGCCGGTGATGATCTTGGCGCGACCGCCCGATACCGACTTGGCTACCTCGACTAGGCGAAGCTTCTCGGGGTCGGTTAGTGTGCTGGTCTCGCCGGTGGTGCCGGTAACAACAACACCATCGGCGCCGTTTGAAATCACATAGTCAATGTGCTTCTCGGTTGCGTCCCAATCGACTTCGCCTTCGGCGTTCATCGGGGTCACGAGTGCTACGAGCACCTGACCGAATAGGTCCTTGTTGTTGTTCGACATGGCTACAAGACTAGCGGCAAGCCCATTTGACTTCACCTCTGGCTAAGAGAAGACTCAGGTGCGTGAGGCTTGCACCGACGCGTTCTGAATTGATCGAAAACTTTGCCACACCCCGAATCGACCTCACCGCCGGCCTCACCGTCGCACTCGTGGCACTCCCCTTGGCCCTTGCATTTGGCATCGCCAGCGGCTTGGGTGCCAGTTCGGGAATCATCACGGCGATCATCGCCGGAGGCATCGCCACGGTGTTCGGCGGCAGTCGCTTTCAGGTTTCAGGCCCAACCGGCGCAATGACTGTAGTGCTGTTGCCAATCGTGCATCAATTCGGCAGGGATGCGGTGCTCGCCGTCGGCCTGATGGCCGGAGTGCTGTTGGTCGTGGCAGGCCTCCTTGGGCTCGGGCATCACGTGCATCGAATTCCGACGGCGATCATCGAGGGCTTCACCGCGGGCATCGCTGTGGTCATTGCGTTGCAACAGGTACCAACCGCACTTGGCGTGCACGTTGAGGCCACCGAGCACGTCTGGCAGACGGCCTGGAATGCACTTGTCAAAGTAGGCGCATTCAACTGGACGAGCATCGCCATCGCCGTTTCGGCTGCCACCTTGGTGTTGGTCGGCGAGCGCCTATTGCCTCGCGTGCCATTCGCGCTGGTTGCCGTTGCCGTTGCACTGGCATGTTCTGCGATCTTCGGACTCGATGCGGCTCGCATCGGCGACCTGCCCAACCTGCTGGCTGCGCCAAGCGTGGGCTTTATGACGCATGCCGATTGGTTGGCACTGTTGCCGAGCGCCCTCGCCGTGGCCACTCTGGCTGCGCTCGAAAGCCTGCTTTCGGCAAAGGTCGCCGACCGGCTTTCGGGCTCGTCAATGCGACACGATTCCGACCGCGAACTATTCGGTCAAGGACTGGCCAACCTGGTCGTGCCATTCTTCGGTGGCGTGCCGGCAACCGCCGCCCTGGCTCGCACCGCAGTCAACGTTCGCAACGGCGCTCGGTCGCGCCTCGCCGCGCTCTCGCACGCGGTCTTCTTGGCCGCCATCGTGCTCGCGTTGCCGACCTTGGTGGCTCAGGTTCCGGTGGCTGCGCTGGCCGGCGTGCTGTTTGCCACAACCGCCCACATGATCAAGCCATCCGAGCTATTGGCTCTAGCCCGCGAATCAAAGCTGGATGCGCTGCTGTTAGCCGCAACGTTCGTCGCAACCATCGCACTGGACTTGATTAGCGCGGTGCTAATCGGCCTCGCGCTGTTCCTGATTTTGCGCAAGACTCGCCTCGCTGGCGTCGATCGTCGTTACCCACCGGTCGACAAAAAAGAAACCCTGGGCGATTAACCCAGGGTTCCTAACGACTATGGAAAAATCTCGACAGTCCCCCCTTGCGGGTGGCTGTAGTCACCCGGCACGGCGGTCTTCCTGAAATCATCCCACCAAGTTTTATAAGCCTTGCAAGTAGTTTCTCCATAGTTGCCATGCTGCAATTGCCACGCGAGAGGTTTTTCCATGTAGTCACTACAAGTCATCACATAAGGCGTTGCATGGGAAAGTGATTGACTTGGGCGGGGTTGAAACGACCCTGCCACACCCGTGCCTACCAGCCACCAAATCGCAAATCCAACCATGACTAGCAGAATGGGGCCGAGGCTGAAAATTTTGGTAAATTTTGTCATTTGCAGGCAAGGAATGATGTCGAAAAACTCGTTGCCGACGGCATTGTAGACGTGGATTCAAGCGCCACGTTTGACGCGTTTACGATGCTCAGCTGAAGCGGAACGGTTGCACGTAGAGTTCGGTAGGTTCCGTCCGGGACCTGCACCTGCGCGTTTGTGAATGGGATAGTGCCGAAGTTGGCTAAATCGGCAAGGGAAGAGGTTGAGCCTGCTACAAGAGTGATCCGCTCGGCTATCACTTCTGCTGAGGTGCCTTCGAGGAAGTTTGATATTGGTGTCATGGTGACTCTTTGCGTGTAATAGGTGGACGTGCTCAGGTTAGTGACATTGAAGGTCACTTGACTTAGATTCGTGCTAACCGAGACATAAGCGTAGATTGAGTCCCCTGCTCGAATACTGCTGTTGGTGAACAGAAGCATTGGCACTGAACTCAGCGGCGATAGCCATTCATACCAGGCAACGTGAGCACCTGATGCCGTGAGGGCAGTGCCAGCCTGCAAGAGACTTTGTGTCTTGTATCCTCCTACGCCAACCCAAATCGAGGCTTGGGGCGTGGCACAACCAGCTGTCGGAGCCGCATACGCAGGCTCCACCCATTGCGCAGCTACACCTATGTATGCGGGTATGGATTGTTTTGCTACGTAACCACCCCAATTGTGCGAGAACACGGTGTTAAAGATTTGTGGGTCGCTTGGATTGCTATCGAGATCGCAGATCGAAGCAGAGTTTTGGCCGGCTAAGACTTGGGCTAATGCCAACCAATTTGTGAATTCCTCCGACGTTGAGTCTGTCGGCTTCGTTGGGACTCCATATCTGTCCAACTCCTCTGCAGAGGCCGTCAGCGGATCAAAGCCCGTTGGAGGTTGAATCACGTACATTGGCCCGAATTCGGTAAGTCTTGTCTGAACTATGCCTCCATCGGCAAGTGTTTCCACATAATAGGTGCTGCCGTCCTCGCAGGACTTGATGGTGTCCGCGCTAGCGGGACTAACTCCGATTGCAGCGGATGCGACACTTGCCAGCAATACCGTACATAGCGTCAGGGTTGTAGTTCTCTTCATTTGCGTCCCTTTCTTTAGACATCCGAATGAAACTCCAGCCGGCAAATCTGACGCAAGTCTTGTATTTGGTTGGATTGTGTGGTAGCTGCTCGAGACCTTACTTCGACAAAAAAGAAACCCTGGGCGACTAGCCCAGGGTTTCTAGTAAAAACTGCTTATGGCGCGACGCGTCCGTGCTGGTTGAATGCCTCATAGGTGTAGGGCATCAGCTCGGCAAAGAATTCTTCCATCTTCTCGGCGCACATTTCGATTTCGCGCTGTGGGAATGAAGGAAAGTGGGTGCCCTCGCGCTTGGTGCGCAGGCTCAAGAAGTTCATCAGGGCACGTGCGTTCATGGTCACGTACATGCTCGAATAGATGTTGAGCGGCAGCACGATGCGGGCCACCTCGCGGGCGACACCGGCCTCGAGCATGCGCTGGTACGACTCATACGCGGCGGTCGAGGTTGCGCGAGACTCCTGCTGAACCAGAGCGATCTGCTCGGCCGAACCAGGCAAAAACTCGTAGTGGCCGGCCTTGCCAACCTGGACCAGGTTGCGGTCGTCGGCAGGCACATAAAAAGTTGGGCTGAGCTCCTTGTAGCGACCCGATTCTTCGTTGTATGAAGCGATGCGGTGACGCATGAACTCGCGGAACACAAAGATCGGCGCCTGTACATAGAAGGTCATCGAGTTGTGCTCGAATGGGCTGCCGTGACGGTCGCGCATCAGATAGTTGATGAGGCCCTTGTTGCGCTTTTCGTCGTCGGCTGCGGCGGTTTGCGCTGCTGCCGACTCGAGGGTCTGTTCGCCCTGGGTCGATACGCGGGCTGCAAAAAGCACGTCTGAATCGGCGGCGCTGGCACGCACTAGTTCGACGGTTACGTCACTGCGGAATTTGATGTCTGACACGGCAATAGCCTACCGCCCGTCACAC
>JBEEJX010000162.1:0-5475 GCA_041168965.1 Actinomycetota bacterium
CTACAAGCTCACCGACCTCGAGGCAACCTGGAACCTTG
Organism: Actinomycetota bacterium; assembly: GCA_041168965.1. Taxonomy (GTDB): domain Bacteria; phylum Actinomycetota; class Actinomycetes; order Actinomycetales; family Microbacteriaceae; genus Rhodoluna. Next base: position 39 of record JBEEJX010000162.1, read on the forward strand.
GCCTCGGCTTTGCCGTGGTGGTCAAGGCTTCGGCCGCCGATGCGATCAGTGCTCAGTTGAACGCCGAGGGCATCCGCACCTGGCAGTTGGGCATCATCGAGTCGACCCCGTGCGACGCCGAGCTGCCGGGCTATGTAACCGAGGCCAAGGGTGTGCGCGGCGGTGCCGTGCGCATGGTTGGCGCATACGCCAACTAGGTTCTCGCCAAGAAACCGGCTGTCTAGCGCGCTAGACATACTTGGTCTAGTCGCCTAGACTAAATTGATGGTTAGCGATCAATCCACGCGAGTTGCTCAGAAAATGTTGCGCTCAAGCGGTTGGATTGCGATGCGAACCAGCGGCAGCCACACGGTTTGGAGTCACCCGTCGGGCAAGACGTTCACGTTGCCTGATGGGCATAGGGGAATTAGCGCTGGCGTTTTAGAAACCTGCTTCGCGCACTGGAGGAGACCAAATGACAACTCGGCGTTTTCAGGCCAACGCATACCTTGACGGCAAGTGGTGGATGGTCGAAATCCCTGAACTGAACGGGCTGACGCAGGCACGACGGCTGACCGAGGTAACGCAGATGACCCGCGATTTCATCGGCGTCACGCTCGACATTCCTGTCGATTCGTTCGAGGTCGAAATGACCATTGAACGAGTGCAAGACCTCGACATTGCTGCCCGGGTGGCCAAGATCCAGGCCGAAAAGGCTCAAGCTGCGGAACTCGAACGCATCGCGACTCAAGAGGCGCAGGCCCTAGCCCAAGAACTCGCCCACAAGAACCTGACCGTGCGCGAAATTGGAGTTATCCTCGGCGTCTCGCACCAGCGTGCGCACCAGCTAATCGCGGCTAGTGCTGCTTGATCCAGCGCACCATCTCGTCGATCGTGTGGTCGGTCTGGGGACAGTCGGCCGGGTATCTGTTGACATTTGCGTGCGGAACGCCTGGTTCGTGCCAGGCTTCGACCTCGACGCCGGCCGCCTTTAACTTGGCCGCATAGAGCTCCGAGTCGGCGCGCAAGGTGTCGTATTCACAGTCGATGATCTGCACCGGTGGCAGGCCAGCCAGGTCGGCCACGTCACCAGGGAACCACCGCAAATCGCGCTCTTCGGGATTGCCACCGCAGAGCTTCGGGTTGCGTTCGATTGTGCTCGCGCGGGTGATGCCAAAGTCGGGGCCATACTCATCGAGTTTTGACTGCAGCTCGGCCGAAAACTCGGGCATCGTGAAGTGCAACTGCGGGCAGTTCAAGAGCTGACCGGCGAGTAGGTTTTCGCCCGAGTCGCGATCGAGCACGGCAACCACCGCTGCCAACTGACCACCGGCGCTGATGCCACCGATGAAGATTCGTTGCTCGTCGACGCCTAGGGCCGATGCCTCTTTGGCAACCCAGCGCAGCACCGACTGCCCGTCTTCGAATGGAGCCGGAAAAGTCACGCCGTCGTTGCAGAGGCGGTAATCGACGGCGACCACAATCACGTCGCCACGTGCAGCGATCTCGCGCGAGATCACATCGGATTCGTTTTGATCTAGGCCGCCAAACTCGAACCCACCGCCGTGGTTCCAGATCAGGCAGGGGCGTGGGTGCGCGGCAGCGCCAGGGCCGGCGCCGAGCGGCACATACAGGCGAACCGGAATCGGGCCACCGAGGCCAGCGATGTCAAGGTCGCGCACCTCGGCCAGGTCGGGCGAGGTGTATTCCGAAAGCGGTGCGTTGAAGGCCCTGTCGCGTTCGGCGAGGGTCAATGACTCGTCGCTGAGAATCGGCAGGCGGTCGTGAAAGAGGGCGTCCATAGGCATAGCCAAATCCTATGTCGTGAAAGTCGACGTGCGCTGACGCGAATCGGCCGGCGCTAGCGCAGTGTGCTGCCGTCGCCCAGCAAAACCGGCGCTGTTGCCAACTCGGCTGCCTCGGCATCGGTGAAGAGTCGCGAGCGCGTCAAGAACCTTACGCCCTCGGGCGACTCAAGGCTGAATCCCGAACCGCGCCCAGGCACCACGTCGATTGTCAGGTGCGTGTGACGCCAGTATTCGAATTGCTCCAGCGACATGTAGAACTTGATCGGTTCGGCGATTCCATCAACCGAAACGACCTGCAGCAACACGTCAGACGGCCCTACGCGAAACTCGCCAGCCGAATAGCACATCGGTGCCGAGCCATCGCAGCAGCCACCCGATTGATGAAACATAAAACCCGTGCCATGGATGCGCTGCAACTTGCGCAGCAAGTCTTGGGCTGCCGGGCTGAAGTCGACGCGAGTGGTCATGGTCTGAGATTACCTTTGGCTCGAAGAAGTGCAAGGGGTGGGCCGCCGAAACGACCCACCCTTTACATGCATTGGTCAGCCATGGATTGGCCAGCCAGCCAAGCTGTCGGCTTAGAAGAAGCCGAGCTTGTTTGGTGAGTAGCTGACCAGCAGGTTCTTGGTCTGCTGGTAGTGGTCGAGCATCATCTTGTGGGTCTCGCGACCGATACCCGACGACTTGTAGCCACCGAAGGCTGCGTGCGCAGGGTATGCGTGGTAGCAGTTGGTCCACACGCGACCGGCCTGGATCTCGCGACCTGCGCGGTATGCGGTGTTGATGTCGCGAGTCCAGACGCCTGAGCCGAGGCCATAGAGGGTGTCGTTCGCGATCTCCATCGCGTGCTCCCAGCCGTCAAACTTGGCAACCGAAACGACCGGGCCAAAGATCTCTTCCTGGAAGATGCGCATGCCGTTGTGACCCTCGAAGATGGTCGGCTCCACGTAGTAGCCACCCGAGAGGTCGCCACCGAGGTCGGCGCGCTTGCCGCCGAGCAGAAGCTTGGCACCCTCGGCCTTGCCAATCTCGATGTAGCTCAGGATCTTCTCGAGCTGCTCGTTCGATGCCTGCGCACCAATCATGGTTGCGGTGTCGAGCGGGTTGCCCTGGATTACCTTCTTGGTGCGCTCGATGCAGTCGGCAAGGAACTTGTCATAGATAGGTGCGTCGATGAGCGCGCGCGAAGGGCAGGTGCAAACCTCGCCCTGGTTGAGCGCGAACATGGTGAAGCCCTCTTGGCACTTGTCATAGAAGGCGTCGTCCTTGTCGGCGATGTCGGCGAAGAAGATGTTCGGCGACTTGCCGCCCAGCTCGAGGGTGACAGGGATGATGTTGTCGGCCGCGTACTGCATGATCAGGCGACCCGTGGTGGTCTCGCCGGTGAAGGCAACCTTGGCGATGCGACGCGACTGGGCCAGCGGCTTGCCGGCCTCGACGCCAAATCCGTTGACGATGTTGAGCACGCCAGGAGGCAGCAGGTCTTGGATCAGTTCGTTCACGTACATGATCGAAACTGGGGTCTGCTCGGCTGGCTTCAAAATCACACAGTTGCCGGCGGCGATCGCAGGAGCGAGCTTCCAGGCGGCCATGAGAATCGGAAAGTTCCAAGGGATGATCTGTGCGACCACGCCGAGTGGCTCGTGGAAGTGGTATGCCACGGTGTCGTTGTCGAGTTCGCCCAGGGTGCCCTCTTGTGCGCGCAGGGCGCCGGCGAAGTAACGGAAGTGATCGATTGCCAGCGGGATGTCGGCGGCCAGGGTCTCGCGAACCGGTTTGCCGTTTTCCCAGGTTTCGGCAACGGCGATCTTCTCGAGGTTTGCCTCCATGCGGTCGGCGATCTTGAGCAGAATGTTGGCGCGCTCGGTGACAGAGGTGTGGCGCCAGGTCTTGAAGGCTGCGTGAGCCGCATCGAGCGCCTTCTCGACGTCGTCGGCGTTGCCGCGCGCGACCTCACAGAAAACGCGACCGGTGACCGGGGTCACGTTCTCGAAATATTGACCTGATGAAGGAGCGACGTACTGTCCGCCGATCCAGTGGTCATAGCGCGGCTTGAAATCCATAACTGCGCCGGCTTGACCTGGCTGTGCGTAAACTGCCATTTCTTTCCTTTCGTCGGGCGGCCTCTTTGCCACCAATCTGTCGACTTTTTGAAACGTATTAGCGCAAGGTAACGACTGAGAAACGACAGGCGCCGACTAGCCGCAAGCAATCACAACGGATAGGTCACAACCTGTCCGAATGGCTAGGTAGTTAGGTAAGTTCGAGGCATGGACAACGACGCGCGCAAAGATGTGCCGCTCGGCCGCCGCATGCCGAATGCCAAGACTCGTGTGGTGGTCGCCGACCGCAACGTGATCACCCGTGTTGGCATTCGCGCGATCCTCGAGCGCACCTCGGGCGTTGCCGTGATCGCAGAGGCCACCAGTTACGACGCGGCCCTCGATGCCGTCGATGAACACGGCCCAGACGTCTTGCTGATTGACCTGGATCTTGGCGACGACACCACGCGCGGCCTCAAATTGGTCGAAGAAATCACCGAGCGATTTCAGGGCACCAAGATTCTGGTTATGGCTAACTCACTCAGCGAGATTGTGGTGGTCGAAGCGCTGCGGCGCGGCGCGAGTGGCTACCTGTCGAAAGACGACGTCAAGGCCGACGAGCTTCAAAAGGGCGTCGCCGCCGTCCAGGCCGGCGAAACCGTTCTTGGCCGCGGAGTCAGCAACCTAGTCGCTCGAGGTCTGGGCAGCCTGCACAAGCCTCAGGAACACCTCACCGACCGCGAGCTCGAGGTAATTCGTTTGGTCGCCCGAGGCCAGTCAAACAAACAGATCGCCACGGCCCTGTTTTTGAGCGAGAGCACGGTCAAGTTTCACCTGCAAAACGCGTCGCGCAAACTCGGTGTGCACCGCAGGGCCGAGATCGCGCATCGCGCGACGCTCGAGGGCCTGCTCTAGCCAAATCCGCCGAGCCGCGCCAGGCGCATACCGCGGTAAAATTGCCCAATGACCAAGCACCTTCGTGTGGCCATTATTGGCGCAGGCCCGGCCGGCATTTATGCGGGCAACATCCTCAAGAACCAGCACCCCGATGTGGCGATAGACCTGTTCGATTCGCTGCCGGCGCCATACGGCCTGATTCGCTACGGAGTCGCTCCCGACCACCCGCGCATCAAGGGCATCGTCAACTCGCTGCACGAGATGCTGGGCGAGGGCTCGATTCGATTCTTTGGCAACGTGACCTTCGGTCGCGATCTGACCCTCGACGACATTCACGAGCACTACCACGCCGTAATCTTTGCGACCGGTGCAATCAAGGATGCGCCCCTCGCGATTCCTGGTGTCGACCTCGACGGCAGCTATGGTGCCGCCGATTTTGTGAGCTGGTATGACGGCCACCCCGACTATCCGTTGACCTGGCCGCTAGAGGCCGCGCAGGTTGCTGTGCTCGGCAACGGAAACGTTGCGCTCGACGTGGCGCGCGTTTTGGCCAAGCACGCCGAAGACATGTTGACCACCGATATTCCGGCCAACGTCTACGACGGTCTCAAGGCCTCGCCGGTTACCGATGTGCACGTGTTTGGTCGTCGTGGCCCGGCACAGATCAAGTTCACGCCGATTGAACTGCGCGAGCTAGGCGAGATTCGCGAC
>JBEEJX010000163.1:0-2990 GCA_041168965.1 Actinomycetota bacterium
CTGCCTGCCAAGCTGACTCGCACCGAGGTCATCAAGCCGTAATGAGGGTCACTCTGCTTCGCCTGCTCACCACCACGGGGTTCGTCGCCCTGTGGTGGTGGGCCACCGACGTGCTCTCGGCTGACAACCCAATCATCAGCAACATGTCGCCGATCGATGCGTTTGGTGCACTCGTGCGCCTTTTCGAGGGCGGGCGAATTTGGGATGCGATTGGCGTCACACTCACGCGTTTGGGCCTCGGCCTCGGCGTCGCCGCGCTGGTTGGGGTGACGTTGGGTTGGGCGCTCGGCAGCCTGCGGCGCGTCGAGCAATCGACGTCGCTGGTCGTGCAGTTTTTGCGCATGGTTTCGCCGCTCAGCTGGGCTCCGGTCGCCGTCGTTCTGTTTGGCATCGGCACCCCGCCAGTGGTGTTTCTTATCGCGATTGCCGCGGTGTGGCCGATAGCGCTCAACACATCGGCCGGCATCAAGGCCCTCAACCCCGAGTGGATGCTGTTGGCACGATCGCTCGGCGCCACGCGCGGCGAGACCCTGCGCGCAATCGTGCTGCCCGGCATTCGCGGCAACGTGCTGACCGGTCTGCGTTTGGCGTTGGGTGTCGCCTGGATCGTGTTGGTGCCTGCCGAGATGCTGGGCGTCGATTCGGGCCTCGGTTTCGAGGTGCTGAGCGCCCGCGACAACATGGACTACGCGGGTCTTGCCGCGGTCATGTTGCTTATCGGTTTGCTCGGCTTTGCCATGGATGCGTTGATGCAGCTCGCGTTCAAGCGTTGGGCCGCGGCAACTGCCTAAACCGTAGCGCTGCAGAGTGACACAACGGGAAGCGCTTGCCTACGGGCGGCGAATATGCGAACCTATTCGAAGCAAACTGACTGCTCTCTCGAAAGGGCCGGTAGTCGGGAACCCTAGTGTTGCCAAGGCAGCTAGGGTTTGCTTATTTAATGGGCAACTGTATCTTCCTAGCGTCCAAGGTAGACCCGAGAAGTAGTTCGTATTGGCTGCGATCGTGTAGCAGTTTTTGCCTGACCGCGGTTGCGACTAGGTCTGGCACCCAGAGCAGCCTTTCATCCCTCGGCGTTCTCGGTCGAACAACAAGCTCGGGATGCGCTTCACGTATTCCACTAAAGGTTCTTGCATCGGCCTGACTTTGGGCGCCTTTTAGCCGAACTTCATAGACGATTTCGACAATCTCAAGATCCTCCGAGTGGAGGATCTCGAATGTGACCGCTCTAAGCATTGCTGCTCGCGCACCTTCTGCCAGTCGGTCGTCAAGACGAAGTGGCTCAGTGTGGCGAACTACGTGTTTCAAGGTGGCTGGCAGCGAGCCCGTGACTCGCAACAAGTGTCTTTGACCGGCAGCGGTTTGCAGAAGTTCACGACTGTGAAAGTAGTCATGACCGTTTATCTCGAGAAGTAGCTCCCTAAGTGAACCCAACTCTGAATGCGGAACCAATGTAACCGCCAGCAGGTAAAAACTTCGAAAATCCGCTCGCACTGGTGCCGTAAATGTCTCATCGATGAAGGCGTGCATCCGCTGTTTATCAGGCATCAACTGACCTTACGGCCAACCTCCGACAAGCCTCCTAGGCCTCTTACAACCTGTGCATAACCGATAGGCTCAATTCGTTCGACGACGAATGAAAGGGCCGCCAACATGAGCGACTTTGACCCACGCGGATACCTAAACGATGTGTATGCGAAGGCCGGTGCCGCCACCAACCGCGCGGCAGCCGAGGCCCTCGAGGCGGCCGACCCACTCGCTCACTATCGCGAGCAGTTTCACATCGCCGACCCAGACCTCAAATACCTCGACGGCAACTCGCTCGGCCGTATGCCAAAGGCAACCGTCGCGGCCGTCAACGACTTTCTGACTAACGAATGGGCCAGCGAACTGGTCGATGGTTGGGCACACTGGATCGACCAGGCTCAGGTCGCGGGCAACATCCTCGGCGCCGCCACGCTAGGCGCAGCGCCGGGCCAGACCCTCGTGCAAGACACGACGTCGGTCAACTTTTATCAGCTGTGCAATGCGGCGATCAAGGCGCGCCCGGGCCGCAAGACCGTCATCATCGACGCCAGCAACTTTCCGACCGACCGTTACATCCTCGCCGGCATCGCCGAGGCTCAGGGCCTCAACCTGATCACCCTCGACAACGACGGCACCGGCGGCCCTGGCGCGGTTGCGATCGACGCCGACTGCGAGCTCATCACGCCCGAGGCGCTCGAGCCGTTCCTAACCGACGACGTGGCCCTGGTCACCCTGCAGGCCATCCACTACCGTTCGGGCAGCCGACCAGACATCAAGGCCATCACCGACCTGTGCCGCGAGCGCGGAATTCTTGTAGTTTGGGATGCCTCTCACGCCGGAGGCGCCATCGACCTGCGCTTCGACGAGTGGGGCGTCGACCTTGCCGTCGGCTGCACCTATAAGTACGGCAACTCGGGCCCTGGTTCACCGGCATGGTTGTATGTGCGCAAGGGCATGCAGACCCAGCTCGGCACGGCGATTCAGGGTTGGTTCGCCAACCACGACCAGTTTGCGATGGGGCCATACTTTGAGGCCACCGATTCGATTCGCCGCTTTCAGATCGCCAGCCCGAGCATCATGGGCCTGCGTGCCGTCGAGACCAGCTACAACATGATCGCCGAGGCCGGCATGACCGCGATCAGCCAGAAGGCAGCGGTCGGCACCGAGTTCATGCTCGACCTATTCGACGCGTGGCTGGCACCGCTCGGCTTCACGCTGATCACCCCGCGCAACCACTGGCAGCGCGGCGGTCACATCACCGTGGCGCATCCCGAGGCCAAGCAAATTGCGGCGGCCATGCGCAAGTTCAGCAACGTGATTCCCGACTACCGCGTGCCCGACTCGATTCGCCTGGCGATTGCGCCGCTGCCAACCTCATACACCGAGGTCTGGGATGGCCTCGACCGCATGCGCGCCCTCGTCGAGAGCAAGCGCTACCTCGAGATTCAAGACAACGGAAGCCG
>JBEEJX010000164.1:0-4436 GCA_041168965.1 Actinomycetota bacterium
TGCAGTCGTGCGGCAACCGCTAACCCGATGCCACGGCTGCCTCCCGTTACGATCGCGAGGGGCCTCATGGACGTAGTTTACACTTGACGCAAAAGGGAGCCCGATGAAAAGAACCGCTTCGGTTGTATCGCTTGCTGCGGTCTTGGCCTACTTCATCGCTGTGGCCGAACGCAGCAGCCTCGGGGTTGCGGCGGTCGAGGCCTCAAGCCGCTTTCACACCAACGCTGCTCAATTGTCGGCCCTCACGGTCTTGCAGTTGGCGGTCTATGCCGGCATGCAGATTCCCGTCGGCGTCTTGCTGGATCGATATGGCTCGAAGCGGCTGCTCTTAGTTGGCGGCTTGCTTATGACCGTAGGTCAGTCGCTCGTGGCCGTTTCACACTACCTGGCGCCAGCCGTGCTGGGTCGCGGAATCCTTGGCATGGGCGATGCCTTCACGTTCATTTCGATGATTCGCCTGATAAACCACTGGTATTCGGGCGCGGCGGCAACCAGGCGCACGCAGCTGTATGCGAACTTCGGGCAGCTGGGCCAGGTTTTCTCGGCGATACCGTTCGCCTTTGCCCTCAAGCAATTGGGTTGGTCAAACGCATACCTAATGCTTGCGGCCTTTGCGATGTTCGGTGTGTGTATTACGTTCGCGCTCGTGCAGGATGCCCCCGGCGAGCTGCACGATTCGCCGATACGCACGCCTTGGTCTGCGGTTTTCTCGCAGCTGCGCGGCAATTTGCGTAATCCTGGCGTGCGCCAAGCGTTTTGGACCCACTTCATGACCCAGTCAAGCGGGTCGATCTTTGTCTTGCTCTGGGGTTATGGATTCCTGGTGCAGGGTGAGGGGCTCACGCCAGCATTCGCTAGCGCGCTGCTAGGCAGTTTCGTGGCCATCGGATTCGTCGTCGGGCCTTTAATGTCGCAGGTCTGCGCGGTTCGGCCGGACCTGCGTGCACCATTGGCACTTGGTGTTGCGGGCTCCATATTGGCGGTATGGGCCGCTGTGTTGCTTTGGCCTGGGCAGGCGCCACTCTGGCTGCTGATTGTCTTGGTTCTCGTCATCGGATCGGGCGGCCCAGCGAGCATGATCGCCTTCGATTTCACCCGCACCTACGTTGACAAGCAGCAACTTGGCACCGCCAATGGCTTTGTTAATGTCGGGGGTTTTGTTGCCGCATTTTCGATGATGTTTGCCGTTGGGGCAGTGCTTGATCTTGCGCTGCGGTGGGGCATCTCGCGCACACTGTTCGACCTCGCTGGCTACAAGCTCGGCATGCTCGTGCAGTTTGTGGTGATCGGCGGCGGAATGCTCATGTTCTCGCTCGAGACTCGACGCGTTGCCGCCAAATCGCGCTAGATGAGGTCGGCGAGCGGAATAAACCGCTAGTAGTCGCGGTTTTGTGCACTGAAAGATTGTTTGACGGCTTCTCGCAAATACAAGGTTTTCGAGCGGTCGCATGCGATACTTATTTGAAAGACCCATTCTTGGCGCAATTTGCGACTTGACATGGGTCTAACTAATGCCCGGATCAGGTGTTATTTAGCTGGCTTCAGGCAGGGGAACCGAAGGGTCAATATGGCTAAGAAGGAACTGCAACCAGAGGGTTCAAAGAAGCGCGGCTTCTTTGATCGACTTTTGCACCCTAACAACGAGACCTCGGGCAAGGCAATTGCTCCCGAGGTCGAGGCAAGTCCGGTCGCTGTGACCGAGACGAAGCCGAAGGCGTCCACCGGGGGAACAAAGAAAAAGGAAACCAGTACCATTCCAGCTTCAACTCCGAAGAAGTCAGCTAAGACTGACGAGCCAGCCGTGAAGACCACCGCAAAGACACCTGCCAAGAGCGAACCGGCTAAGGCAGCCGCAAAGCCTGCCGCTAAGGCGACTGCGGCAAAGGCCACGGCGTCTGCCAAGCCCGCAGCCGAAAAGCCGGCGGCAGCAAAAGCCACCAAGGTCAAGGTCACCAAGGCAGCGGTTGAGGCTGAGGTCGAAGTCGACGCAGTCAAGCCGACTAAGGCCGCCGCGAAGGCGCCAAAGGTAGCCAAGGCCAAGCCTGCCAAGGCTGCAAAGTTGCCTAAGGGCATGGCCGACGAAGACGAGGATGGCTTCGACGACGAAACCGAGGACGCCCCGCTAGAGGCCGTTGAAGACATCGTTGCCGATGCACAGGGTGCGGTCGACATCACCGCCATCGAGCCTGAGGCAACCGAGGAACACCACGACGACGAGCACGCGCTCGACGCCAGCACCAAGGAGGCGCTCGACAAGCGTGGCGCACTCGTAATCACTCACCGCGAGGATGAAGACATCCCGGTGCAGTCGACCACTATTACCGGTGCGACCGCCGACCCAGTCAAGGATTACCTCAAGCAAATCGGCAAGGTAGCCCTCCTAAACGCAGAGCTCGAGGTCGATCTGGCCAAGCGCATCGAGGCCGGCTTGTTCGCCGAAGAGAAGCTTGCGACCACCGAGAAGCTCAGCAAAGAGATGGAGCGCGACCTTAAGTGGGTCGTCAAGGATGGCCAGAAGGCTAAGAGTCACCTGCTCGAGGCCAACCTGCGCCTCGTGGTCAGCCTTGCGAAGCGTTACACCGGTCGCGGCATGCAGTTCCTTGACCTCATTCAAGAGGGAAACCTCGGTCTGATTCGTGCGGTCGAAAAGTTCGACTACACCAAGGGCTATAAGTTCTCGACCTACGCAACCTGGTGGATCCGCCAGGCGATCACTCGTGCTATGGCCGACCAGGCTCGAACCATTCGTATTCCGGTTCACATGGTCGAGGTCATCAACAAGCTCGCGCGCGTTCAGCGCCAGCTGCTGCAAGACCTCGGTCGCGAACCGACGCCAGAAGAGATCGCTCGCGAACTAGACATGACCCCTGAAAAGGTCGTAGAGGTTCAGAAGTATGGTCGCGAGCCGATTTCGCTCTCGACCCCGCTGGGCGAAGACGGCGATAGCGAGTTCGGCGACCTGATCGAAGACACCGAGGCAGTAGTGCCGGCCGACGCGGTTGGTTTCACCATGTTGCAGCGCGAACTTGAGCGAATTCTCGAGTCATTGCACCCTCGTGAAGCAGGCGTCATTCGCTCGCGCTTCGGCCTTGGCGACGGAGTCCAGAAGACTCTCGACCAGATTGGCGAGGAATTCGGCGTGACCCGCGAGCGCATTCGTCAGATCGAACAGAAGACCATGTCGAAGCTTCGACACCCTTCACGTTCGCAGATGTTGCGCGATTACCTAGACAACTAGGCGATCGCATGTACCTGTTCGCGATTCTGATTGGTCGACTGACCAGGTTCGCGATTCGGCTCGTCCGCAAGGGCGGTGGTTCGGCCTTGCCGGGCGTGGTCCTGTCAAAGATTGCACCGGGCATACTGGGTCGAACCCTGCGCAAGTTTCCGCTCGGTGTCTTTATCGTCACCGGCTCGGCAGGCAAATCGACCACCACCAAGATGCTCGTCGCGATTGCGCGCGCTCACGGTCTCGAGGTTTTCACTAACCCGAGCACCGCGAACATTCTTCAGGGCTTCTATGCGACGATCATCGAGCGATCAAACGCTTTCGGTGCAATCGCTGGTCAGGTTGCAATCCTTGAGATGGACGAGGGGCACGCGGCAAGCCTCGTAGCCATGGTGCCGCCTCGTTACGTGACCGTGCTCAATGTCATGGAAGACCAACTCGACCGATTCGTAGAGCCTGCGATTGTGCGCGAGAAGCTTGCCGTGACGGCCGCCGCCGCGACCCATGGCGTGGTGCTGAATGGCGACGATCAAAACGTGCTGCTGATAGCGCAACACGCCGGCGCGACTCAGCATTGGTTCGGGGTTAGCGCGGCTTTGATGGCCGAGCAGGAGCATGGCCTAGGTTATGCCGCAACCTATCTTGACGAGCAGGAACGACCGTCAGTCAACGCCGAGGTCGTAGGGCTTGTGGGGCGCGAGGCGCGCATCCAGTTCGGCGATCGATTTGCGAACGTTTTGTTGCCCAATCGTGGAATGCACTTCGCTCTCGATGCCGTTGCCGCTCTCAAGTCAGCTGAGGCTCTGCTCGGCACCAATTTCGATCTAGACCTCGCGGTTTCGACCCTCAGCAGCCTTCCACCGGTTTTTGCGCGTGGCGAAATCGCCTCGGTCGAGGGCCAGCAGATCGAGTTCATCCTGGTTCAAAACCCTATGAGCTTTCAGTTGAACCTCGACTACCTCGACACGGATCCCGAACGCATCATGGTGGCCATCGGGCGCGATGTGCACGACCCCAGCTGGCTATGGACAGTCGACCTCGCGCGACTAAGCCACGCCGACGTGGTCACGGGTTACAACGCGCACGAAATCGCGCTGCGCATGGCCTACGACGAGATTCCGATGGGATTGGTCGACTCCGATCTCGAGGTCGCGGTTCGCGCATTTCTGGACTTGCCCGCGCCTACTCGCGGTGTCAAGACTGTGCT
>JBEEJX010000165.1:0-9879 GCA_041168965.1 Actinomycetota bacterium
GCTGCTGCTCGAGGTCGCGGCTAACGCGGCGCGCTCCGGTTCGCGAGTGCTCTATGTCTCTGGCGAAGAGTCGGTGGGTCAAGTGCGCATGCGAGCCGAACGCACCAACGCGCTCGTCGACAATCTCTATCTAGCCGCCGAAACCGATCTGGCCACCGTCCTCGGTCAAATCGATGCGGTTGCGCCCGATCTGCTGGTGGTCGACTCGGTGCAGACCGTTGCCTCGAGCGATATCGACGGCGCGGCCGGCATGCCAAGCCAGGTGCGCGAGGTTGCCGCCAACCTAATCCGTGTTGCCAAAGAGCGGGCCCTGCCCGTAATTCTGGTCGGTCACGTCACCAAGGATGGCTCGATCGCCGGCCCGCGTGCACTCGAGCACCTGGTCGACGTGGTGTGCCACTTCGAGGGCGACCGTCAAACCTCGTTGCGCTTTGTGCGCAGCCTAAAGAACCGTTTTGGCCCGACCGACGAGGTTGGCTGTTTCGAGATGACCGGCGACGGCATCCGCGAGGTTCCCGACCCATCGGGGCTCTTCTTGTCGCGCGGCGAGGCGCCCGTCTCGGGCACTTGCGTGACCGTCACGATCGAGGGCAAGCGTGCGCTCATTGCCGAGGTGCAGGCGCTAGTGGTGAAGTCGTCGACCCCGCAGCCTCGCCGAGTCACCAACGGAGTGGATTCGTCGCGCGTTGCCATGCTGCTTGCGGTGCTAGAGCGCCGAGCCGGGCTGCGCGTTGGCGAACTCGATGTGTATGTGTCGACCGTTGGCGGAGTTCGACTTGCCGAACCGGCGGCCGACCTGGCCATCGCGATTGCTATCGCGTCGGCGGTCGCCGACAAGCCGGTTGCCCACAACCTTGCCGCGTTTGGCGAAATCAGCCTCGCCGGCGAGGTGCGCAAGGTGAGCAACGATAAGGCACGAGCGAGCGAGGCAAATCGCCTAGGTTTTGTGCGCACGGTCGATTCGACCGTCGGCGACCTGCGGGCAGCCTTGGCGCTAGCCCTGAACTGGTAGGGCTAGTTCAGCACAAACTGCAGATCGGCCGAGTGCACGTTGCTCACGGTCGCGATCAGGTGATACGAACCCGCAACCGCGGGGGCGTTGCCGGCCTTGGCGCATCCGGTTGCCTGGCTCGAACGAACTCGCTCCCAAGCCGCAGGGTTGGCTGGCAAGATTTGAGCCGGAGCCAGATCGACAACCGCATCTGTGCCCTGCGTGTATGCGGCGCAATCCTTGTTGGTCCAGATGGTCTCGGCGCCACTGGTCACGGTGAAGTTCGAGGCCGCCGCGATGTAGTCGAACTTGCAGGCGGTCGTGGTGGTGTTCTTGAGAGTGAACCAAACGTAAGGCACCTCGTTGGCGGCAAAGGTGAGCTGATCGACACTGGCCGCGGTGCCAACGTGAGCGGTGACCTCGATCGACCCCGGAGCACACGCGGTGGTTGCCGGCGCGCTGGTTGCCGACTGCGATGCCGCCGGCTTGGCGTTGCCGCCACCGAGCATGTTGCCGATGCCACTGATCACGGTGGTCAACAGCCAAACGACCACGGCAAGAACCGCCAGACCGGCAAGACGGCGACGACGATAGATCTCGGGTGGCAGCTGCTGTGGTTGACGTGAAAAGCGTGGCGAACTCATAGGTTCAAGGTTAACCAGCGGTCGGGCTAGAGCAGCTTAAGCATCCTCGTGTTGCCCAGAGTGTTCTGCTTTACGCGGGCCAAATCGAGGAACTCGGCAACACCATCGTCGTGCGAGAGCACGAGTTCGGCATAGGTCTCGGCATCGACCGGAACGTCGCTGATTGCCTCGAAGCCATACTTTTCAAAGAACGCCGTCTCGAAGGTCAAACAGAACACGCGCTTGATGCCAAGGCCGGCAGCGCGGGCCAGGAGTTCGTCGAGAATGCGTCGACCGACGCCGTGGCCACGCATGTTTTCGGCAACCACGAGCGAGCGAACCTCGGCCAGATCTTGCCACATCACGTGCAGCGCGCCGGCGCCAACCACACGGTCGGCCTCGTCGACGGCAACCACAAGTTCTTGAATCTGTTCGTACCAACCGACTCGTTCGCGACTCAGGAGCACGACCGTGCCCTCGAGCGGTTGGCGCAGCTCCATGATGGCGGCGACGTCGGCCGTGCGGGCCGGGCGAACGCGAATCTGGCTGGTCATGCGTTAAAGGTTAGCCGAGCAAGCGAAGAGCCGACACCCACGGGTGCCGGCTCTTCGTGTTTTGCTTGGTATCGACCTAGAGGGCCGAGGCAACCTCGCGCACGTGGCTCGTGAATACGAACGCGCCATCGACGAAGTCGACGAACACGTGCGATGCATTGAGCAGCTCGCCGTGCAGGATCTTTTCGCTGAGCTGATCTTCGATCTCGCGCTGAACCGCACGACGCAGTGGTCGGGCGCCCAGGGCTGGGTCGAAGCCAATCTCGATGAGGCGATCCTTGGCCGCCGGCGTTACCTCGAGGGTCATGTCGCGGTCTTCGAGGCGAACGGCTAGCTTCTTGACGAACAGGTCGACGATCTGAACGAGCTCGCTCTTGATCAGCTGCGGGAACACGATGGTCTCGTCGACGCGGTTCAAGAATTCAGGCTTGAAGTTCTTCTTGAGTTCTTCGTTGACCTTGCCCTTCATGCGCTCGTAGTCGCTGGCGTCGTCGTTTTCGCGTACGAAGCCCATCGCACCACGAGCGATGTCGCGGGTGCCGAGGTTGGTGGTCATGATGATGATGGTGTTCTTGAAGTCGACGACTCGACCCTGACCATCGGTCAGACGACCCTCTTCAAGAATCTGCAGCAGCGAGTTGAAGATGTCTGGGTGTGCCTTCTCGATCTCGTCGAACAGCACCACCGAGAACGGCTTGCGGCGCACCTTTTCGGTGAGCTGACCGCCCTCTTCAAAACCGACGAAGCCCGGAGGGGCACCGAACAGACGCGAAACGGTGTGCTTCTCGCCGTATTCAGACATGTCGAGCGAGATCAGTGCGTTCTCGTCGTCGAACAAAAACTCGGCCAGAGCCTTGGCCAGCTCGGTCTTGCCAACACCGGTCGGGCCGGCAAAGATGAACGAACCAGATGGACGGTTTGGATCCTTGAGGCCGGCACGCTGACGACGAATCGACTTCGAGATTGCGCGAATCGCCTCTTCTTGACCGATGACGCGCTTGTGCAGCTCGGCCTCCATGAACATGAGCTTGGCCGATTCTTCTTCGGTGAGCTTGAATACCGGGATGCCGGTTGCCTGCGCCAATACCTCGGCGATCAGACCCTCGTCAACGATTCCGGCCGCGGCCACGTTGCCCTGGCGGTATTGCTTTTCGAGGCGCACGCGCTCGGCGTTCAGCTTCTTTTCTTCGTCGCGCTTGGCGGCGGCACCTTCGTAGTCCTGATTTTCAATCGCGAGCTCTTTTTCGCGCTTGATGGCAGCAATCTGCTCTTCGATCTCGCGCAGCTCAGGTGGCGACGAGAGAATCGAGAGGCGCAGGCGAGCGCCGGCCTCGTCGATCAGGTCGATGGCCTTGTCTGGCAGGAAGCGATCGGTGATGTAGCGGTCGGCCAGCTGAGCGGCAGCAACGAGCGCACCATCGGTGATCGAAACCTTGTGGTGTGCCTCGTAGCGGTCGCGAAGGCCCTTGAGAATGTTGATCGAGTGAGCGATCGAAGGCTCGCCAACATTTACTGACTGGAAACGACGTGCGAGCGCCGCATCTTTTTCAAAGTGCTTGCGGTATTCGTCGAGAGTGGTGGCACCGATGGTCTGCAGCTCGCCACGAGCGAGCATCGGCTTGAGGATCGAGGCGGCATCGATTGCGCCCTCGGCAGCGCCGGCGCCAACGAGCGAGTGGATCTCGTCGATGAAGGTGATGATGTCGCCACGGGTGCGAATCTCTTTGGTGACCTTCTTGAGGCGCTCTTCGAAGTCGCCGCGGTAGCGCGAACCGGCGATCAGCGAACCCATGTCTAGGGTGTAAAGCTGCTTGCCCTTGAGGGTCTCGGGAACATTGCCGTCGACGATTGCCTGAGCCAGGCCCTCGACCACGGCGGTCTTGCCAACGCCAGGCTCGCCAATCAGAACGGGGTTGTTCTTTGAGCGGCGGCTAAGAATCTGCATGACGCGTTCGATCTCGCGCTCGCGACCGATCACCGGGTCGAGCTTGCCCTCGGCCGCTGCCTGAGTGAGGTTGCGACCAAACTGGTCAAGAATCTGCGAGCCCTTTTGCTTTTCGGCTGCGTTGTCGCCACCGACGTTGACGGTCTCTTTGGTGCTCGGATTGCCCGAGAGCAACTGGATGACCTGCTGGCGAACGCGATTGGTGTCGGCGCCGAGCTTGGTGAGCACCTGTGCGGCAACGCCCTCGCCCTCGCGAATCAGGCCGAGTAGCAGGTGCTCGGTGCCGATGTATGAGTGACCAAGCTGAAGCGCCTCGCGCAGCGAAAGCTCGAGCACCTTCTTGGCGCGAGGGGTGAACGGAATGTGACCGGTCGGCGCCTGCTGGCCCTGCCCGATGATCTCTTGAACCTGTTCGCGCACCTGGTCGAGGCTGATGTCGAGCGACTCTAGGGCCTTGGCGGCAACGCCCTCGCCCTCGTGAATCAGGCCGAGCAGGATGTGCTCGGTGCCGATGTAGTTGTGGTTGAGCAACTTGGCTTCTTCTTGAGCCAACACAACAACACGACGGGCCTTGTCGGTGAACTTTTCAAACATCACATAACTCCTGAAATCGCTAATCGCCTAGCGTTCTTGAAACGATGCTAACCAGCCCGACCGACACTAAACAGGCTTGTTCGCCCAAGGGTGAAAAGATTCACCCGACCAGCTAAACCGAGCAACGAAAAAGGACGCCCTAGGCGTCCTTCTTGTTTGCGGTCTTGGCCGCCGGCTTTGCCGCGGCCTGCTCGCGCTTTGCGCGCATCTCGGCCTCGATGTCGGCATACACCTTTCGTTCGGTCGAGTCGGCGCGCAGGATCGAACGCATCACGATCCAGAACACGAAACCGACGAGCACCGGCGGAATCAGCGAAAGCAGCGCGTTAGCGATCCAATCCCAAGCGGTCATAATCTGCCTTCCCTGTCTCTACTTCACAAGTGGGAACATGATGGTCTCGCGAATGCCAAGACCAGTGAGGCTCATGAGCAGGCGATCGATGCCCATTCCCATGCCGCCCGAAGGTGGCATGCCGAACTCGAGCGCCTTCAGGAACTCCTCGTCGAGCTTCATTGCCTCTGGGTCGCCGGCCGCAGCCAACTGAACCTGAGCCACGAAACGCTCGCGCTGAATGACCGGGTCGACGAGCTCTGAATAGCCGGTGGCCTGTTCGTAGCCGCGAATATAGAGGTCCCACTTTTCGACCACGCCAGGCTTGGTGCGGTGGTTGCGGGTCAGCGGCGAGGTGTCAACCGGAAAATCCATCACGAAGGTCGGGTTGACCAGGTCGCCCTTTACGAAGTGCTCCCAGAGCTCTTCGACATACTTGCCGTGCAGCGGGTGATCGATCTCGATGCCCTCTTTATCGGCGATCTTCTTGAGCTCGGCGATTGGGGTCTCTGGGGTGATCGTGACACCGCAGGCCTCCGAAAGCGACTCGAACATCGAGATGCGGGCCCACTGACCACCGAGGTCGTTGATTGTGCCGTCTTCGAGGGTGACCTGGTGGGTGCCAAACACATCCATGGCTGCGTTCTGAATCAGCGCCTGGGTAAGGTCGGCGATGGAGTTGTAGTCGCCGTAGGCCTCGTATGCCTCGAGCATCGCGAACTCTGGCGAGTGAGTGCGGTCGGCACCCTCGTTTCTGAAGTTGCGGTTGATTTCGTAGACGCGATCGATGCCGCCGACCACCGCACGCTTGAGGAACAACTCAGGCGCGATGCGCAAGAACAACTCGGTGTCGAACGCGTTCGAGTGGGTCTTGAACGGGCGAGCCGAGGCGCCGCCGTGCATGGTCTGAAGCATCGGGGTCTCGACCTCGAGGTAGGCGCGGTCGGTGAAGGTCTTGCGCATCGACTGCATGACCTTCGAGCGAATCTGCACCACCTCGCGCGCACGGTCGCGCACGATTAGGTCGATGTAGCGGTGACGAACGCGGTATTCCTCGCCAAGTTCGTTGTGCAGGTTTGGCAGCGGACGGATGGTCTTGGCGGCCATCTTCCATTCGGTGACCATGATCGAAAGCTCGCCGCGCTTCGAGGTGATTACCTCGCCGGCAACAAACAGGTGGTCGCCCAGGTCGACGAGTTCCTTATAAAGTTCGAGCTGCTCTTCGCCAACCTTGTCGAGCGAAACCATCGCCTGGATGCGCTCGCCCGAGCCAGCCTGCAACGTAGCAAAGCAGAGCTTGCCGGTGTTGCGCTGGAACATGACACGACCGGCGATGCCGACCATCACGCCGGTGGCAACGTCGGCCTCGAGGCCTGGGTGGGCCGCGCGAACCTGATCGATGGTGTGAGTGATCGGCAGGCTGACCGGGTATGCATCGTTCAGCTCGTTGAGCTTGTCGCGCTTGGCCATGCGCACGGCAATTTGCTCTGGCAGATCCTGCTCGAGGTCGTCGTGCTGCAGCTCTTCTGGGGTGCTCACTTGCGTGCTCCTACCGATGGAAATCTCTAGTGTTGCCCGACAAGAATTTCTTGGTTATCGAGCAACCGGGTGGTGCCGACTCGCGCCGCGATCAGCATCAGCGCCGGGCCGACAAAGCCATCTGCGACGGGCGCAAAGGTTCGCTGGTCAACGAGCGCTAGGTAATCAAGTTTAGCCGAGGGGTTTGCCGCCATGACCTGGCTGGCCGCGGCAAGAATCGAGGCGGCGGTGCCACCGGATGCGCGGCTCGCCGCGTCGGCAGCGCGAAGGCTGGCCGACAGGCTCTGGGCCACCTCGAGGTCTGCGGCACTCAGGTAGCGATTGCGGCTCGACATGGCGAGACCCGAAGCCTCGCGCACGATGGGGGCCGCAACGATTCGCAACGCCGGATAGTGTTCGGCGGCTAGCTGCCGCACCAAGAACAGTTGTTGCGCGTCTTTGGCGCCGAACACGGCAACGTCTGGTTTGACCAGGTCGAAAAGTCGGGCAACCACCGTCAGCATGCCGTCAAAGTGACCAGGGCGAATCGCGCCCTCGAACCCCGCGCCCACCGGGCCGGCGTGATGCTTGACGCTCTGGTCGAGAACGCCCGACTCGTCGGCATAGATTTCGTTGGCGCTCGGTGCATACACAAGGTCGGCGTTCAAGGTTTCTAGTGCCGCCGCATCGGTTTCGAGCGTGCGCGGATACTTGTCGAAGTCTTCGCCGGCGCCGAATTGCAGCGGATTCACGAAGATGCTGACCACGACGAAATCTGCGTGCTCTTGAGCCAGACGCACGAGCGAAAGGTGACCCGCGTGCAGGGCTCCCATGGTCGGCACAAAACCGATGCGCTTGCCTGCTGCACGAGCCTCGGCCACGGCCTGCGCCAGTTCGAGATTGCTGTGAACGATGCGCACTAGCCGAGCCCCTCCAGTTCATCGAGGTCATCGAAGTCGCGATGGCCGTTGTCGAGGGCCTCTTCGACCGAGGCGCGAACGACCGGGCCGAGCAGGCCACGCGGGTCGATCACCCCAATCTCGTTGAGCAACCCGATGGCCTGGTTTACGACCAGAATCGAGAAATCGTGCGCGACCGACCAGGCTTCAAAGTAGGTCTTGCGGTTTGACTCGGCAATCACGATTGGTTCGGCACCAATCTCGATCACGAGCGCCTGGGCGATCGGCAAGGCGACCTCAGGGGCTGCTACGGCAAAGTAGGCCTCGCGAATGGCCTGCTGATCCGCCTCAGAATCGGTAAAACGCATGGCCGGGTGAATCGCGAGTGGAATCACGCCACAGGCCACGGCCGGCGCAAACACCGAGTAGCCGAATTCACCCGCGGTGTGGGCAACCAGTTGACCCGGTGTCCATAGGTCGCGAGCGGTGAACTCGGCGATCACATCGGTTAGGGCCGAACCGCCCAGCGCAAAAATCACCAGATCGGCAAATGCTAGGCGTTCGAGGGGGCGATCCTGGGGCAGGCCGATGGCTCGAACGTCGTGACCCGCAGCCGCCAGTGCGCGTGCGAAACCGCGGGCAACCTCGTTCTCGCCGACGATTGCAACGCTCAATTTTGGTCGACCCAACTGTGCCTCGTTCAAACCGAAACCGGTCCGCTCGGTTGTTTCTCGAGTGGTGTCGCGTCGGCGGCGACGTCGCCGTCTGGCAGGCGGCAACCTCGCTCGGCAATCAAGGCCGCAACCACTAGCAGCAACGACCCGAGCGCACCAAAGGCCTCGCGCCAAATGAGCGCATTTGGATTCGTTGCGGTCAGCTGCACAATCAGCACGCCGACGTGCCAACCCAAAAACCACGCGCCCGCAATGGCCGAAGATTTGGCAATCAACAGCACACGCATCGCATAGAACGAGTCGGGGCGGCGAGGGCGCTTGCGAGACACACGAAGCAGGTAGTCGGCGAGTGCCTTCTTGTAACGCAGGATCGGCCAGACCAGCCCCAAGTTGATCAGCGCGATAGCCGGGATGGTGAGCACCAGGTTGAGTTGCGAAACGGGCAGTGCCCAGCCCGCGCCAATCATCAGACGCACCAAGACGTATGCGGCAATCGCGACCGCCACCGCATGCAGCACCAGCGTCGCGATGCGCGTCGGCTTCACTTTTTGGCCGCCTTAGGCTTTTGCCACACCTTGACCTCGTGGGCCATTGGCGCGGCCAAATCGGCAACCCGACCGTTGCCAGGCAGGATCGCCTCGGGGTCGAGCATCGCCCATGGCACAAGCACGAAAGAACGCTCGAATGCACGAGGGTGCGGAATGGTGAGCGTCTTTGACGATCGAAGTTCGTCGCCCATCACGATGATGTCGATGTCGAGGGTTCGCGAACCCCAGCGCTCGACTCGAATGCGACCGTATTCGGTCTCGATGGCGCGAACGGCCTCGAGCAATTGTTTCGGTTTGAGGGTCGTCGAAACCTTCACGACGCCGTTCAAATAGGCCGGTTTCGATTCGTCGAGACCAGCCTCGGTCAGCGCCACCGACTCGACCAGCGGTGACTTTGCGATTAGCTCGACGCCATCCAAAGCGGCAATCGACTTGATTGCACCCTTGATGTTTTGGTGGCGATCCCCCAGGTTGGCCCCCAAGGCCAACACCGCGGTGACTGCCCTGGCCATCAGTCTCGTTTGCCCTTCACGGTCACCGAGACGTCTTTGAATTCGTATGTGATAGGCGCGTTCGGCTTGTGCACGGTGATTTTGGCTTTGCGCACCTTGCCGGTGGCATCGCCGCCGCCAAAGTTCATCACGAGGTCGAGCAGGCGCTGGGCCAGGGTCTCGAGCAGGTCGACCGGTTCGCTCTTGACGTTGTCGACGATCGCCTTGGCGAGGTTGCCATAGTGAATCGTCTCGTGCAGGTCGTCATTGACGGCGGCCTTGAAGCCGTCGATCCATACGGTTGCATCGATGTAAAAGTCTTGGCCATTTTGGCGTTCGAAATCGAAGACGCCGTGGTGTGCGAAAACGCGCAAACCCTCAAGTTTGATCTTGTAATTCTTTGCGTTTTTGTGCACGCATCAAGCCTATTCGTCTTGCGCGGTTTGCATGGCCGCAACGATGGCTAGGGCCGCCGCCGAGCCCGCCGCTTCGTGCACGCGCAACCCCCACAACGCGCCGGATGGAGCCTTGGCTGCTAGCAGCGCACCAAGCGCCGCGGTCGCCGCGTCGCGTTGCGCGTTGCCCACATCGCCAGGATTCTGTTGGTCGATGGCGCTGGCTATAAATCGTTTGCGACTGGCACCGATTAGCACGGGAAACCCGAGCGAATAGATGCGATCGAGACCGGCCAATACCTGCCAGTTTTGTTGT